>JAJQHS010000016.1 GCA_021199635.1 Bacillota bacterium
ATCGCGGACAGGTGCTTTTCCAGTGCAAGGGGCACCAATATCCCCAGCAGCGCGCCGCCGAAGCCCAGCACGCCATAGCGGAACCGGGCGGCGTCCGGGCCGAAGCCCTTAGTCAGCCTGGCGAACAGGACGATCATGGTAAATTTGGCGATTTCCGAGGGCTGGAACTGAATCCCCGCGATGTTGATCCACCGCCGGGCACCGTTTACGGATTCCCCCACCAACAGCACCGACAGGAGCAGCGCAATGCTCACCGCATACAGTGGCCAGGCCGCCCGCAGCCATACCTCGGCGGGAATGCGGCTGAAGAATGCCATGCAGATCAGCCCGATCCCGGCGCACACCGCCTGCTTCTGCAAATACTTGGTGGATATGGTGTAGCCGGTATCATACTCGCTCTGGGCGGAGCTGGCGCTGTAGAGCATCACAAGCCCCACCGCCAGCAGCAGGAGCACCAGAAACAAAAACGGAAAATCTACGCTTTCACCCGCCGGGATCCGGCGGCGGTTCTCTTTGGCATACAGAGCATTCTCTGCTGCCATTGCCCTCTCCTTTCGGTTGCCGTCAGCCCAGTCTGCCTGCGATCGCGAACCAGGCCAGAATGCACATCAGCGCGGAAACGCCGGCGAAGACCAGCACGATTTTGGTCTCCTTCCAGCCGCACATTTCGAAATGATGGTGGATGGGCGCCATTTTGAACAGGCGCTTGCCGTGGGTCGCTTTGAAATAGGTCACCTGCAGGATGTCCGACAGGGTCTCCACAATGTAAACGAACCCGACCAGAATCAGGATCAACGGCATATCCAGGGCGAAGGCCAGTCCGCACACCACGCCCCCCAGGAACAGGGAGCCGGTATCGCCCATGAACACCTTCGCCGGGTGCCAGTTGTAGAACAGATACGCGATCAGTCCGCCAGTCAGCGCGGCGGGCATCAGCGCCAGGTCGGTCCGCTCCATCCGGTAAGCCGCCGCCGTGAAGAAGATCATCACCGGCAGCGTCACGGAGCTGGACAGGCCGTCAATCCCGTCGGTCAGGTTCACCGCATTGACGCAGCCCACCATCACGAACATGGCAAAGAAAATATACACCAGCGGGTGGATATAAAACGTAACATTGAAGAAGGGAATGTACAGGTCGCAGGTCATGGTCCCATGCCGGTACAGCACATACAGGAAAATCGCAGATACCGCCATTTGCAGCAGCATTTTCTGCAGCGCCGTCAGCCCAAGGTCCCGCTTATACTTTACCTTGCAGAAGTCGTCCAGGAATCCCACCAGGCCGAAGCAAAGCGCCAGCGCCAGAACGTACAAGACGGAATAATCCTCCATTGTGGGGATGCAGATCACCAGGCAGATCACCAGGGAGAATATGAACATCAGCCCGCCCATCAGCGGCGTTCCCGCCTTGCTGTTGTGCCAGGTGGGGCCGATCTCCCGCACGGACTGCCCCGCCTTCAGCGCACGCAGCACCGGCAGAAGCAAATAGCCGATCAATCCGGACAGCATGCCTCCGGCAATGGCGGTTACAATGATTCTCGTCATATCTTTCTCCCCCGCTTATGTTTCATCCTTCAGGAACTTTTCCAGAGCCTGCTCCATGTGCATCCCATGGCTGCCCTTAAACAGGATCACGTCGCCGGGCCGGGCCAGGCGCTTCAGCGCAGATGTCAGTGCGTCCTGATCCTCGAAGGCCATCGCACTGCTGCCGTCCATGCCGCCGGTAATGGCGCCACTGACCACGCGCATCCCATTCTGCCCGTAGGCCAGGACAACACTGGCCTTCTCCGCCGCGATGCGGCCGATGCGGTAATGCTCCGCCTGAGCATGGGCGCCCAGCTCCAGCATATCCCCGAGGACCGCAATGTGCCGCCCCGGCTGCTTGCCCAGCACGTTCAGCGCCGCCGCCATGGATTCGGGACCGGCGTTGTAGCAGTCACTGATGATTGTGCAGCCCTTGGCCTCGAAAATTTCCTGCCGTCCGGCCATATTGCGGAAGCCGCCCAGCGCCTGGCGGATCTTCTCAGCAGGTACGCCCATGGCATATCCCACGGATACCGCCGCCAGGGCATCCATAACGTAATGCTCGCCCTCGATGGCCATCTCCACGCTGAAGTGATCTTTCCCGACGCTGACATCGAAGCGCAGGCTGTCCACGCCCAGCTCCACGCCGCTGCCCCGCACGCAGCACTCCGGATTGCTTACGCCGAAGTACTCTGTCTGAAATTGCTCCTGCTTCTGCATGTTCCACAGCAGCGGGTCGTCCCCGTTGAGGAATAGCCGGGCATTGGGCTGCATTCCCTCCACGATCTCCAGCTTGGCCTTCAGAATCCCGGCCTTGGAGCCGAGATGCTCGATGTGCATGGAGCCAATATTGGTGATGACCGCCATCTCCGGCTGGGCGATGCCGGAAAGGTAGGCGATCTCCCGGAAATGGTTCATCCCCATTTCCAGCACTGCCACCTGGGTGTCCTCCGGCATGGCCAGGATGGCCATGGGCATCCCGATGTCGTTATTATGGTTCACCGGCGTTTTCCCCACCCGGTATGTGGTTTCCAGGACGCTGGCGATCATTTCCTTGGTCGTGCTTTTGCCCACGGAGCCGGTCACGCCCACGACCTTCATATTCAGGCGTTTCCGCTCCTCCCGGGCGATGTCCCCCAGCGCTTTTCTGGGATCGTCCACCACCAGCGCGGGGTAATCCCCGTCGCAGTGGCGGCATAGCACCGCCGCAGCGCCGTTTTCCAGCGCCATAGGGACAAACTCGTGGCCGTCGCGGATGCCCTGGAGCGCCAGGAACAGCTCCCCGGGGCGAATGCTGCGGGAATCATTGTTCGCGCTCAGGAAGGTGACCCCGGCGTACTTGGGGTCGATGGTGCCGCCGCACCACTGAGCGGCCTGCTGCAATGTAATCTGTGCCATATCATTTCCTCGTTTCCGTCAGGTAAGCGGCGACTTCCTCCCGCTCGTCCAGGTGGTACTTCACACCGCCGATCTCCTGATAGGTTTCGTGGCCTTTCCCGGCCAGTACAATAATATCATCTTTTTGCCCAATGTCCAGAGCGTAACGGATCGCTTTTCGCCGGTCCTCGATCACTTCGTAGTTTTTCGCGTCCGGGTCGATGCCCTTCAGGATGTCCCGGATGATGTCCCCAGGCACCTCCGTCCGGGGATTGTCCGAGGTGATCACCGCGAAATCCGACAGCGCCACGCCCAGCTTCCCCATAATGGGGCGCTTGATGGGGTCCCGGTCACCGCCGCAGCCGAACACTACGATCAGCCGGCCTTTGCAGAAATCCCGGGCGGAGCGCAGCACTTTCTCCAGACCGTCCGGCGTATGGGCGTAATCCAGCAGCACGGTGTAGGGCTTTCCCGGTGTGGGGACCACCTCCACCCTGCCCCGGACGCCCTGCACCTGCGCCAGCGCCTGCGCCGCGTCGTGCAGGGGGACGCCCAGCTCCATGGCAATGCCCAGCGCGGTCAGGGCGTTATAAACCGTGAATCGGCCGGGGATGGGAACGCTCACCGGCTGCTCCTCGCAGCCGTGAACCGCGGTGAAGGACACGCCATCCGCCCGGAAGGAAATCTCCTTCGCCCACAGCCCCGCCTCTGCCGCAGCAGAGGTGGTGAGGATCGGGCAGGATGCCCCGGCGGTGATTCTTCCGAACCACGGGTCGTCCAGATTGGCCACTGCCCGGTCGCACCGGGCAAACAGCTGCGCCTTGGTATCGCAGTAATTTTCCATGGTTTTGTGGAAATCCAGGTGATCCTCTGTCAGATTGGTGAATGCGGCGACCTGGAAATGCACGCCGCCGATCCGCTCCAGCGCGATGGCATGGGAGGATACCTCCATCACCGCATACTGGCACCCGGCGTCCCGCATCCGGGCGAACAGGCTTTGCAGCTCGTAGCTTTCCGGCGTGGTGCGGGCGGTTGGGATCTCCTCATCGCCAATGTAATTGGCCATCGTGCCGACCAGGCCCACCTTGGCGCCCCGGGTCATCTCCAGCACCTGCTTGAGCAGCAGCGTCACCGAGGTTTTCCCGTTGGTGCCGGTGACCCCGATGAGCTGCATGGATTCAGCCGGATTGCCGAAATAATTGCAGCTGATCTGCGCCAGCGCCAGCCGGTCGGATTCCACCAGCACATAGGGCACCGGATGCTCCGGGCGATGGGCTGTGACAACGGCGGCCGCGCCTCTCTCCACAGCCATGGGGATGAACCGATTCCCGTCCGACGCGAAGCCGCTGACGGCTGCGAACAGGCACCCGGGCGCCGCCTTCCGGGAGTCGTAGACCACGCTGGTGATGGTCTGCTCCATATCTGCCGTGGCCTCCAGGACCCGGATGCCGGACAGCAATTCCTTCAGTTTCATATTCTCTCCTTCGCCCCGTCAATCCGAGGCTGTTGTATCGGAAAAATTTACACGTATGGTGGTCCCCACATCCACCTGGGTCCCGGGGGCAATGTCCTGCGCCACCGCGATCACATTCTGGGTGATCTCCTGGTTCCCCGCCACAAGAATGTACAGCCCCAGCGCGCCTGCGGCGTCACTGGCCTGCTGGCGGTTCATCCCCAGAAAATCCGGGACGGTCACCGAGGCGGTCGGGACTTCCTCCCCCAGGTACACCAGGACCTCGCTGCCGCCGGGCACGCTCTGCCCCGCCGCCGGGATCTGGCCTGTGACCGTTTCGCCGCCGCCGATGGCCCGGGCAGTCAGTCCGCTGGCCTTCAGAAGCGTCTGTGCTTCCTTGAGCGTCATGCCCGTCAGCGGCTCCAGAATGACCGTGCTGCCGGCTGCATCCTCCTCGAAGAAGGTCTGCTCCACTCCCAGATAGGGCAGGATGTCGGACATCACCGCGCCCACCGTAGGCGCGGCCATCACCCCGCCGGAAATGTAGATGCCGGTGGAGCGGGATGGAGTGTCCAGCGCTACCAGTACAATATACTCCGGATCGTCCATCGGCGCAATCCCCACAAATGATACGATTTTATCCAGCGTCAGGCTGCCATTCTCATCAAAAACGTCAATTTTTTCGCTTGTACCGGTCTTTCCCCCTATGGAAAATCCGGCAACAGAGGCATTTTTTGCCGTTCCCTCCGTCACGACGGACTCCAGCAGCTGGCACATGATCCGGGAGGTTTCCGGCTGGATCACCTGGCGGATGACCGTCGGCTCCTGCTGCAGCACCGTGTTCCCCTGGCTGTCCACAACCTGGGAAACGATATACGGCTCCATCAGGTACCCGCCGTTCACCACAGAGGCGATCGCCCGCACCAGCTGCAAGGGCGTCAGCTTAAAGGTCTGCCCGAAGGATGCGGAGGTCAGGGATGCTGTGCCCCACTTATCGGTATCGGTGATCAGCTCCTGAGAGAAGAAGACGCCTTTGCTCTCCCCTGCCAGGTCAATGCCGGTTTTCTCCAGGATGCCGAAGCGCTGTATATAATCATAGAACGTTTCCCCGCCCATTTTCAGAGCGATGTGGGCGAAAGCGATGTTGCAGGAATTTTGCAGTGCCTGGGCAGTGGTTTCCGCCCCATGTCCGGCAGAGCGCCAGCAGTGCAGCAGCTGGGAGCGCCCTGTGATATGCTCCGCACCGGCACAGTAGAAGCTGGTGTCCAGATCGATCGCGCCACTATCCAGCGCCGCCGCCAGGGTCAGCACCTTAAAGGTGGAGCCCGGCTCGTAGCCGTCGGAAAGTACCCGGTTGCGCCATTGCTGGAGCCGGGCAACGGTGAGCGCGCTCTGATACGCCTCCAGCCCGGATTGGTACAATGCGCTGCCCTCCGGATAGGTAAGGTAGCTCAGGCGCATCTGCTCCAGCTCCAGGGCGGTGTCCTCGTCAGCAATTCCCAGGTAGGCATTGGGGTCGTAGCTGCCCAGTGTGGCCATGGCCAGAATCTCCCCGGTTTTCACGTTCATCACAATGCCGAAGGCGCCGTTTTGCACATCGTACTTGGCGATGGCCTCCTCCATCCGTTTTTCCAGGCAGGCTTGGACCGTGGTGTCCAAGGTCAGGATCACGTCACAGCCGGGGATGGACTCCACATATTTTTCATAGGAATAGGGCATATCCATCTCGTTATTGCCCTTGGTGGTGATTACCTTCCCGGCAGTCCCCTCCAGGTAGCTGTTGTAGGAGGCCTCGATCCCCTCCGAGCCGGTATTGGAGGCATTGGTGAAGCCGATCACCTGGGCCGCCAGGGTGCCGTAGGGATAATTTCTCTGGGAATTCGGCTCCAGATGGATGCCGGAAATGCCGTTATCGTTAATAAAGCTGCGAATTTGCGCGCCCACATCCTCGCTGACCCGGGCGGCGATCTGCTTGTAGCGCATGGTCAGGTCCTGGCTTTGCTCCAGGATCCACGCCGGGTCCAGCGCCAGGATGCTCCCCAGCTCCTGGGATATCCACTCCATATCCGCGCCGGACTGCTTCAGCTCATGGGGGTCCAGGTAAACATTTTCCACACCCACGGAAATCGCCAGGATGTTCATGTTCCTGTCGTAAATGGTCCCCCTGTCAGCGGCGACGGAGGTGGTCCGGGTCTGGTTACGCAGCGCCAGATTGGAGTAATAGTCATACTCCGAGATCATCAATCGGTACAGCTGAAGGCTCACCGGCACGAAGGCCGCCACGCCCAGGATCGCCATCGCCGCCAATATCCTGCGGTGATGCCCCGAGTCTCCCCGGAGCCGGGCGTACTCCCTCCTTCTGCTTTCCTTTGCCATAGAACACCGGCCTTTCTGATTGGGTTTTGCTTTCAATGGGCAGCAAGGGAATCCCTCGCCGCCCATCGCAGCTGCTATCCAATCCTATTGGCCGGAAAAAGCCATTATGCAAACAGGCCCTTGAAAAATGCGGCGAAGGATTCCCACGCCGTCGGCTCCGCCGTTTCTTTGGGCAGTGTAACGGATACCTGGGTCTGCTCTGCCTGCTCCGCCGGGATCATGCCCATGGCAAGAGCAAGGTCCTGAATCTCCTCCAGGTCATACCCGGAGGCGTATGTATCCGCCAGTTCGGCGTTGGTCTGCTGCAGCGTCTGTACATAGGTCTGCAGCTGCTCCGCTTCCCGCTGTGCGGCAAACATCTGCACCGCGCCGGACACCAGCATTACCAGCAGCACCACAGCCAGGGCAATACCCAGCAGCGCCGCCGGGCGAACCTCGATCAGCAGCTTCCGCTCCCTGCGGGGCTTTGGCAGCCGTGCCTTCTTCTCATGCCGGGGGGAAACCTCCGGCTGGTACGCCATGGTACCGGAAATGTACTGGTTGATATACTGTACCTGCGGCTGCTTTGCCATAATGCCCCTCCTCTTGCCGGTTCTGCGCGGCTATATCTTCTCGCAGATCCGCAGCTTGGCACTGCGGGCTCTGGGATTCTCGTTCAATTCTTCTCCCCCGGATGTGATCGGCTTCCGGGTCAGCACCCGCACCTGCGGGCTCCTGCCGCAGACGCACACCGGGAAATCCGGCGGACAAATGCAGCCCTTAGCCGCGTCTGCCATGGCGTTCTTCACGATCCGGTCCTCCAGGGAGTGGAACGTGATGACTGCCAGCCGCCCGCCGGGATTCAGCAGCGGGACGGCACTGTCCATCACCTGCCGGATGGCCCCCAGCTCATCGTTCACCGCAATGCGGATGGCCTGGAAGCTGCGCTTTGCCGGGTGCTGCTTCTCCCGCAGCGCCTGGGGCGGCATTGCCCGGCGGATCACGTCCACCAGCTCCAGCGTGGTGTGGATGCTCTGCTGCTCCCGCCTGCGGCAGATCGCCGCGGCGATCTGGGGTGCGTACCGTTCCTCGCCGTAATCGAACAGGATCCGGCGCAGCTGCTCATACGGCCAGGTGTTTACGATTTCTTCCGCGGTCAGTGGGTCGCCACTGTCCATGCGCATATCCAGGGGCGCGTCGGTCATATACGAGAAGCCCCGCGCGCCGTCGTCCAACTGGGGGGAGGATACCCCCAGGTCCAATAAAATGCCATCCACACCGGGAATCTCCAGCTCCTGCAGCACCTGGGCGATCTGGCTGAAATTGGAATGCACCAGCTTCACCCGGTCGCCAAATGGTGCAAGGGTCTCCCTTGCCGCCTCCAGGGCTGTATTGTCCCGGTCAATCCCCACCAGTGTCCCGGTGGTAAGCCGGGCGGCGATCTGTTTGGCATGCCCGGCGCCGCCCAGGGTGCCATCCACATAAATTCCGTCAGGGCGGATATTCAGCCCCTCCAGGCACTCCTCCAGCAGAACGGAAACATGATGAAACGTACTCATAGTCCGATGGCTTCCAGGGATTCCAGCAGCTTCTCCGGGGTGAGGTTCTCCTGCTCGAAGGCGGCGAACTCCGCACTGTTCCAGATTTCCGCCTGGCCTGCCCGGCCGACGATCATCACGTCCCTGCCGATCCCGGCATAGTCCAGCAGGAAGGTGCTGAGCCCAAAGCGGAACTGCTTATCCGGCGCGCATTCCACAGCGTTCATGAAAATCAGGCTGGTGGCCGCGCCCTTCTGGGAAATAGGCAGAGTGTTGTAATTGTCGCTGAGGAGCTTCCAATCGGTAGCGGTGTAGATGGTCAGGCACCGGTGACCGCAGTTGACCCCCAGCGTCACAAAAAAGTCCGCACCCAGCTCCTCCCGGAGCTTCGCGGGGACAAACAGCCGGTTCTTATCGTCCAGCTTTGCGGGGTATTTTCCGATCATGGTGCCTCACCTCCTCCATTTTGCTCCACTTTACTGCCATTTTGCTCCACATAGTGACAGTATAATACCTTCCTCGAAAAAAATCAATCTTTTTTCAAAATTTTTCCGAAAAATCTTTCAAATCTCCCGGAAAATCCAATTTTCGAACAGGTGTTCTATTTTTCCCGGACCAGGACAGTGCCCTGCTCCAGCTGCAGCCGCAGGCGGCAGTGCTTCTTCCCGGCACGCAGCAGAAATTCCGCGATCGGCCCCTCCACCTGCTCCTGCACCAGCCGCCGCAGGTTCCGGGCCCCGTCCGCCGGCTTGCACTGCGCCGCCAGGTGGGCGCTCAGCTCCTCCGGCAGCAAAAGCTGGATGCCGATTTCCTGCATTCTCTGCCGCAGTTGGCTCAGATATTTTCCGGAAATGCGCTGCATTTCCGTCTGCCCCAGGCTGGAAAAGCAAACGATCTGGTCGATCCTGCCTAAAAATTCCGGCGCGAAGCTGCGGCGCAGGCTATCCTCCCGCGCATTTGCGCTGCCTACCGGGCGGAAGCCCAGACCATCGCCCTTGATCTGCCCGCCGGTGTTGGAGGTCATGACCACGATGGTATTTTTGAAGCTGACGCAGCGCCCGGTGGCGTCCGTCAGCACCCCCTCCTCCATGATTTGCAGCAGGATCCCCGTCACATCCGGGTGCGCCTTTTCCAGCTCATCCAGCAGCACCAGGCTATAGGGTCTGCGGCGTACCGCTTCCGTCAGCTTGCCGCCCTCCTCATAGCCCACATATCCCGGCGGCGCGCCAATGAGCCGGGAAACGGACTGCTTCTCCATATACTCCGTCATATCCAGGCGGAGCATGGCGTCCCGGCTGCCGTACAGCTCCTCCGCCAGCGCGCGGCACAGCTCCGTTTTTCCCACGCCGGTGGGGCCGGTGAACAGCAGGCAGGCCACCGGGCGATGGGGGTCCCGGATACCGGAAAAGCCCCGGCGCACCGCCTCCGCCACCGCATGGACCGCAGTGTCCTGCCCGACCACGCTCTGGGTCAGAATCTGCTCCATATTCAGTAGACGCGCCCGCTGATCCGCCGTGAGTCTGCCCACAGGGATCCCCGTCCGGGCGGAAACCGCCCATGCCACATCCCCGGCGGTGACCATCCGGGGGCGCCGCCCCTCCGCGCTGCGGGTGACCATTTTCTGCATTTTATCCCGGAGCTCCGCTGCCCGCTCGAACCGGCTCTCCCGCACCGCATCGTTCAGCTCCTGCTCCAGCGCCTGCTGGCTGACAGCGCGGCCCTGGCGAAGCTCCTCCATCCTGGCGTGGGATGCCCCTTCATCCAGCAGGTCAATAGCCTTATCCGGCAGATATTGCTCCGGAAGGTACCGCATAGAAAGCCGCACCGCCTCCTTCAGCGCGTCTTCGGTGATCCGCATATGGTGGTGCCGCTCCAGCCCGGGCTTCAGCCCCTGTAAAATGGCCAGGGTCGCTTGGTCGTTCGGCTCCTCCACCATCACCGGGCGGAAGCGCCGATCCAGCGCCGGGTCCTTCTCGATGAATTTGCGGTACTCCTCGATGGTGGTCGCACCCAGCATTTGCAGCTCTCCCCTGCCCAGGGCGGGCTTGAAAATATTGGCCGCGTCGATCGCGCCCTCCGCCGCTCCTGCGCCTACGATGGTGTGCATTTCATCCACGAACAGGATCACATCGCCGCTGCGGCGGATCTCCGCCAGCACATCCCGCAGCCGCTCCTCGAATTCCCCCCGGTATTTGGTGCCCGCCACCAGATTGGCCATATTCAGGCTTATCAGCCGCTTCTCCTTCATCTGGGGCGGGACATTCCCCAGCGCCATCCGCTGCGCCAAACCCTCGGCGATAGCGGTTTTCCCCACCCCCGGCTCCCCGATCAGAGCAGGGTTATTCTTGTTCTTCCGGCTCAGGATGCTGATGACCATATCGATCTCCTGCTCCCGGCCGATCACCGGCTCCATAACGGATGCCTTTTGTACCAGGTCCTCGCTGAATTGCTCAAGCAGCTTCATATCCGCCGCCTCCTTCCTGAATGGGACGGACCGTGCCGTTTCCCATTGCAGATAATCGATGGCTCTGGTGAATACCTCGTCGCGATCCACCGCCGCCAAGCTCAGAAACTCCTGAGCCGCCGTTTTATCCTTACGCAAAAGGGCAAGGAGAATATGCGCCGCGCATACCCCCTTGCTGCCCATGCGGCGGGCCTCTCCGCCGGCTTCCGACAATATCCCCCTGGCTCCGGCGGTCAGCCCCTGGGGCAATGGCATGTCCGGCGTTCCATTCCCCCGCAGCGCCGACGCGAACAGCCCTGCCCGCTCCGCGGTCATTCCGAAGCTGCGCAAAAGCTGGCCGATCCACCCCGGCTCCCGCACCAGTGCCAGGAGCAGATGCTCGCTGCCCACGTAGCTGTGCCCCAGACGTCTGGCCTGGTCCGCCGCGGACAGGATCAGCGACGCCGCCTCCCCATCATAACGCATAGTCGCCCTCCTTTTCCCGTGAAGTTTTGCCGGTCTTGGAAAAAAATATACAAAAGAAATAGAAAAAAGGAATTGCATTTTTAGAAATACATGCTAGAATAAGAGTGCATTGATCGATTCGAATGCACCAAAACATACAAACATATGGGAGGGAAAATCATGGCTTACACTATCACCGATGCTTGCGTCAAGTGTGGCACCTGCGCCGATAACTGCCCCGTTGAGGCGATTTCCGAGGGCGAGGAGCGCTACGTAATCGATGCCGATGTCTGCGTCAGCTGCGGCACTTGCGCCGACAACTGCCCCGTCGAAGCGATCGAAGAAGGCTGATTCTTCCGAATCTGCAGTCAGTCTGCGCACCCCGGTTCGTCCGGCTGCGCAGACTGATTTTTTTGGAGGTCTAGATGGAAATTCTGCAAAACGGCTTTACGCTGGAAATTGCCCCCGGCTGCTTCCCGCTGAGCACCGATTCCATCGCGCTGAGCGAATTCGTCCGCCTGCCGCCCAATGCGCGGGTGCTGGACCTTGGCTCCGGCAGCAGTGCGCTGGGGATGCTGCTGTGCGCCGCGGACCCGCGCTGCCGGGTGACCGGCCTGGAGATCGACCCTGCCGCCCATGCCTGCGCCCTGGAAAACATCCGGCGCAACAGTTTGCAATCGCGGCTTGAGAGCATCCTCGCCGACCTGCGAACCCCGCCTGCGCAGGTGGTCCCAGGCAGCTTTGACTGCTGCGTATCCAATCCGCCCTATTTTTCCGGCGGGCCGGACAGCGCCGTGCCTCTGGCGAGGCGGAACGACTGCTGCTCCACGGAATCCCTTTTCACTGCTGCCGGGCGGGCGCTGAAATTCGGCGGGGACTTTTTTCTGGTTCACAAGCCGGAGCATCTGGCGGAAATCTGCCGCTGTGCCGCCGCGGCGCAGCTGGAGCCGAAGCGCCTGCGTCTTCTGCGGCACCGTCCCGGGCAGAATGTTTCGCTGATTTTGCTCAGCTGCCGCAAGGGCGGAAAACCGGGGCTTTTCTGGGAGGAACGGACGCTTTATGACGCCTCCGGCGCGCCCACGGAGTACTACCG
>JAJQHS010000073.1 GCA_021199635.1 Bacillota bacterium
CCACCATCGACAGCACTGAGCTCACCGCCACCGGCACCGAGGGCGACACCTCCACCTACACCTCCGATGACATCCTGGCCGCCGTGGACGAGGCAATGCCCGCCGGCTACGCCCTGGCTTATGAGGACAGCGTCACCGACCAGACCGTGACCTACGGCGACAGCGGCAGCGTGAACGTCCAGATCGGCAAGGTCGCCACCCTGACCGTCATCTACCAGAAGTACAACGGCCGCCTGAGAATGACCACCGTCCGCATCGTCACCCTGACCAAGGTGCAGACCAGCGCCGCCAGCCGGGCGATCTTCACCCCGGCCGAGATCAAGGCGGCAGCCCCCAGCGGCTATAAGGTCCTGCTGGCCACCTCCGCCACCGTGCGCTACGGCGCCAACAGCACCAAGACCGTGACGGTCTACTGATCCCATCGATCCAATCCATATGAATGCCCCGCCCGATCGCCCAGCTTTGAACGGTCGGGCGGGGCAAATCCCTGTGACAAGGTGGAAGCTTATGTCAGAGCGCAATGAAAAAACGAAACAATTCGCCATGGCCGACCTGACCGGCCAGCGTTTCGGCATGCTCACCGCCCTGGAGCCCCTGCCGGAGCGCCGCCAGGGCTGCGTGATGTGGCGCTGCCGCTGCGACTGCGGCAATATCGTCACCCGGGAAAGCGCCCAGCTTCGGAAAGGGGTCAGGACAAACTGCGGCTGCAAGCCGGTGCAGATCATCCGGGACGACCTGACCGGCCGGCGCTTTGGCAGCCTTACCGTGGTCGGACCCACCGCGCAAAGGGCCAATAAGCGCATCCTGTGGGAATGCCGCTGCGACTGTGGGAACACGGAGTTCGTGCAGACCCAGTACCTGAAGGACGGCAGCACAAAGTGCTGCAAATCCTGCCAGAAAGACAGTCGCCCCAGGAAGGACATCACCGGCCAGCGCTTTGGCATATTAACGGCGCTGTACCCCACGGACAGGCGCGACCGCAACCAGTCCGTCATCTGGCACTGCCGCTGCGACTGCGGCAATGAGGCGGAATATTCCTGCGCCGACCTGC
Organism: Bacillota bacterium; assembly: GCA_021199635.1. Classification (GTDB taxonomy): domain Bacteria; phylum Bacillota; class Clostridia; order Oscillospirales; family Oscillospiraceae; genus Faecousia. The sequence continues at coordinate 1,052 of JAJQHS010000073.1, forward strand.
AGCGGAAGAACTATATCAGCTGCGGCTGCCTGAAGCGGGCGGCCGAGGCGCAGCTGAAGGACAGGACGACCCACGTGGCCGGGACCACGGTGGAGCTGCTCCGCGGCCGACGGGTACGCAGCGACAGCACCACCGGCGTGACCGGCGTGAACCCGTACCGGGGAAAATACAAGGCGGTCATCCATTTCCAGGGCAAAACCTACCGCCTGGGGATCTTTGCCACCGTGGAGGAAGCCGCCGCGGCCCGCAGGAAAGCCGAGGAATGCCTGTACGGGGAGTTCCTGGAATTCTACGACCAGTGGCGCGCCATCGCGGACGCAGACCCGGAATGGGCGCAGGCGCATCCGGTGCAAATCTCCGTCAACCGGACGGAAACGGGGGATTTCCGCGTTGTGATGTTCCCCAGCCTGGCTTCCGGAATCGGAGCGGATGCGGATGCTGCCCGAGCGCCCGCAGCAGCAAGATGATATGCTTCGGGCCGCGGTAGTCCCGCGCCGCTCTGGAGAAAATTATGGACGCAGCGTAAGCGCCCGGCGGAAACCCAGCCCCGGCTCCAGCGAGCCGGGGCTTTTGGGCGTATGCGGTGAAAATATAGAGCGTTTCTCCGGCTGCCAGCCGGAGAAACTTCAACAATCGTTGAACTTGAGTTGATGTTGACGAGATTTAAGACGGATAAAATGAACCGGATTGCGGTGCGGCCGGCTATGTACGGACCGTGTCGGCAAGGCACTCCTTGCAAAGAGAAAGGCAGGTGGATGACATTGCCGCCCAAGCGCAGGCGCCTGGGCGTGTTATGATGCAGACATATGGACAAAATCACGATTGGGATTCCAAGAGGATTGCTGTTTTATCGATATGGAGATCTTTGGAAAAGCTTTTTCCGGAAATTGGGCTGCGAAGTGGTCCTCAGCAAGGCAACCACGCAGGCAACGCTCACCGCGGGGTCCGCGATCGCGCTGGATGAAGCTTGCCTATCCCTGAAAATATATCTGGGCCATGTGCAGTCGCTGATCGGACAGTGCACCTATATCCTGATCCCCCGCATCAGTAATCTGGGGAAGGACCGGGAACTATGCCCCCGTTTCGAAGCGCTGTATGATGTGACGAGGGACACATTCCGGCATTCAGAGCAAAAGTTCCTCACCTATGACGTGGATGTGAAGAAGGGCAAGACAGAGGAAACGGCCTTTATCGCGCTTGGAGTGTCTTTGGGCGCGACCCATAAGGACAGCAAAAAGGCCTATTCTGCGGCGCTGAAGGATGCGGAGCAGCTCTGGAAGGAGCGGGTGAAGCAGCAAAACCTGCTGCTGGGCAAGGATGGCATGCACATCCTAATCGCCGCCCACAGCTATGTGATCGAGGACCCTTTCATGGGCAAACCCATTACTACATACCTTACCAAGCAGGGGGCAATTCCTCTGCGCGCCGATGTGGGGATCCGTGAGGACGCCCTCAAGAGCAGCAGGGCGCTGTCGCCTACCTGCCCGTGGGAGCTGAACCGGGAGATCATTGGCGGCATTCGGATGTACAAAAACAAGGTGGATGGGATCATTCTGCTCAGCGCGTTCCCCTGCGGTACGGATGCCATGGTCAACGAGCTGCTGCTGCGGGAGCTTTCCGGCATTCCCATGCTGAACCTGGTCCTGGACGGGCAGAGCGGAACCGCGGGATTGGAAACCAGGCTGGAGAGCTTCCTGGATATCATCCGGTTTCGGAAGGAGCTGGTACTATGACACAGAAACGAAGCGTCGCTATGACCCGATACGCGGAGTACAACTGCGCCATCCGCTATTGCCTGGAGAATGGGCTGGGCGTGACCTGCATCCTGCAGCCGGAGCTGACAGCCAGAACCATGGAGCTGGGAACGCAGAACAGCCCGGATTTCGTCTGTACGCCCTTTAAAACCACGCTGGGCAGCATGATTGAGGCGCTGGAGGTCGGCGCAAACACCCTGATTATGGTGCAGGGCTCCTGCAAGCTGGGCTATTACGGAGAATTGCAGGAACGGATCCTCCGGGACATGGGGTACCAGTTCGACTTTATCAACCTGGCGGAGTATAATACCGGAAAAAAGAAGGACTATATCAAAGCGATCAAGCGGATCAATCCGGATGTCAATATGGCCAAGGTCGCCGTGGCCGCTCTGGAAGCCGTCAAGATGGTGGAGTACGTGGACGAGATCACCGGCACGCTGTACAAAAATCGCGGATTTGCCCGGAACAAAGCGGAATTCGACAGAGCGTACCGCAGGTTCCTGTCGGATATGTATGCCGCGTCCTCCAAGGCGGACATCGAGGAGGGCTATAAGCGGGTAAAGCAGGCCTTCGCGTCCGCGGAGGTGTGCAAGCCGACCCATCCGCTGCGGGTCGGCATCGTAGGCGAATTCTACACCGCAATGGACGAATTTTCCAACCTGCAGGTGGAGCGCAAGCTGTCCGACCTCGGCGTAGAGGTGTACCGCTGGATGACGCTCTCGAACCGAACGCTGCATTATGCCGGGGAAAATAATCTGCAGGTCAAGATCAAGGACTATGCAAACTTTACCATGGGCCCCACCTCAACGGCGAATATCTGGGCGGCCAAGAATTACGCGGAGCGCGGATTCGACGGGATCGTACACATCAAATCCGCCAATTGCACACCGGAGATCGATGTGATGGCCGCACTGCAAAATCTCAGCGAGGACTACAAAATCCCCGTCCTGTATCTGACCTTTGACGCGCAGACCAGCGATGTGGGACTGATGACACGGATCGAAGCATTTTATGACATGCTATCCATGCGAAAGAAGGTACTTGTATAATGGAACGAGCGTATCTGGGCATTGATGTTGGCTCAATTTCTACCAAAGGCGTGATCCTGGACGAATCCAACCAGGTCCTCAGCAGCGAATACATCTGGACGGAGGGCGACCCCATTGGGGCGGCGAAGCGGCTCCTGGAAGCCCTGGAGGAAAAATTCGACCGGGACGCCTATCAGATCGTAGCAACCGGCGTCACCGGCAGCGCCCGGAAGTTGGTGGGCACGATCGTAAACGCGACGGTGGTCAAAAATGAGATCACCGCCCATGCTGTGGGCACCACCACCTTTTACCCCGATGTGCGCACCATCCTGGAGATCGGCGGGCAGGATTCCAAGATCATTCTGGTGGAGAACGGCGTGGCAGTGGACTACGCGATGAACACGCTTTGCGCGGCGGGAACGGGCGCGTTCCTGTCCAGCCAGGCCAAACGGCTGGGAATCGACATTGAGGATATCGGCGCGCACGCGCTGCACTCTACGCACCCGACTCCCATCGCCGCGCGGTGCACCGTGTTCGCCGAGTCGGACCTGGTGCATAAGCTCCAGATGGGGCATTCCAAGGAGGATATCCTGGCGGGCGTATGCAATGCTGTGGTCGCAAACTATCTGAACAACGTGGGCAAGGGCAAGCGGATCGTGTCGCCGGTGGTGTTCCAGGGGGGGCGTGAGCAAAAATGAAGGTGTCGTAGCCGCCTTTGAGCAGGCGCTGAAGTGCAAGGTGATCGTGGACGACAATGGCCACCTGATGGGGGCGATCGGCGTGGCAATCCTGGCAAAGACCAGCCAGCTGCGGCGGGATTTCGACTTCGCCATAGAGCATATGGACTTCCGCGTCCGGGATGTGAACTGCGGAAAATGCTCCAATAACTGCGAGATCGTATGCGTTTACCGCGATGGCGAGCTCATCGATTTCTGGGGCAACCGCTGCGAAAGGGGCGGCGACCTGCGCGTAGGGTAAAGACACGAACTGCGGACGCCCGATTTACGGGCGCCCGCGGCTTTTCCGGTTATTTGTTTGTGCCCTTTCTGCGGGCTTTGTAGTCGGCATCGATCCGCGCTTTCCAGCTGGCTTCCAGGGGCGCGTTGCACCGCACGGCGCCGATCGCGTCACTCAGAACCTCATAATTGAGCTGTGTCCCCGCGCTGTCGCTATGGTAGTTGACAGCGCGGTCTTCGCGTATGCCGAAGCGACTGGCGGTTTCCACGGCGTCGATGTTTGCGCCGAGGAACAGGAACTCCCACCCGTAGGTTTCCTTCTGCCGCTCGATCATTTTTCGGACCTTTTCGCTGCTGTACCTGCGGCTGGCATTTTCCATTCCATCGGTGGTGATGACGAACAGCGTGTGCGCGGGGACGTCCTCACGCCTCGCGTACTTGTGGACATTCCCGATGTGATGGATGGCTCCGCCAATGGCATCCAGGAGGGCTGTGCAGCCCCGGACGGTATAATCCTCCCGGGTCATGGGCCGGATGCTTTGGATGTTCACCCTGTCGTGGATGACCTGGCTGACGTTGTCGAAGAGGACGGTGGAAATCAGCGCCTCGCCCTCGGCCTGCTTCTGCTTCTCGATCATGGCGTTAAAGCCGCCGATGGTATCGGCCTCCAGCCCGCTCATGGAGCCGCTGCGGTCCAGGATAAATACGATTTCGGTCAAATTCTCTTTCATGGTTGCATTCCTCCGTATGTAAAAATAGGGCTGCTCGGGTTTCACCTTGCAGCCCTATTATACGGCGGAATTGCGCTGCCGAGGTCGCATGCCGGGCGACATTTCCCAGCTTAATGCGCCAGGCCTTACAGGCACATTTCGTAGATGTTTACAACATCCTCCGCATTCAGCGCCCGAAGGCCGACGATCCCGTTTCCGCCGCAGGCGTGTTCCGCCATCGCCCGGAAATGCGTCTGATCGATGCCGAGCCTGGAAAGAGACGGCTCCAGCCCCAGCGTGTCAAAGGCGAAGGCGCTGACGGCCGCAATGGCTTTCTTCGCGTCATCTGCCACATTGCCGCTCTTTTTAATGCCGAACACCTTTTCCCCCAGGCGGCAGATGGCGGGTGCCGTATCCTCATTCAGGATGTAGGACAGCCATCTGGGCGTCAGAATGGCCAGCCCATGTCCATGTGTGATATCGTAGTATGCGGACAATTCATGCTCCATGCAGTGGCACGGGCAGGCGTGGACTGTACCGGCATCCAGGATGGCGTTCAGAGCCATGGAGGATGCCCACATCAGATTGGCGCGGGCCTCGTAGTTTTCCGGCTCCTTCAGGGCGATCGGCGCCCACTTGACGACCGTGCGCATAACGGCCTCCTGCATTTCCAGCACCAGGTCGAAGGTCGCATCTCCGGCCAGATAATAGTTATCCAGCACGTGGTTAAAGATGTCAAATGCGCCGCAGGCTGTCTGGTAAGGCGGCAGTGTAAAGCTGAACTCCGGATTCTCAAACGCCGCCCTGGGGATCAGCGCATCCCCGCCAAGGCCGATCTTTTCGTTGGTTTCCATATTGGAAATCACGCACCAGGCGTCCATCTCGGAGCCGGTGGCAGCATTGGTCAGGACAGCCACAACTGGCAGCGCGTCCATGACCCAGACGCCGGAGGATACCAGCGGCCATACATCGCTGTTTTCCGTTTTCGCAGCCGCGGCAACGCCTTTTGCGCAGTCGATCGTGGAACCGCCGCCAACAGCCAGGATGACATCAATGCCTTCCTGCTTGCAGAGCGCAGCGCCTTTGTTTGCCGTCGTGTGGCGCGGGTTTGGCTCCACCCCGGACAGCTCAAACAGTTCCATGCCAGAGCCCCGCACCAGCGAAATCACCTGGTCATAGAGGCCGCTGCGCTTGATGGAGCCGCCGCCGTAGACCAGCAGCACTTTACGCCCAAATTTCAAAAGCTCGCCGGGCAGGTTGCCCATCTGGTTGCGCCCGAAGTACACCTTATCAGGGTTGTGAAAAATAAAGTCGTTCATTGGATTCCGTCCTTTCCAGATTTTGATTCAGAGTTTTCTCAGTACCAGTCGTGTTTTTCGTTCCTGTCCAGAGCATTGATCCGGTCCATTTCCGCATCGGTCAGCGCAAAGCCGAACAGGTCGAGATTTTCCCGGATATGCTCCGGGTCGCTGGAGCCGGGAATGACCACGACCCCTTTCTGTAAATTCCACCGCAGGATCACCTGGGCGGAGGAAACACCATGCGCCTCTGCGATCGCGGAAATGGTTTCATCCCCAAGCAGCTGCGCCGTATACCCGCGCCCACCCAGGGGATACCAGCCCTGCACCACGATCCCCAGCGACTGAATATAAGGGATCACATCATTTTCCTGATAGTATGGATGGATCTCGTTCTGCACCAGCGCCGGGGTGATGTTCACATGGGGCAGAAATTCCTCCAGCTCCTCCACATACCAGTTGGACAGGCCGATGGAATGCACTTTGCCGTCCGCGACGGCCCGCTCCAGCGCAAGGTATGCTTCCACATCCCCATTTCCCGGATGGTGCAGGAGGATCATGTCGATGTAATCCAGCCCCATCTTATCCAGCGCCGCGTCAATGGCATCTGCGGCATAGCTGTATTGGTTGGGGTAGAGCTTTGTGATCACAAATATTTCTTCCCGCGGCACGTCCGAATCCCGGATCGCCTGCCCAACTGCCGCTTCATTGCCGTACATATACGCCGTATCGATCAGTCTGCCGCCCGCTTCTAGCAGCGCAGCAATGGAAACGGCACATTCTTCATCCGTCAGGCTGTAAGTACCCAGCCCCAGGATAGGCATTTCATAGCCGCTGTTCAGCAGGACGGTTTTGGTTTCAAAGTTAAATTCCCCCACGGTTTGTACCTCACTTTCCGGTAATTCCAAGCTGTCAATCCACTCCGTTACATCGCTTTCTGCTGCATCCCCGGAGAACCGTCGCCCGTCCAGCCAGGTGACCGTGTCGGGGCAAAGGCTATGCAGATTTTCGGCGCTGGAGCCAATACCGCTGCTGTGGGAGGTGCAGAATGGGACGATCGTCACGCCGGAGAAATCATAGCTCTCCAGAAAGGTGCTGATGATCCGCGGCGCTTGCCCATGCCAGATGGGATAGCCGAGGAAGATCACGTCATACTGCCCGATGTTTTCCACACTGCCGGAGATCGCAGGGCGGGCAGAAGCATCTGCCTGCTCCTGGTCGGCTCGGCCGCCGGTATAATAGGCCAGATCTTCCTGGGTATAAGGTTCCTCCGGCACGATTTCGTATAGATCAGCGCCGGTTTCCGCTGCGATCCACCCGGCGATCTGCTCCGTTGTGCCGGTGCAGGAAAAATAGGCGACCAGGACGCTGGTGACGTTGTCGGAATGCCCGGTTTCCGCCCCGCTTTCTTCCAGTGCGCCGGCATTCTCGGTCCTGCTCTCCGTTTCCGATGGATGGCTCGCGGCCGAAATCGTGCCGCTGTCAGAATCGGATGGTGATGCCGCGCCCCGTAGCTGCAAGCCGCCAGCATGGAAATCATGCCGATCGAGAGCGCCAATGCGATGAATTGCCTCATGCGGTTCCTCCTTTCCTGCGCAGCTGGTACGCCAGGTAATCCAGACAGTCCAGTTTTTTCTGCTCCGCGTGGATGCTGTTCAGCAGGTCACGGCGGCGGAGGCGCAAGATCCGCAGCAGATCTTCATTCCGCCCCTCTTTTTGCAGCAGGGAACAATGCGCGATCATTTCCGCCCCAAAACCGATGTCAATCAGGTTTTCGCGGAATCGCTGGGCTTCGTTATTCGCTTCCGGCATGCCGTCACACCTCCTCACATCTGTATTTTACATGGATGCAGAAGAAATGGCAAATACTTAGTTTCTATTTCTAATTATTCTTGAAAAGAATATCTGGATGTGCTATCATGGAAGCAAAATCCGTGCGGAGGGGAAGCTATGGAATTGCGTGTTTTGCGGTATTTCATTGAAGTGGCCAGGGAGGGCAGCATTACCGGCGCGGCCAGGACGCTGCACATTTCCCAGCCCACCTTGTCCAAACAGCTCAAGGAGCTGGAGGCAGAGCTTGGATGCAAGCTGTTTGTCCGGGGAAATTACAACGTGCATTTGACGGAGGAAGGCATCCTGCTGCGCAAACGGGCGGAGGATATTCTGGACATGGCGGACAAGACAGTCGGGGAATTCCAATGCCTGAATGACGTGACGGGCGGCGATGTGCGAATCGGCTGCGCGGAGTCCTGGCAGATTCACCATCTGGCGGACGTTGTGAAGGAGTTTCGCAGGCAATACCCGGGGCTGCGGTGCCATATCACAAGTGGGGATACCCGCGTGGTGGTGAATGATTTGGAGCAGGGACTGTCGGATTTCGCGGTTATTGTGGAGCCGCCTGACCTCTCGAAATACAATTATCTCTCCCTGCCGGGCGGGGATACCTGGGGGCTTCTGATGCGGGCGGATGACCCCCTTGCCCAGAAAACGGCGATCCGTCCTGAGGATTTGCAGGGCGTGCCGCTCATCACGTCGCCCCAGTCCATTCGCGCCGATCTTCCAAGATGGTGCGGGGAGGCGGTCGACCAGCTGAACATCATCGGGACAGTTAATCTGTTTTACAACGGCTCTGTGTTTGTCAGAGAAGGATTGGGGTGCCTGCTGGTATTTGACCATCTGGCGGATGTCAGCTCGGAAAGCGGCCTGTGCTTCCGGCCCCTGTATCCGAAGCTGGAAACAAAAATGTATATCATCTGGAAGAAGTATCAGGTTTTCACGCCGATCGCAGAGCGGCTGATCGGTTTGCTGAAGGAGCGGTTTGAAGAAAGACTTGCGCGGGAATAAATGCTGTGGTACAATATGATCGGAAGACAGGCGCGCTATTGCTCGGGAGGAACGGACATGGGAAAAGATTATTTCTATCTGATATGGGGGGACGGCTATTGTTCCTCCATGGATGACTTGACCAGGCCCCAAGAGGACAGGTTCATCCAGGCCAGATTCATCGACTACATCCGGGACGAGGCGGGGAATCCCATCGGCGTCAAGTTGTCCTATGACGCCGGCCATGACTGCTTCTTTGACTACGGCGACACCCGGATAGAGCTGTATCCCAACCAGGAGGTGAATCTGGTCTATTGGTATTCCCAGGACACAGAGGACGGCGACTGGTTCGACAGCTTTGAATATTACGAGGTGGAGCTGGTCACCGCTGAGGAGCTGCATCGCAGGAACGAGGCACGCAAAAAGAGAAATTATTGAGAAAGTGAGGAAATCGTCATGGAAAAAGAGTATTTCAAGCTGAAATGGGAGAAGACCGGCCGCTATTCCTCTATGAGCGACCTGAACAACCCCTCCAAAGCCAAATTCATCGACTACATCCGGGACGAGGCGGGCAACCCCATCGGCATCGAGGTGGAGTACGACGGCGGCCACGGCTACGGATTTGACTACAGCCACAGGAGGGAGAAGCTCTATCCCCACAAAAAAGCGAACCTGTCCTACTGGTACACCAGCACCACGGACGGCGGCTCGGATTGGGACGAAGACTACAACAGTTGTGTCGTGGAGCTGGTTCCCATTGAGGAGATGGACGGGGAAGCGTGACCATGGCGGAGCGGGAGATTTTGCAGCTCCGGCTGGAGAGCATACGGTACCTGCGCGATCTCGTGTCCTACTGCGCCGGGGATCTGGCCGCTAATCTGGAGGCGGTGGAGGACAGCGTACTGCTGGCATGGATGTACACCCGAGGGGACTGCCATAAAATCTACCATGGGAACTGGGTGCTTTACACCGGTCTCTGGGGCCGTGCGGGACAGTTTTACCGGGAGAAGCAAACCTTTGTGGATGCCTTTGACTGGGAGGACTATCAGACGGAGGTCTGGCAGTTTTCCGCCTCCCCGGAGCATCCCGGCAGCACCTCGGCCTTGGAACTGCACCCCCTCAGTTACGGCGGCGCGCCCCAGGGGAGCTGCGCCCTGGAGACCGCGGGGGACTTAAAGCGGCTCCTGAGCACCGTAGAACAGGGCCCAAACTCCTGGCCCCCAGCCGGAATTTCGAGCTGAAGGGCGCGCTGGTGGACAAGGACGGTGTCAAAATGTATTGCGGCCAGGACATCCGGGGCAGGGAATACCTGTTCCTGGCGCTGGACTGACGATCGGAATCTATAGAGAGCAGTAAATCCGTGAAAATGGAAATAGATTTTGGACGACCATATTTTGATGAAATAATATCGCAGTAATAAAAGAGCGGCGATCCACTGCTGGAGTTCCAGTTCCGGCAGATGGGTCGCCGCCCTATTTTGTTTCCGGCAAAGAAGAAAAGAGTCCAAAGCATATCGGCAGGGATGATGTGCTGGCCGGAGAAGGACGCCAAGAAATCAGATCCCGTTGTTGCCATTTTTCTCCTCGGTGGAGGTCAGCAATGTGAACATCCACTCTGTGCAATAGGCGGCCAGCACCTCCGGCTCTTCGCGCATGCCGTCTTTCAGCCAGCATTTGATCACGCCGCGCATGAAATGGGATCATCCAAGGGATGAAAAGCAGAATTTCCCATATTACCCGGTCCTGGTATTGATTTTTCAAAGTAATTGTGCTACAATGCTTGTTAGACAAAGCTAACTCAGCGCGGACTGCGATGATAAACTTGCTTGACGGCAGGCACGGGGAATACTATGCGCCGCCCGGAAAAGGGCGGCGTTTCTTGAGAACAGGAGTTAGCTTTTGCTAACTGATACTTCCGGCAAAGCTGAGCGGCGATGGATACGGAGCAGCCAAGTAGGATACTGGCTTTCCCAGCCAGGGGGAGGGCATGACAATGAGCGTTTCCGTCTATGCTTCCCATGCTACCGGTATTTACTGTGGGAGGGGTTATCGTCTCCTTGATGATGACGAGGATTTGGTAAAGAAATGGACGAGGAGGGTTAAACATGAGCTTCTTTCAAAATACCTGTAAGCCGGAGGGCTTGGGCGGGAGCATCATGGTAACGACCATGAACATCGGCGGCCACGCTGCGTTGGCGAAATGGGGACTCTCATCTGGCATTGGAGAGCGACTTGAACATTCTGAAAAAAGCGCGAAAGATAAATCGGAAACGGGGCTTCCAAATTCCAAAGAGAAAGCGGTCCCGCTATACGGAAAAGACGATTTTGGGGCAGTATCCCTGCCTGAAAATCGAGACCCAGCCTACGCCGTCCAAACGGGCGCTGCTGTTCTTCTTTTCGACTGGTATCTGCTCTGCCGTTCGAACTTCTTCATCCACTTCTACCCGGAGCTTAAAAGTGTCGACACAAGCCACTTCTTCAGGTACAACAGGAAAGAGCATATCATGCACTTTTTAACCTATATCCCTGTCTGTTCCTGTATGGCGCTGGGC
>JAJQHS010000008.1 GCA_021199635.1 Bacillota bacterium
TCAGATGCACATATCCACTCTGAAAATGAAGCGGTTTATCGATGTGTTCTACCAGGGCTTTGAGGACAAGGTGGTGGAATACATCCAGATCCTTGGTTCGGAAAACCGGGCATAGGTCAGGAGGAACAGATGATGGAAAAATTGAAGATGCTCTGGACGGGCGAATACAACCAATATTGGGAGCAGGTTTTCGAGGGAAAATTTGATTTGGTCAAAGCGGGACGGGCCTTTCCGGATGCGGATGCTGCGACGCACCGTATGACGGAGGACGAGCTGATCCCCATACTGCAGGGGCAGGACATTTTCCTGGATGGCTATGACCGGGTTACGCAGAGGGTTGTTTCCGAATGCGCGGACCTGAAGCTGGTGCTGAGTATACGTGACGGCCCTGAAGAATCCGTGGATATTGACGCCTGTACGGAAGCTGGCGTCCCGGTGCTGTTCCCTGGCGGACGGTGCATCCACTCAGTTGCAGAGCTCACAACAGCCCTTATTCTGATGTGTGCGAAGCCAATTTTGCATCAAGTGAACAAGATTCGCAGCGAAGGCTATAATGAAAAGAATAAAAAGGCCTTTGCGGCGCTGAACAGCGAATATTTTGAGGTTTACGGGAAAACGCTGGGCATGGTGGGCCTGGGGCGCAATGGGCAGGCGCTTGTCCGAAATATGACGGCAATGGGCATGAGAACGGTGGCCTATGACCCGTACTGCCCGGAGGAAACAGCAAAAAGCCTGGGCGTGACGCTTCTGCCGCTGGACGATGTTCTGCGTCAGGCAGATTATGTTGTTCTGGCAGCCAGAGTGACGCCGGAAACCAGCCGCATGATCGGAGCAAGGGAATTTGCCCTGATGAAACCCACGGCCTGCCTGATCAACACCGCACGTTCGGAGCTTGTGGACCTGGATGCATTTGTCAATGCCCTGAAAACCAACCAGATACGCAAAGCGGCTACGGACGTATATGAGAAGGACCCGGTCACGAAGGTGGATATCCCGCTGGACGACAACCATCCTTATTTCTCCATCAGCCCGGACAAGCTGATCATGACACCACATATGGCGGGAATGTCCGTGGAACGTGCATATCATGTTTATGAATTGCTGAAGCCAAGCTATGAAAACTTCCTGAAGGGTAGCAAGGAGCTGGTGATCAAAAATCCGGAGGTATTTGATGTGCCTGCCTTTGCGAAGCGGGGCGGAAAGCTGTTCGGAATACGCTAAGAATGTGGATGAGATGTGAAGACTATGATAATGTCAAGCGATGCGCTTGCCCACTGGATTTCGGAATTTCACCTTGCATCCTGCGAAAAGGAGGATGTGGACAATGTGCGGCTGCGGATCCTGGATTACCTGATTTCTGCTGCGGCAGGGAAAAAGTGCAACTGGGCCTACAGCGATGCCGTGGAGGCGGTATATCTGTCCTTTGACAGTGCATCGCAGAGCCAGATCCTATTTTCCAAAACGAAAGCCGCGGCACCGATCGCAGCTTATTTGAACGCTACCTACGGCCACGGAGCGGATCTGGATGATGGGCACAGGCTGGCAAATGGGCATCCAGGTGTTACGGTGATTCCTGCTGTTTTGGCACTGGGCCAAGCAGAAAATGCCGCAAGCGACCGGATATTTGAAGCCATCCTGGTGGGATATGAGACTTACATCCGTGTTTCAGAGGCGGTACAGCCGAATCTGCTGCACAGGGGATTCCATGGGACTGGCGTTGTGGGGGCAGTAGCTGCCTCCGCCGCTTGTGCGAAGCTGATCGGTTTGCAGGAAAGACAGATCCATCATGCAATCAGCCTCGGGGCGGTCCAGGCCAGCGGCCTGTTCGAGGTTTCCGAAAGCGGCCAGTCCGCCAAGCCCATAAATCCGGCAAACGCCTGCCGGGTCGGCGTGGAGTCGGCCTTGCTCGCAAGACAGGGAGTGGAAGCACCCCGGCAGCCGTTTGAGGGCGCGAAGGGCTTCTTCCATGCGTTTGCGGGGGAGGGAAAACCTGAAGCGATCGTGGATGGATTGGGGCAGAGTCTACGTATCCGGGAATGCTATGTGAAGTTGAGCCCTGCATGCCGCCATGTGCATCCGGAAATTGACGCCGGCATTACCTTGGGGCAGCGGCGCAGGATAGAGGCGTCGGAAATCCGGAAAATTGAAATTCATACATACCCCAATGCCATATTTGTAACCGGAAAGATATGCTGCCCGAAAAACAGCGGCGAAGCGAAATTCAGCATGCGCTATGCCCTGGCAATGGCTTTGCGGAAAGGTCGATACTCCCTTGCAGAGCTGGAGTCCCCCCCAGATGTAGAAGCACTGGCATTGATGGAGAAGATGGAATTGATCGCAGAGCAGGCATTCGAGAATCCGGGGGAAGGCATTCGGGGCTGCGAGGTGCAAATCATTTTTGCGGATGGGACCCGGGACCAATGCTATGTGAAGGTCCCCCGGGGCGAGCAGGAAAATCCACTGACAGCGGCCGATCTGGAAAGCAAACTGCACAGCTGCTGTGACGGCGTTTGGAGCAGGGAGCAGCAGGTGAGACTTTATCAGTCGGTGATGCAGGACGGACCGCTGAATCCACAGGAGCTGATGAAATTGACCGTTTCGGCTGCATTGGCCAAAGAATGAAGGAAACAGGATGAGAGGAATTATATGGAAAAAATAGTCGCGATCGGGCCGTATACGCCGCAGATGAAGCAAAGCATAGCGCGGTATTTACCTGAGGACATCACGCTTTCCTATGTGACAGAATACGGGCAATACGGGATATTGACCGATGCAGATTACATATTGCTCCGCACTTTGCGCATGGACCGGGAGCATATAGCGCAGCTGAAGCAGGCAAAGCTGATCCAGCGCTGGGGCGCAGGATACGACACGGTGGATCTGAGGGCCGCGGCAGAGAAGAATATCCAGGTTGCGGTGGCCCATGGAGTCAATGCCCAGTCGGTGGCGGAGCTGACAGTCGCCCTGATTTTGGCGGTGTACCGCAATCTGATCCCGCAGGCGCAGGCTTTTGCCGAAGGGAAAGAGGATATGCGCAGCCGACTGTCTGCCACGTCCCGCTGCATCAGCGGGAAAACAGTGGGTATTTTTGGCATGGGCAATATCGGCCGAAAGACCGCGGCCATTGTCCGGGCTTTTGGCGCCTCGGTGCTTTACTATGACGTGTATCCCATGGAGGCATCCCGGGAGCAGGCGCTGGGAGTCACATATGGAGACGTGGATGCCATTTTGGCAGAGGCGGATATCATATGCCTGCATCTCCCCCTGACGGATGCCACGCAGGGGTTCATCTGCGAGGATTCGCTGGCGAAGATGAAGGAAGGCACCCTGCTGGTCAACACGGCAAGACAGGAGCTGGTGGACGAAAAAGCGTTGGCGGATTTCCTGCGCAGAGGCAAGCTGGCTGGCGCGGGCCTGGACGAGCTGGCGGAGCCGTATGCTGAAAGCCCCTTCGCGGGCATGGCAAATGTCATATGTACGCCGCACATTGGAGGGAGTACCTCAGATATCAATGATGCGATGGCGAAGATTTGTATGGAACATATTGCGGATGTGCGGGCGGGGTATCGGATCACAGGGCCGGACCTTGTAAATGGCAACCTGCTTGACCAATTTTCACACCAGGGATGAACGATTTACAGTTTTCAGACAGGAGGAATATCGATATGTCAGTTGGTTTTCGGGTATTCACGCAGCGCAGAATGCCAAAGAAGGAAGTTATGGATGGCTTTCGGCTACTGCCAGCGGCAAACGTTGCTGACGTGATGGGCCGGTCGTGCGCCATGAGCAGCGAAATTCATACCATGCTGCCGCACACCGATGCCATCATGGTGGGACCGGCTTTGACCGTGCGCGCACGTCCAGGGGACAACCTGATGATCCACAAGGCACTGAATATGGCCCAGGAGGGCGATATTCTTGTGATCGCAAACGAGGGAGACCGCTCGCAGTCCCTGCTTGGCGCCATCATCGTGGCCTATGCAAGAAGCAAAAAACTTGGCGGCATTGTTGTCGATGGCAATATACGGGACGTCGATGAGATCGCAGCAATGGGATTGCCTGTGTACGCGACGGGTTCAACGCCGGGCGGCCCATACAAAGAGGGCCCAGGGGAGGTAAATACCCCCATTTCCTGCGGCGGTGTTGCGGTTTGCCCAGGTGACATTATTTTGGCGGACAGCGATGGCGTGATTGTCATTCCCAGAAAGGATTCGGAGAGGATCCTTGTTGAGGCACAGATCTTTGCCAAAGCGGATAAAGCCAAAATGCAGGCTGCGCTGGATGGCAGCGCCAAGCGGGAATGGGTGGATAAGAAATTGACCGAAAAGCAGTGTGAAATCATTGACGGCTGCTACGAGGATTTGGGATAGAGGACAAAGGCATGCGTGGGATGACAATTGCGGAGAAAATCCTCTCTGCGCACAGCGGTAAGGCGGTATATGCCGGAGACATTGCCTTTTGCCATATTGATAAAATGATGGCCCATGATGCCAACGGCCCCATAGCCGTCCGGGCCTTTCAGCAAATGGGTGGCAGCCGCGTGGCGAATCCGGAGGGACTGTACATAATCATGGACCATGCCTGCCCTGCGCCCTATGAGCGCATTGCGAATTTGCAGAAGATGATGCGCGAATTTGCGCACGCGCAGGGTGCAACATTTTATGAGGCAGGGGAAGGTGTCTGCCATCAGTTGATGGTGGAGCGGGGACATGTCCATGCCGGTGAGCTGGTGCTGGGGACGGACAGCCACACCTGCACTTATGGCGCTGTGGGAGCATTCGCAACGGGTGTAGGCGCCACAGACATGGGAGCGGCGTTGCTGACTGGAAAAAGTTGGTTCCGTGTGCCCCAGACCATCCGAATCAACCTGAATGGCACGCTGCGCAGCTGCTGCACCGCCAAGGACATCATCCTGACAGTGATCGGCAGGCTGACGGCAGCAGGAGCCAACTACAGGAGTCTGGAATTCTACGGCGAATATCTGGAAAAGTGTCCCCTGGCGGATCGCATGACCATATGCAACATGGTGGTAGAAATGGGGGCAAAATGCGGCTTTACTTGTCTGCCGACATGGGAAATCCAGGCGGATGCGGACGCGGATTACAGCCGGGTGCTGGATGTGAATCTTGACGAGATCGTGCCCAGTGTTGCAAAGCCCCACATGGTGGACAATTATGCGCCGGTTTCCGAGGTCGCCGGCACAAAAATCCATACGGCCTTCCTTGGCAGCTGTACCAATGGCCGCATAGAGGATTTGAGGGCCGCAGAGCGTTTTTTGAAAGGGAAACAGATCGCGCACGGGGTAAGGCTGATCGTGACGCCTGCATCCCGGGGCGTGTTCCTACAGGCGCTTCAGGAGGGGATCGTAGCGGAGCTGACCAAGGCAGGAGCGGTGTTTTTCACGCCGGGATGCGGCGCCTGCGTGGGCACCCACGGCGGCGTTCCGGCGGACGGCGAGGTGGCGATTTCCACAGCCAACCGGAATTTTCAAGGACGCATGGGCAACAGCAGGGCGTTTATTTATTTGGCTTCCCCGGAAACCGTGGCGGTGTCCTGCCTTACGGGGTACATTACGGATCCGAGAGGAATGGAAGGAGGAAGCAGGTGACTGGACGGGTAATCAAGTACGCAGATAATGTCAGCACAGATGCAATCATTGCTGGGAAATATACCAAAACCCTGGATTTCCAGGAGTTGGCGGCGCATGCAATGGAGGACCTTGACCCACATTTCCACGAAAAGCTTACGCAGAGAAACATAATCGCCGCGGGACATTATTTTGGCTGTGGTTCCTCCAGGGAGCAGGCGCCGATTGCCCTGCGTACGGCAGGCGTAGCGTGTATTCTGGCAAAGGATTTTTCCAGGATTTTTTTCCGAAATGCCATCAATGTGGGCCTGTGCATTGCTGAATGCGACACGGATTTGATCGATGATGGAGATGAGATCACATACGTCCCAGGGGATGGGAAGGTTGTGAATCACACAAAAAGCATGGAAATACCGGTTCTGGGCCTTCCCCAGATCATGGTGGATATATTGGAAGCGGGCGGCCTGCAGCCATATTTGAAAAGCAGAAACGGGTCAATGGAGGAGTGAACATGGGCAAAACATTCGCAGAAAAAATTTTAAGCCTAAAGTCCGGACGAGATGTCTGCGCCGGTGACCTCGTTACGGTAACTCCGGATTACTGCATTTCCCATGAAAACTGCGCCTCAATCAGCCAGACATTCGCCAAGCTGGCAGATCGGGTGTGGGACCCAAATAAAATTGTGATCACCCTGGATCATACCGTCCCGGCTCCCACAGCAGACTATGCAAATAACCACGCCATTATTCGCCACTTTGTAAAGGAGCAGGGAATTCCGAATTTTTATGATATGAACAGGCATGGAGGAATCTGCCACCAGATCATGTGTCAGGAGGCATATTCCGCACCGGGTCGGCTGATTGTTGGCACGGACAGCCATACATGCACGTCGGGGGCAATGGGCGCGTTTGCCGTGGGCATCGGCAGAAGTGAAATGGCATCGGTATGGGCCTGTGGGGAGATTTGGCTGAAGGTGCCGGAAACGATTCGGGTGTATGTCACCGGGGCACTTCGCTGCGGTGCATCCGCAAAGGATTTCATCCTTTATTTGGTGGCAAGGCTGGGGGCCGGTGGCGCAAGCTATAAATGTATCGAGTTCTGTGGGCCGGGAATTGCAGATTTTTCCATAGCGGAGAGAATGACAATCTGCAATATGGGGGTGGAAATGGATGCAAAGGCAGCGGTTTGCAAACCGGATGAAAAAGTGTTTGCTGCTTTGAAGGCGCGTGAAATCTGCGGGATTCAACCGGTTTGGGCGGACGAGGACGCGGTATATTGCGAAACGATTGAAATTTCTCTTGCCGATATCGTCCCCGCAGTGGCGAAGCCGGACCGGGTAGACCACTATGCGCCTGTGGACAGCCTGGGGCCAACGGCAATCGACCAGGCGTTTCTTGGGGCCTGCACCAATGGCCGATTGGAGGACCTGCGGATCGCAGCCAGGATCCTGCGGGGCAGACAGGTCGCCGTACGTACAATTGTGATGCCCGCATCCTGTAAGGTCCTGGAGGATGCGCTTCGGGAGGGGATCGTGGCCGACCTGGTGGCCGCTGGCTGTACGCTGATGCCTCCTGGCTGCGGGCCATGTGTGGGAGCCTGCGGCGGCGTACTGGCAGACGGCGAGGTGTGCATTGCATCATCGAACCGAAATTTCCCCGGCCGCATGGGCAGCAAAAAGGCCAAAATCTATTTGGCCAGCCCTGCCACGGTTGCAGCCTCGGCTCTGGCGGGGGAAATTACAGCATGGAAGCCGGAGGAGGAAGCATGATGGCGGGAAGAGTTTGGAAATACGGCGACGACATCAATACGGATGTGCTGTATCCAGGGCGATATACCTATCAGCTGCTGAATGCGGAGGATATGGCCTCCCACGCATTGGAGGACCTGGATGAGTCCTTCGCAAAAAACGTGAAAAAGGGAGATATCCTGGTAGGTGGCTGGAATTGGGGCATAGGCTCTGCAAGAGAGCAGGCGGTAAAGAGCATTTTATATGCAGGCGTGCAGGCAATCCTTGCAAAGAGCTTCGCGCGCATCTATTTCCGCAACTGCCTGAATGAGGGCCTGCTTGCCATTGCGTGCCCCGCTGCGGTGGATGCCATTGAGGATGGGGAAACGGTGCGGATCGACATGGCGCAAAGCCACATCGAAACCTGTCGGGGGGTATTTCCGTTTGAACCGTATCCGGAATATGTACAGGGACTGGTGGAGGCTGGCGGGATCCTTCCTTTTACCCGGAAAAAGCTGGAACAGAGGGCGGCGGGAGAAAAGTCATTATGAATGCATATGAAGTTCCCGTAGGACGGGACACGGAATGCTTTTCCGCGGCCAATGTGATCGGCGTGCTGATGCCGCCAAAAAGCAGGGCGGTGCCGGATGTGGCTGCGGAGATCCGCCGCGCTCTTGAAAACCCGATAAAAACAGACAGGCTTTGCACACTGGCGCAGGGAAAGCATACTGCGGCTATCGTTGTGAATGACATTACACGCCCGTATCCCGGAAGGCAGATGGTGGAGGGGCTTCTTGAGGAACTCCACAAAGCCGGCGTTGAAGATGCCGGCATCTCGTTAATTATGGCGTATGGACATCATCGTGACAACACAGAAGATGAGCTGCGGCAGATGCTCGGCAACGAGCTGATGGAAAGGCTGACAGTTGTGCATCATCATGCAGAGGACCCGGACACCCTGAAAACCCTGGGCATGACATCGATGGGAATACCTGTTGAGGTGAACGCCAGGTTCGCAGAGGCAGACGTAAAAATTACCACCGGATGCATCACGCCCCATCAGCTGGCGGGATTTTCCGGTGGAAGAAAGAGTATTTTGCCGGGCATATCCGGCATGAACGCCCTGAAGCAGCACCATTCCTTTCCAATTCGTCCGGAGGAGACATCATTGGGCTGGCTGGAGGGCAATCCATTCCACCATCAGGCGGTGCAGGCGGCTAGAATTGCCGGTGTGGACTTCATTGTGAATTCGGTGGACAATGCCAAGCGGGAGATGATCCGGTGTGTGGCAGGGGATTTGGAAGCGGCGCATGCCGAAGGCGTAACCATCTGCCGGCAGGTGTGGGGCGCAAAAATGCCGGAGAAAGCGGACATCGTTGTGGTAAGTCCGGGCGGCTACCCACGGGATTTTGATTTGCATCAGTCACAGAAGGCGCTTGGCTGCGCGGAGATGCTGTGCAAGCCTGGCGGCACGATCATTCTGTGCGCCCGGATGCAGGATGGAGCGGGCAGACCCGGCGCTGTTCTGGAGAACGCAGCCAATCCACAGGAGGTCGTGCAGGCTTTCCGGCAAACGGGATATACCCCTCAGGCGCTTAGTAAGGCATACATGATCGCCAGAGCTATGGAGCGATTCCACATATTTGTGGCCAGCTGCGCAGTGCCAAAGGAAACGCTGCGGAATATGTTTTTTGAGCCTTTTGATACTGTGCAGGGTGCCGTGGATGCCGCGGTAGAGGAGGCTGGACCCAATGCCACAATTCTGGTGGTTCCCTATGCCTCTGATACACTGCCGCTCAAATAAGCTGGGAAACGTAGAAAATGAACTTGTGCATATATGGCGGAAGCGTCCGTCCAGCTAAATAGCTGACGTGCAGCGAAAGCATTGCCTGCGGATGATTAATGGCGAAATAGACGGGCGACTTCTGCAAATGTACGGAGTGCATATGCATACGGCTGACAAAGCAGCAGCCGTAAACATCGCCGGTCAGGTGCAGAGCCGTTTCCGCGCTGCGGATTGTCTGCGTAATTCTTGGCAGAATATTCTCACTCTGAAAAATTTGATCGACCTGGTCCCGCAGCCGCTGCCCTTTATGCAGCATGATGTATTTCAGATTGGCAAGCTCCCGGTTGTCGATGATGGGCAGACCATCTGACGAGGTGCCAACAGTGCGCAGCGAGGCGGCAAGAGGCATGGGAACTGCCAGATAAATGGGGTCAAAATGGAGGAACTGGGAAGTAATGGCCTGCTGATTGGTTGGCTTCCTGGAGATGGTCAGATCCACCTGATAATCCAGGAGCAGCTGCTCAAGATGCTTGGAATTGACATCGACAATTTCCAGGTTGATATGGGGCATCACTAGCGGAAGCTCATTTAATATCTGCGGCACCAGAAAGGATGACCAATGCTCCGGAATCCCAACACGGATGAACATCTGATCCTCGCTGCGCAGCTGGGTCAGCGCCCGCTCCATTTGCGCTTCCATGTCCGATATTTGCCGGGCATAGCGGACATACTGCTTTCCGGCAGAGGACAGCACCAGGCGATTGTCAATTCGGTCAAACAGCTTGAGCCCGATGCGGTCCTCCAGCCCCTTCAAATAGCGGGACAGGGCTGGCTGGGAAATATACAGCTTCTCAGCGGCCAGGGTAATGGTTCCACATTCGGCAATTGCCAGAATGTAGGAAAAGCTCTTGTTGTGAATGTCGATTTTCGGGGGCGCCATGGTGCTTCAACTCCATTCTATGGTATTGTGTAGTCAGGAAAGGTGACGAATGATGTATGAACTGGTGAAGGGCGCATTGGATCTGCATGTGCATCCCGGCCCGGATGTACAAATGCGAAAGGTGACGGATTTAGAGCTTTCACACCGCATGACGCAGAAGGGCATGGGCGGCTTTGCTATCAAATCCCATTACCTCTGCACGGCGGAGCGCGCCAAGGAGGTCAATGCAATGAATCCCAAATGCAGAGCCATCGGAGCGATCACGCTGAATAATTCCGTGGGGGGCCTGAACCCGGTTGCTGCAGAAATTGCAGCCAGGGCAGGGGCAAAAATCATATGGCTGCCATCGGTGGATTCCAGGTATGAGCGGGAATTCCTCTTTGAAAGCCGGGGCGAGAGCCGTATTTTTCCGTACTGGGTGCAGATCCTGAAGGATTTGGAGGAAAGCGGAATTTCGTGCCCACCCATATCGCTGCTGACGGAGGCGGGGGGCCTCAGGCAGGAGATGTACAGCATTCTAGAGATCGCGAAAGCTTATCAGCTTTGTATTGCAACCTCCCACATCTCCCATGAGGAAGCGTTTGCGGTTGCGGAAGCGGCCCATGAGATGCGGTTTGAAAGACTGCTGATCAGCCATGTGCTATATCCCAGCACCTGTTATGATTTGGAGGAGCGGAAGCGCTTCCTCAGACTCGGCGCACTGCTGGAATACAGCTATTCCACGTTCACAACGAAAAAAACCACATTTGAGGCAACCTTAATGGGCATCCGGGAAATTGGACCGCAGAACTGCATTATTTCCTCCGACCTGGGAATGCCGAACGGTGACTCTCCGGAGGAAGGCTTGTACCGATTCTCCAGGATGCTGTTTGAGAACGGCATTCCGGAGGCAGAAATTCACCGGATGAACAGGCACAATCCTGCATTTTTAACATCGGAGGAAAAGTGAAATTGTAAAAAAGTGGGAATAATTCCATAAGAGAAATGAGGAAAACTGGTTGTTTTTCAATATTATATCACAAAAAGCGTGAGAGTACAACCATTATTCCCGCGGGATAGGCTGGAACTTGGCAATCCGTATTCTACCGTGGGAAGGGACTGCAACGAAGCCGCCCCCGCAAGCACGACGCCGTGGAAACTACGAGAGTAGGACCACGGCGTTTTTCGGCAAAAATTGGGGTGCGCAGTGAAGCGGAGGATTCCGAAAACTTACGAGCAATAAATAGATTTTTGCATTCGGGCCGCTGGAAGGGCAGGCGGCAGACCTGCAGCCCGGCGAATCCCTGATTATTGCGTTGAGTGCCACCGGCCGCTTTTTGCCCGCCTGCCCGGGGGGAAGCTGAAATGGGAATTAATGGAAATCGAGAAAATCTGAAAATTCGCTGTTGACATATGGGAGCAGTTGAGGTATAATTGGTGTCACTGGATTGGACGGCATTTTGCCGAATGCATAAATATAATACGTGATTGGATTCTTATGTAATCGGGGTGAAAAACTTTGGAAAGTACGGAGGTTTTCCGTCGGAACCCGGAGTTTCTGCTGCGGGAAGTTGTGGGGGAGGCGATCCTGGTGCCCACCGGGGCGGCCGGGCTGCAATTTTCCGGCATGGGCACGATGAACGCCACGGGCACGTTCCTCTGGAACCTGCTGGAGCAGCCGCGCTCCCTGGGGGAGCTGAGCGGCCTGTTCGCCCGGGAGTATGAGCTGACCCCGGAGCAGAGCCTGCAGGATGTGTCGGAATTCCTGCAGATGGCGCTGTCCCGCGGCGCTGTGGTTCGGCTGTAGTGTGGGCACGCATTGCGTTCCGCAATTTTACATATATTTGGGAATGTCTACAGGATTAAGAAGGAGGAATTTTGAAGCATGAGAAGTAAGTTTTCAGGACGGATCCTTTCGGCGGCTCTGGCCCTGGCCATGCTCCTGGCGCTGCTGCCGGCGGCGTCCCTGGCCGCGGACGGCGACACCGGGGAAACCACCACCAGCAGCGGCATTGAGCTGAGCAAGACAGCGACGCTGGAAGACGACGGTACAT
>JAJQHS010000048.1 GCA_021199635.1 Bacillota bacterium
GCACCATACCGTCCGTCTTCAGAGTGCCGTCGTGGATATGCTCAATTACAAAGGGGTAGCAGTAAGGGGACAGATGCGAGCCTAAAATGTCCAGCTCCTTGCCGTCGCCGATGGTGGACCAATCCGCCGTTGTCGGCTGGCCAAAGACGGAAAACTCCACGAATCTGCCCAGCTTACGGATCATTTCAAGTCCTTGTGTTACGCTGGAGGGGTGCCCGGAGCATTCGATGTAGATGTCGCAGCCGTAGCCATCGGTCAGGTCCTTAACGATCTGGATGGCGTCCTCCTTGCCGGGGTTGATCACCATATCCGCGCCAAATTCCTTTGCTTTCGCCAAACGCCCATCCATCATATCCAGGACGATCAGCTTTGCCGGGTTCTTCATCCGGGCGTAGGTGACCATGCCCAGGCCCGGGGTGCCGGCACCGGAGATGACGACCACATCCTCGTTAGTGATCTGCGCCCTGTCAACGCAGTGCTTGGAGCAGGCATACGGCTCGATCAGGAGCGCCTGCCGCAAGGGCATGTCCTCTGGGACCATGTGCAGGACGGCGGTCTTGGGATACAGCACATATTCCGCCATGCCGCCGTTATTCTCCTTCTGAAAGCCGAAAATGGCATGGGGCTGACACATCCAGTAGCGCCCGGACCTGCAGTATTTGCACTCCCCGCAGGGCACGATCTGATCGGCGGTGATGCGGTCGCCAATCTGATAGCCGGTCACATTTTCCCCGATCTGCACGATGCGCCCCAGGAATTCGTGCCCGGGAATGAACGGGGGACGGACCCAGGCAGGGGTATTTTCGTTGCCCCAGTAGCGCTCCGCGCCGTGCATACACTTCAGATCGCCGGTGCAGACGCCGCAGCCCTCTGTCTTGATCAGGATATCATCGGGACCGCAGGCGGGAACCGGCAGATCTCGCTCCAGCTTATAGACGCCCTTCCCGTACGCGACAAGCGCTTTCATGGTGCTGGGAATCGATACTTGTTTCATAATGGTACCTCCTAAAGTATGTGTGCCGCCTGTAATTTGATAAGTAAGCTTTGCAAAATTCGTTTCATTCAGTTCCGGAGGAGTTTCCGGTCAAAAGCCGATCCGCCGATTCCACAGCCGCTCTGCGGAAATCTAAGGGCATGCTTTCAGGAAGCCATTGCCAGGGCCTTCGCCGCCTGACTGGCGGAGGCGGCATCCTCTGTGTAAATATCCGCGCCGATCTCGTCGGCAAACGCCTGGGTGATGGGCGCGCCGCCCACCATAATGGTAAATTGGCTGCGGCGGGGATGCTGATTCAGCGCAGCCACCGTTTCGCGCATGGCAGGCATGGTAGTGGTCAGCAGGGCGGAGACCCCGATCACCGAAATCTCCGGATCGGACGCCGCCTCCAAAAATCGCTCCACAGGCACATCGATGCCCAGGTCCACCACCTCGTAGCCGGTGGATTCGATCATCATGATCACCAGGTTTTTCCCAATGTCGTGGAGATCTCCGGCGACCGTGCCCATTGCCATTTTCCCAATGCGGGCGCTGCTTTCGCCAGCCAGATAGGGCTTCAGCACGGCAACACCCTTTTTCATGGCCTTGGCTGCCACCAGCATCTCCGGAACAAAGATCTCGTTCCGCTTGAACTTATCCCCTACAACTGCCATGGCGTCCACCATGCCCTGGTTCAAAATGTCGATGGGGGCGCAGCCCTCGTCCAGCGCTCCCTGGACGAGCTCCGGCACCAGCTTTGACTTGCCGTTTTCCACGGCGAATGCCAATTCTTCAATTTTAGACATATTTCATTCCTCCTGTCATGCCTGCTTTTTGATGGGGCCAAAAATACCCTTACGGTAAGCGCCAATGTAGTCCATGCAGTATCCATCCAGGCCCAAAAGCGCCTCCGTGGCGTAGATCACGCCCATCATATCCCGATCTGTGGGGTCCAGGATAGCGCTGTCCAGCCCCGCATTCATTGCCAGCACGGTGAATCCCAGGTTGACTATTTTGCGGACGGGGAGATTGAAGGAAATGTTGGAGACGGCTGCTGTGATATGGATGGTAGGGTAGCGCTTGCGGATGGTGGAGATGACCTCCACATTGGTCTCAATGCCGTCCTCACTGGTGCAGAGCATTTCCACCAGCGGGTCGATATGGATGCGCTGAGGCGCGACGTCGTACTCCGCTGCCTTGGCCATAATTTTATCGAATACCCGCAGGCGGTCCGCCGCATTTTTGGGGATCCCCGTATTATCCGACAGCAGGGCTATGACTTGCCAGTCCTTCTCCCGGGCAAGGACGGGAAAGAGCTTGTCCATTTTCTCCCCCTCCCCAGAGACGGAGTTGAACAGCCCCGGACGGCGGCAGAAACCGTAGGACTGGAGAATTACATCCGGGGAAGGAGAGTCCACGGCAATGGGCAGGTCTGTGACCGCCTGGATGCAGTCGATCATCCAGTGCAGGGTTTCCACCTCCTCCGACTCGGGCACAGAGGCACAGCAGTCGATAAAGGTCGCACCGCCGTTTGCCTGGGCAATGGCCCGCTGCTGGATAAACGCCGTATCCCGCCTGGCGATGGCATCCGCCACCGCGGGAATCGAGCCATTGATTTTCTCACCAATAACAATCATGATAATTCCTCCTCTGTCGTTTTTTTCTTTGCCGCTTCCACCATGAGCGGAAGTACTGTAAACAGGTCCTCGGCTATGCCGTAGTCGGCATAGGCAAAGATGGGAGCGGCAGGGTTTTTGTTCACAGCGACGATCACCTGGCTATCCTGCATCCCTGCCCGGTGTTGAATGGCGCCGGAGATGCCCAGGGCAATATAAATTTTCGGGCGGACGGTTTTCCCGGTCTGCCCCACCTGGTGCTCTGAGCTGAGCCAGCCCTCGTCCACGGCCGCCCGGGATGCGCCTACCACGCCCCCCAGCGCCGCTGCCAGCTCATTGGCAAGGCGGATGGCGGTTTCCGGGTCCCGGCGGATGCCATAGCCCAGGGATACCACCACCTTTGCACCGGTGAGATCCACTGCCTCCCGGGTCTGCTTTACGATGTTTAAAACCCGGACGGCAATGTCCTGCTCACGCAGGGAGAATTCCGGAAATTCTATAGTACAGGATGCCGCCCGCACCGGGTCGAAGGGGGCACATTTCATGACTCCGGGGCGGACCGTCGCCATTTGCGGACGGAACCGGGGGCAGATGATCGTTGCCATCAGGTGCCCGCCGAAGGCGGGACGGGTCATTTTCAGTGTCCGATCCCCGGACTGTATGGGAATTCTGCTGGTATCCAGAGTGGACGCTTCCTGCAAAAAGGAAATGTAGCCCTGGGTGTCCACATGGAGCTGGGTGCAGTCGGCGCAAAGGCCAGTATGGAGCCGGGCGGCACAGCGGGGCGCCAGGTCCTTGCCCAGGCTGGTCGCGCCCAGAAGGAGCGCCTCCGGCTTTTGCTGCTCTACCAGTTGGCACAGCACGCTGGCATATCCGTCAGTGGTATAATGCGCCAGCAAAGGGCTGTTGCAGACAAGCACCCGATCCGCCCCGTATCCCCCCAGCCGGGAGGCTTCGGAAGTGATCCCATCCCCCAGAAGCACGCCGCAAAGCTCTGTCCCCAGCTCGTCCGCCAGGCGGCGGCCTTCGGACAGCAGCTCAAACGCTGTGGGCATCAGCTGGCCCTCCCGCTGCTCGCAGAAGACCCAGATGCCCTGGAATCGATCCAGCTGTGTATTGTCGAAAGTGTTCATATCCGGTTCCCTCCTGTCAGACCAAGTGTTTGGCGCGGAAAATGGCAAATAGCTCTGTCACGGCGTCCCTGGGGCTGCCGTCCAGCATTCTGCCCGGCGCGCCTGCAGGTGGGGAAAAGGAACGGAACACATTTGTGGGGGAGCCTTTCAGCCCGATGGTGGAGGGATCAATCAACGGGTCCCCTGCCAAGCAGGCATAGTCCATTACGGTGATCGGCTCCCGGTCACATTCCAGGATCCCGCGAACCGTCATATACCGGGGCGTGTTCAGCGCCTTGACACAAGTGAGCAGGCAGGGCGTCTGGGCCTGAAGCACCATGTAGCCGTCCTCCAGCTCCCGCTTGCAGGTGACGGTGCTGCCATCAATCTTCAGTTCGGAGACATAGGTGATCTGGGGCAGACCCAGCTTTTCCGCGATTTGGGGCCCCACCTGGGCAGTGTCCCCGTCGATCGCCTGGCGGCCGCACAGGACAATATCTCTGTCCTCCAGCCCGATCTGGCGAATGGCCGCGGCAAGGATCTGGCTGGTGGCAAAGGTGTCCGAGCCGCCAAATTCCCTGCCGGAAACCAGCACGGCGTCATCCGCTCCCATGGCCTTCATCTCCCTGAGCATCCCTGCGGCGGAGAAGGGGCCCATGCTGAGCACGATAACCCTGTAGCCAAACTGGTCCTTCAGTGTCAGCGCCGCTTCCAGGGCGCACAGGTCGTCGGGATTGGTGATGGTGGGCATGGAGGAGCGGTCCATAGTGCCGTCAGGCTTCACTGCCACCTTTCCGGCGGTATCGGGGACCTGCTTGACGCATACAATTGCTTTCACGGCTTTTTACCTCCCTTTATCGCAGCAGGCTGCTGGAAATGACCATTTGCTGCACCTGACTGGTGCCCTCGTAAATGGTGGTAATGCGGGCGTCCCGGTACAGCCGCTCCACCTTGTAATCCCGGATATAGCCGTAGCCACCGTGAATCTGCACTGCCTTGTAGGCGATGCGGTTGCACACCTCTGAGGCAAAATACTTTGCCATAGCACAGCGCTTTGCTGTTTCCGGGCTTCCGGCGTCATGGAGCAGGGCGGCGGCGTATACCATTTCCCGTGCTGCCTCCAGCTCAGTCGCCATATCCGCCAGCATAAAGCGGATCGACTGAAAGTCAGAAATGGGCTTGCCGAATTGCCGGCGCTCCTTGGCATATTTCACCGATTCGTCCAGGCATGCCTGCCCGATGCCCACGGCCTGGGCGGCCATGCCCAGCCGTCCTGCGTCCAGTGTTTTCATAGCGGCGGCAAAGCCCTTGTGCAATGGGCCAATCAAATCCTCTTTGTGCACATGGACATCCTCAAAAACGAGATCCCCGGTGGGATAGCCACGGATGCCCATTTTATCCTCATGCCTGCCCCGGCTTACCCCCGGCAGCCCCAGGTCCACCATGAACATGGAGATCCCCCGGCCGCCACTTTGGGTCGGGTCTGTCCTGGCATAGACGATAGCATAGTCGGCAAAGGGCGCACCGGAAATAAATGTCTTTCTGCCGTTCAGCAGGAAGAAATCGCCCTCCGCGGAAGCGCTGGTTTGGATGCCGCCGGCGTCCGAGCCTGCACCTGGCTCCGTCAGCGCAAAGGCGATGATTTTCTCGCCCTTCGCCGCCGGGATCAGATATTTCTGCTTCTGGGCCTCTGTGCCGTACATCAGCAGCGGCCCGCCGCCCAGGGAATTGGAGGTGTTGGCGTAGATGGAGAGTACCGGGCTGACCCGGGCAAATTCCTCGATCATCAGCGCGTAGGCCAGGCTGTCGCCTCCCTGACCGCCGTATTGGGTGGGAATTTTCACCCCCAGGAATCCACACTGCGCCATTTTGCGGTGGATATCCCAGTTAAATTCCCCAGTCTTGTCCAGAGCGTCCAGTAAGGCGTCGGTAAATTCCGTTTCCGCAAACTGGCGGTACAGCTTTCGCATCGTCTGATGCTTTTCTGATAGGATCATACAGTTCCCTCCATAGTGACAAAATTTTGCGGAAAAGGCTGCAAATTCGTGAATCTGTACAATTGACATTCTAGTGTCCGCGATTTTCTTTGTCAATAGTGGTCAAAAAAGTTTGGAACATCTGAACTGCGGAAGCCCTGAAAAATGTGCTGTTTGCCGTGGATTCCACCTGCTGCGGGAGATTATGATATACATAGGATTGCAGTCGAACGGCATCCCACCATGCAAAAAGCAAAGCGAGGGGAAGGACAATGTGCGAATTGAAGCAGGCGACCATAGGGCAGATGCTTGCGGAAACGGCGAAGCGCTATTCGCTGCGGGCTGCCATGGAGTTTGGCGGGAAGCAGTGGAGCTATGCCCAGTTGGACGGCAGTACGGACGACATCGCCGCCGGGCTGATCGCGCTTGGATTCCGGAAGGGGGATGTACTGGGCTTCTGGTGCGAGGCGGAGCCGAATACCGTGCTTCTGTTTTACGCCGCACTGAAGATCGGGGCCGTTCCGGCCATGTTCCATCCCGGGCTTTGCGAAAAGGAGCTGCGGGATCTGGCGCAGCGGTGCCATATCCGTGGATTTGCCTTCGGGGGCTGCCGGGGGGAGTCCCCGGTTCCTGCGGTGCGGTCGCTGGGGCTGCCTGCCGATGCTGTCTGGTATATCGGGGAAACGGCGCAGTCACAGCTGCCTGATCTGCATTCGCTGATCCGTCTGGGGAAAACGGTGCCCCGCAGCGTCTTGGAGGATGCCAAGGCTAGGGTCTGCCCGGCGGATGTTGCCACCCTGCTTTTTACTTCCGGTACCACCGGTGATTCCAAAATTGTGCCGGACACCCATTTCTCCTGGGTCAATATGGGCATCCAGCAGGCTCGGGACCTGGATGCCACCTGCTGTGACCGCTTCTGTGTCGCCCTGCCGGTGTGCCACTGCTTCAGCATATCCGTGAACCTGATGGCGGCACTGGCGGTGGGCGGCTGCCTGTACTTTCCCCGGAGCCGCCATACGGAGGATCTGCTGACGGCGATCTCCGCAGGAAAATGTACCATTTTCAGCAGCGTGCCCGCGCTGTTTCACGCCTTGGTCAGCCGGAAGGATTTGGAAAAATTTGATCTTTCCAGCCTTCGGACGGGCTTTATCGGCGGGAGCATCTGCACAGAGGCGCTGTTCCTCCGGATCAGCCGCCGCTTGGGGATGACGCTGCTGTCCAGCCTGGGCCAGACGGAGGCAACGGCAGCGATCACCACGACCACCGCAAAGGACCCGCTCACACTGCGCGCCCGGACTGTGGGGCACATGATTCCCCATGTGGAGGGGAAAATCCTGGACCTGCAAAGCGGGGAGCCCCTGCCGACCGGGCAGCGGGGGGAGCTGTGCATCCGGGGCTACAGCTGTATGCAGGGCTATTACGGTGACCCGGAAGCCACTGCGGCAGCCATCGACCCTGCGGGCTTCCTCCACACAGGGGATGTGGGCTATTTTGATGACGCCGGGAACCTGCATTTGACCGGGCGGCGAAAGGAGCTGATCATCCGGGGCGGAGAGAACATCAGCCCAGCGGAGATCGCAAACGCGGTGATGCAGGACGAGCGGGTGCTGGAATGTCAGTGCGTGGGCGTGCCGGACGCCCATTATGGGGAGGAGGTGTGCCTTTGCATCCGGCTGAAGCCGGGGACGGAATTGGCCCCGGAGGAGATCCTGGCCAGTCTGCGGGAGAGCCTGGCCAGCTACAAGCTGCCAAAGTACATCGTGCTTCTGGACCAATTTCCCCGGACGCCCGGGGGGAAGATCCGCACGGGAGCGCTGGCGGAGCAAATGCGGCAGCAGCTTGGCTTGTAGGCGCGGCGCTTTTGCGGAATGGACAAAAACGCCGGCCAAAATTTGTGAAAATAATCCTATTGACAATGCTCCAAAAATATGGCATTCTATAATTGCTAAATGGTTTTAGCAACAAACTAAATCATTTTAGCAAGAATTTTTAGGCAATTTTAATGCGCTAGATCGCGTGTTGCGCCTGAAGCGCCTGCAAATCCTCCTCACTGAGGCCCAAAAGCCCGCAGTAAATTTCCCGGTTGTTTTCTCCCAGGGCAGGGGAGCAGCGGTAATCGATTTGGTTTTCGCTCATCTTCGGGGCGAAGCCGGGCACCTTCCGCTTGCCCAGCTGCGGATGCTCCACCTCCACGATGATGCCCCGCTGCTGGTAGCCCGGGTCCTGGGTGATATCGTCAATATCCAGCAGCGCTCCGGCCGGGACATCCGCCCCGGCAATGATCGCCATGGCCTCCTGCTTGGTATGCTGGCTGGTAAATGCCCGGATTGCGTCGTCCAGCGCTTCCCGGTTGAGGAAGCGGGAATGGGGCGTGGCAAACCGGGGGTCCTGAAGCAGGTCCTCCCTGCCGATTGCCCGGCAAAGATTGGGGAAGTGCTTGCTGCCCGGGGCGCGGGAGCAATAGATATGCACATAGTCGTTGGGGCCAAAGGGCTTACAGGGATAGGTGTCCGAGGGCGCCACATCTTCCAGGGGCATCCCGTTGCCTACCCGCCGCGGCGCCTTGCCGGTATTGTAGTAAGGCTCCCAGCCGGAGCGGGACAGTCCGATGATAAAGTCCTGCATTGCCACATCGATCCGCTGCCCCACGCCCTCCCGCTCCCGCTGAAGCAGGGCGGCGATGATGGACATGGCGCACGCCAGCCCGCTTCCGGAATCGGCGATGCTGACGCCGGATTTTATGGGCATATCCGGCAGACCTGTGGCAGCCACCAGCCCGCCGGTGTGGGTGGCAATGGGGTCAAAAGCGGGATAATTGGCATAGGGGCTGTCCTGGGCGAAGCCCTTGATGGACGCGTAAATGATTTTGGGGTTGATTTTTTTGCAGTCGGCATAGTCCAGACCCAGGCGCGCCATGGAGCCGGGCCCCATGTTCTCCACCACCACATCTGCCATTGCCAGGAGCTGGCGGATCAACCGGATACCCTCCGCGTTTTTCAGATTGCAGGTGATGGATTTCTTGTTCATGTTCATGATCAGAAAGCCGTAGGTGTCCACGCCGGGATTCTCCTCTGAATATCTGCCCAGCTCCCCTTGGGGTCGCTCCACCTTCCACACCTCTGCGCCCATCCATGCAAGAGTTTCAGTGCATACGGTGCCGGATTCAAATTGGGTGAAGTCCAGGATCTTATATCCTGTCAGTGGTCCGTTTCCCATAATGATCTCCTTTCCTTCGGCAATGATACGCCGGTTTGATACCATGATTATAAACGCTCCCGGCGTCGGAGGGAAAGGGCAGTCTGCCCGAAAGTGGCAGGGGAAATTGTGGATATTATACATATTTTTCAAAGGTGAGTACTGTGAAACTATCGCATTTGCTGCAAGGCATGGATCCGGAAATTCTTTTCTGCCAGATCGCCATGGACGAGCTTCCCAATGACGCCTGCGTCATGCCCCTGGAGAAGCATCCCTCCAGCCGGTCCCTGTATGCGCTGAGGCCGGAGGAAGCGGTGCGCCTGCTGTCCCACGAAACGGGGAGCCACCTGAATGTGTTCTGCGCCGGTGCGCTGCCGGAGGGCTATTCCCCGCCGGCAGAGAGCAATGTGGTCTGCTTCCGGGCAAGCTGCGCTCAGCTTTTTTCCGAGGCGCAGCGGGCGTTTCAGAAGCTGCGCTACGAATGTCAGGCGGGAAACGGGCAGGGAAGCCTGCTTGCCAATATTATTGAGGGCAAGGTTCAGGGCGGCAATCAGGCGGGGCAGCTCCTGCAAAGCCTGGGCATCCAGTCTGACACCCGGTTCTGCCTGTGCGCCCTCTCCTTTTTCGGGAGGCTGGAGGATGTGCCCTGGGAAAAGGTGGAGGAGCAGTTCACCGCTATGATCCCGCACAGCGTGAGCTACCGGTACAAATGCGATATTCTGTTTCTGACCTCCCTGGAGCCATCGGAGATCCTGCCGGTGCTGGACATCCCCAAGCTCCAGCTCCGGCTGGAGGAGTATAATGCCTACCTGGCAGTTTCCAATAATGCATCCCGGCCCATGGCGATCCGGGTGCAGTACAACCAGGTAAAGACCGCGGCCCGGTTCGGCATTGCCCTGCGGGACCAGGAGTCAAAGCGAATCTTTATCTACGAGGATTACGCCAATTACCAAATTGTAGAATTCTGTGCGGAGGCATACCGCAACGATCTGCAGGTCAGCGACCTGGTTTACCTGTGCCATCCAGCGCTGGGCAGTGTCCTGCGCTATGACCGTGCCAACGGCACCAATATGGCGCAGCTTCTGCGGTGCTACCTGGATAATGACTGCAATGTCAGCCAGACCGCCCGGGAGTCTTTTATCCACCGCAATACCATGCTGAACAAGCTGGATAAGCTCCGGGAGATCCTGGGGGTGTCCATGAAGGACGCGAACATCCGGGAGCAGCTCCGCTTCTCCTTCCACGTGGTGGACTATGTGGAGCAATATATGCACGGCACGATTTTTTAACGGATGCAAATTTCAAGGAGGTGCATTTATGGCAAAATTTTCCATGCTGATGACCGGTGATATCATCCTGGGGGACGAGTCCGAGCACTATTTCAGCGGGGTCGCCCAGACGCTGGAGCAGGCGGATGTTGTGCTGGGCCAGCTGGAGGTACCCTACAGCGACCGGGCGCCGGAGCTTCAGGGGCTTTCCCGCAGCCCGGAGGCGCTGTCCCCGCTGAAGCAATACGTGGACGCGCTGACCCTGGCGGGGAACCATCTGTATGACGCGGGAAGCGTGGGGGTGCTGGATACCATGGATTATCTCCGGCGCAGCGGCATTCCCTATACCAGTGCCGGGGAGGACCTGGTTTCGGCAAGCGAGCCTGTGATTCTGGAGCGCTTCGGGGTAAAGATCGGCTATATCGGCTACAACTGCACCGGGCCCAAAGCGACCTGGGCGGCCCCCGGTAAGCCCGGCTGCCCCTATGTGGAGATCATCACCCAGTTCGATATGCAGGATATTGCCAATCCCGGAGGTCCTCCGGAGCGGATTTTGACATGGCCGGAGCCCTCCAGCTTCGCCCGTATGCAGCGGGAGATCGCCCAGCTGCGCAGGGAGTGCGATGTGCTCTGCGTCTATTTTCACAAGGGGATTGTCCACAAGCCGGTCAAGCTGGCGGATTATGAAACCATAGTCGCCCACGCCGCCGTGGATGCGGGAGCGGATGTGGTCACATCCTCCCACTCCCATATTCTCCATGGCATCGAAGTGTACAAGGGGAAGACGATTTACCACGGCCTGAACAATTTTATTGCCTGGGTGCCTTCCCTCCGGCCGGATTTCCGGCGCCAGGGAGGGACGAACACCGCATTATTCAATCCGGAGGAATGGGCACAGAAGCGGGTCGAGCGATTTGGCTTCGTGCCGGACCCGGAATATCCCACTTATCCGTTCCACCCGGACGCCATTTATACCTGCGCCGCAAAGTGCTATGTGGAGGACGGAAAAATCGTGAAAACCGCATATGTTCCCATGATCGTGGGGAAGGACGGGGTCACCCGCACCGTCACCCGGGGCAACGGCGCAGAGGCGGTGTACGATTACATGGAGCGCATTACCCGCCAGGCAGGCTTAAACGCGGATTTTGCCTGGGACGGCGATGAGATAACGATCACAGAGGCTGCATCCATATAAGGAGGTAATATACATGGCCATTCCTTTTCATGAAGAAGAATTGCAGGTGGTGTCCCAGGCGAAGGGCTATGGCGGCGTCACGATTCAAACATACCACACCCCGGTCACTGCCAGGGAGGCGATGAAGCGGCTGTTCCGCCGGGAGCCGGTCTGGCAGAATTTCGGCGCAGGCGTGGAATATCATCCCTTCTGTCCCTCCGTCAATCCGGACAATATTGCCCGGGCATATGTGATGGAGGCGGGCGTCCGCCGGGATGACCCCAGATACCAGGGCGGCAGGGACATGTTCGGTGTCCTGTGGGAGTACGAGCCGGTGGCAGGCGGCTCCATGGTGCGCCCGGGAGACTATCCCTTCGCCGATGCCGACGAAATGCTCCGGGGCATCGCCTGGCCGGATATTGACAGCTGGGACTGGGAGGAAAGCGCCAGGAAAAACGCCAATTATTTCAGCCAGGAGAAATTCAATATCTGCTGGTTCATGAACGGCTGGTATGAGCGGCTGATCTCCCTGATGGGCTTTGAGAATGCCGCCATGGCGATGATCGACGACGAGCAGACCGACGATGTTATGGAATTTTTCGACAAGCTGACAGATCTGTACATCCGCATAGTGGACAAGTATCTGACCTATTACCCCATGATCGACGGCTTCTACATCCATGACGACTGGGGCGGGCAGCAGGATACCTTCTTC
>JAJQHS010000088.1 GCA_021199635.1 Bacillota bacterium
CACATGTCCTTGGAGAGGGACTCTAATAACTACTACTTTTATTATACAAGGAGCCAGAGTGAAAACAATTTCCCTCTCAGTGCCGGCGGTTCGCATATCCTGTATCATCGGGGATTTCTTCCTGGCGGGGGTCGCTGGGGTGTGGTTGTGGTACGCATTTTCCTGGATTGCATTGCTGAGTATTGCGCTTGGAGCCCTTCTCCTGGGCTTCTATAACGTTCTGGTGTTTCGCTCTGCGATTTTGGTGGATCGGGCGGGCAAAAAAATCACGCTCCGGGGACTTCAGGAGCGGACCGACGATGTATCGGCGGCAGTCTGTGTCTACACCGAGGAGCGGAAGGTGGATAGCCACACCACACGGGTGATTCAGGTGGCCGACGAGGACGGTAAGGTTCTCTCCTCCATCTCCACTCTGAACAGCATCCGCCAGGGATTTGCTGTTGAGGTAACTGCTCAGGCATTGGCCAAAGCATTGGGTGTGGAATTCCGTGCTACCATTCCTGCACATCTCTATGACAAAGAGGCCCACAGGAAATATCAGCAGGAGCAGCGGGATAAGGCGTGTCAGAAGAGACGGGAGCGGAAAAATCGCAGAAGCATGCGAGATACGCCCCCTGCGGCCGATCCCGTGAATTACGACGAGATGGATGATGCAGGCAGAATATAAGAGTATCTATGGATCGGAGGATTCAAATATGCGCATATTGAATGGAATTGGAGCGTCACCAGGCATTGCCGAGGCGGAACTGACTTGGCTTGCGCAGCCGGACCT
Source organism: Bacillota bacterium (assembly GCA_021199635.1). GTDB lineage: Bacteria > Bacillota > Clostridia > Oscillospirales > Oscillospiraceae > Faecousia. The sequence goes on from JAJQHS010000088.1 coordinate 773, forward strand.
GTCTGTCACGCGTGTGAATGGATTGGATCCCGCGGTGGAGAAAGAACGCTACTCCAGAGCCGCTGCACAGGCAGCATCCGAACTGGACACGCTCTATACACGCGCCTGCGAAACGGATGCAGCCACTGCACAGGTTTTTGAGTTTCATCGTATGATGCTGGAAGACCCAGACTTCTGCGATGGCATCGTGGAAGCGCTGGAGCAAGGCTCAAAAGCCGAGTGGGCGGTCAGTCATACCGCTGAGGGTCTATCGAAAATATTCAGCGCCATGGATGGCGATGAATACATGCAGGCAAGGGCCGCTGACGTGCAGGATGTGTCCCGGCGCCTGATACGAATCCTCAAAGGGATTCACGACGAATCTACCAAATTTGACCACCCTGTGATCTTGGCCGCCGATGATTTGCTACCAAGCCAGACGGTGCGGCTGGATAAGAAAAACGTGCTTGGATTCGTCACAAAGTATGGCTCGTCCACCTCCCATTCCGCGATTCTTGCCCGGACGCTTGGAATCCCCTGCATTGTCAGTATGGAGGCGGATTTTGAACAGTTAATCCCAGGCAGCACGGTTGCCATCGACGGCTCTACGGGTCAGGTTGTTGTGAACCCGAGTAAGGAGGTGCTGGCAGAATTTAAGGCGCGGCAGACAGCCCATCAGGCTGACAGGTTGGCGATGGGGCTCTATAAGGACCGGGCCGCTGTCACACAAGCAGGACATAAAGTGCTAGTAGCCGCGAATATCGGCGGCTTGGAGGATATCGACGCGGTGTTCTCCTATGGGGGTGATGGGGTTGGCCTGTTCCGCAGCGAATTTATCTACCTGAACCGCACGGACTTTCCTTCCGAGGAGGCGCAGTTTCTCATTTATAAGGAGGTTCTGGAACGGCTGGCGCCCCGGCCCGTGGTGGTACGCACGCTCGATCTCGGCAGTGACAAGCAGGCCCCCTACTTTGGCATAGAGGGCGAGGAAAATCCCGCAATGGGCTATCGAGCTATCCGCATCTGCCTGAAGGAGCCACACATCCTTCGGACGCAGATACGGGCGCTGCTCCGCGCCTCGGTTTATGGAAATTTGAACGTCATGTTCCCCATGATAACTCAGCTGCGTCAGGTGCGGGGAATTAAGTCCCTCCTGGCGGAGATTCAGCATGATCTGAAGGCGGAGCGTATCCCATTCAGCCAGGAGGTGCAGTACGGCATAATGATTGAAACGCCTGCTGCCGCGATCATGAGCGATGTACTAGCCAGAGAGGTGGACTTTCTTTCCATCGGGACAAATGACCTGACCCAGTACACCATGGCTGCCGACCGCATGAATGCCAGGATTCGCGACCAATTTGATCCAGCCGACCCGGCGGTGCTCAGGCTCGTGAAGCTTACTGCCCAGAATGCCCATGCCGCCGGGATCTGGGTAGGCGTCTGCGGCGAATCTGCGGCCAATACGGCGCTGACCAATTTCTACATGGACATAGGAATTGACGAGTTGTCCGTGGCACCTGCCGCAATCCCTTCCGTCAAGCGTGCTGTCATTGAAAGTGCTCCTGAATCCGCAAATCTCCTGCAAATTGGGTAAAGCCCGTTCCGATTCCTGTGGCAATAATTTAAGCCGAAAACCCTGATCTTTCAAGGGTTTTCGGCTGTTATCTTACAATTATATGTTTCTAGCTGCTGTCTTTTGTCTTGCGTGGGATTTGGAGACTGGCCATTTTTAAATGCGTTGCTTTTCTCGGGGGTCCGGTGTGAAAGGAAACATACACCCCTGTATATGCTTTGTATGGTCAACCTACCTGGTTCCCTTGGCTTTAAACGATTCTCAGAGAAGCGACCGCGTCTTGCTTTGACGATTTATCTCGCGCAAAACCCTATTCGATCCATGACCAAGCATCTTCTGAATATATCACGTCCAAGAGATGGCGCGTTGCTAACCCTTGTTTTGATTTTAATAAGCGCATCCATTGCGTATGTTGCAGTTGAAAAATGGAAGAAACACAGATGCAATTCTGCCAAGCATTAGTCAAAATGGCGTCGAAGTCTGTGCTTGCATGATTGACAATAGTCAAAAATCAGATAAAAATAAAGAACAGAGTCATGTGGCATGCTGGCTCTGTTCTTTACACTTAATGGAGAATGAATCAGTTCATCTGCAGTCGGCAGCGTTCTCGTCTGCGGGACGATACTCGATATACTGGTATGTGCTCATTTTGCTCCTTTGCTTCATGCACGCATATACCTGGTCCCGCAGCTGCTCCTTCTGCACCCGCTGGGATTGCTCTGCGTCCGCATAGAACGGCCCATCCAGGTACAGCGTCGTTTTCGGCTTTTGAGAAAAACGGCGGGCCTGATAAGTGGTGGTCATGCAAAACGCCGGGACCTTGTTTTTCACCGCGTAGTCAAATGCCGTGGCGCCGTAAGGCCGGATCTGTGTGCAGTAAGGCCAAACGTGCTGCTCTGGGTACACGACAACGCAGTGTCCCTCCTGCACCCGCTGATTCACGGCGGAGAGGAATTTCTTCATCCGATCGAAGCCCTGCGGGATCGGCAGCGCGCCCAGCCATGGCAGAAGGCGGCCTATCACCGGAATGCCCAGATTGGCCGGACTGGCAACGGTATAGCACCACTTAGGCGCGCAGGCCAGCAGCGGCAAAAATACGTCCCCGAGGGGCTGCGTGTGATTGCCATAGACCACTGCGCCGGAGCGGCGGAAGTCCTTCATATTGACATTTCTGACGATTTTCAGGTGCAGTACGAGCTTTCCATACACAGCGCCAAGCAGGTATACCGTCACGTAAAGTACCACTCGGGCAATTTTTGCGCCGACCCCGGCCCGAACCCAGACATAGTCCTCAGGCAAGGCAAAGCTCTGGTTCGCGCTTTCTACAAAATCATCCTGGAACGTCCTGTAATATTGAATCTTTTTTGCCGCAGCCACAATGAATCCCCCCGATCGACTGAATGGTTTCTATGCGTTCGCCTGTACCGGATGCTTCCTGCCCTTTGGATCGGGAGAATTTACGATCATCGCTTTCAGCTCCGTCATTAGGCTGTCCAATGTCACGTGCGCCATGTCGTTTTCCATGGCTCGGGCGGCGGATACCATATGCGGATGCAGCACCTGATAGAAATTCCTGCCCACCGGGCACCCGTCGCTGCCTTCGTACATACTGAAGATCTTCTCCGCATTCCCAAGCTCCACAGCCCGGTAGATGTCCCACAGTGTGATATTCTGTGGTTGCCTGGCTAGATGCACGCCGCCATTTTTACCGGCGGAGGCCGTCAGCAGCCCGCTCTCAGACAGTTTCAGGAACAGGTTCCTGACGGTGACGGGATTGGAGCCTGTGCTTTCCGCCACAAGTGTGCTGGTTACACGCTGCGTTGGCGACAGGACCGCAACAAACAGTAGGCAGTGTACTGCCAATGGAAATCGTTTGCTGACACGCATAACTATCATCCCCACTTCCCGCAATTGCCTTGCGGATAAAAGGATTGTATCACATTTCTTTGGAAAAATCAATTGTAACGCTTGGCCTTACCTTTGAAGAAAGGTATCCTGTAATTGCGTCAGCTGCATTTACAGGATATATCTAACGATGTTTAACAAGGAGACAATGCCCACGATTTTCACCAAGATAATGAGAAATATGGAAAAAAATAACAGACTGCCGCAGTGACCTGCGGCAGTCCGTCGTTTTCCCGGATAGGATTTCTGGCAGGGGCACAAGGACTTGAACCCTGAGCCTACGGTTTTGGAGACCGCCGCTCTACCAATTGAGCTATACCCCTATCTATTCGATATCTATTAAAAAGGGCGGACGCCCGTTTTCCCATGGTGGGCCTTCAGGGATTCGAACCCGGGACGATCCGGTTATGAGCCGGAGGCTCTGACCAACTGAGCTAAAGGCCCATAATCGCGCAGTCGCATCTGACCGATGTCGCATTGCACATTCTATCATTCAAATCCCATTCTGTCAAGGATTTTCTTCCCTTTTTTCGGAAAAAACAGGTGCCCGGTCCCCTCGTTATGCGCTTCACTCCTGAACAATGATCGGCTCATGATCCCCAGAACGGCGGCGGCGGCGACGGCGGCTGGTCCGCTGTACCTCCGGCTCAGCCTTCTCCGCCCGCCGGGCGTAGGCATTCGCCGCTTCCGAGGTGCCCTCGTAGGTCAGGCGGCTCACCCGAGTCAATCCGTTGGGCTGCTCAGACAGGCGGACACGGATCAGGAATTTCCCATGCTCCGGGCAGGTGACCATGTCCATATACCGGTGCCCCGGCTGGGAGAACCAGCGGGAGCCAAGCATCTGGCGCCCGCATGTGGGGCACTTATTCTCCTCCCCGGCCATAGCCGCCAGGGCAGTGCGCTTGTCCGCGTAGTCATAGAAAACCTTCCGGGCAATGCACCCGGGCAGGTCCGCGCCGTGGAAGCCGTTCTCATGGCTCTTCAGGGCGCCGGCGTACTCCGCTGTCCCCTTTTTCAGATCCAGCATAGCGCAGATCAACGCCGTGTGGTAGGCGTCCCCCAGGGCATCGTGCGCCGGGCGGCTCGGCTCGATCTCGAACATTTCCATGGCGGTTTTCAGCGCCTTTTGCGCAGTTGAGCCATCCGTCTGGGCGTTAAAAATCATCTGCGCATTGTACCACCGCTCCGTCCATCTCTCGTCCAGGCCGAAAAGACGCAGATTCTCCCGCAGGATGGAAATGTCATCGAAACCCCATGTCAGGAAAATAATGTCCTCCCCGCACCACTGGCGGAACCGTGCCATAGCCTCCGGGAACGGGATCCCCTCCTCCCGCAGGCGCGCCTCCTTGATGCCCGTCAGCTTGCTGACACGCCGGTTGAGCCTACGGAAGTACTTTGGCTTTACCATCACCTGGAACTCGTCCATGACCAGCTGCTCCTCGGTGACGCGGACCGCGCCGATCTGAATGATCTCCCCGCGAATCTGCACGGGCAGCACCTTCTTGGAAGCCGCGGAGCCTGGCCATGGCTGATTCCATTCCATATCCAAAACAATATAATCCATCACAGCAACCTCAGTTTCCATTTTTCTATCTGTTATCATACCACAAGAGCGGGGGTTGTGTAAACAGAAAGTTATGAAAAAACCTGTCTTTTTCTGCTGCCAGTCCCGGGCGCGAACGCAAAATGCCGGGGGCATCTGCTCCCGGCAAGATCCGCGTATTTTACAGCTTATCCCCCACCAGGGACAGCGCCGCCTCATCCGCGACCAGAATGAAGTCCCCATGCAGCTGGAGAATAGACGCCGGCACCTTCGGTGTCACCGGGCCGCAGAAGGAATCCAGCACTGCCTGTGCCTTCTTCTCCCCGGAGACGATCATCACCACCCTGCGGGCGCGGACGATGTCCATAATGCCCATGGTGTAGGCCTTGCTCGGGACCTGATCCTTGCTCTCAAAGAAGCGGGCGTTGGCGTCAATGGTCACCTGGCTCAGCTCCACGCAGTGGGTGCCCTTGACAAATTCCTCGTTCGGTTCGTTGAAACCGATATGTCCGTTGGGTCCAAGTCCCAGCAGCTGCAGATCCACACCGCCCAGGTCATGAATGATCTTATCGTACCGGCTGCACTCCCGGCGGGCGTTCCTGTCCAGCCCATTGGGGATGAATGTGTTGCGGATATCGATATTGATGTGGTCAAAGAAGTTGTGCCGCATATAGTAGGCATAGCTCTGGTTATGGATGGAGCTCAGCCCCACATATTCATCTAGATTGATGGCTTTCGCCTGGGAGAAATCAATGTCCCCCTTCTCATACCAGCTGATCAGGCGCTGATAAATGCCGATCGGGCTGCTCCCGGTGGCCAGGCCAAGCACACTGTCCGGCTGTAGAATCACCTGCGCGGAAATAATGTTGGCTGCCTTCCGGCTGGCGTCCAGGTAATCCTTTGCGCGGATGACACGCATATTTTTCCACTCCTTTCGGCCGCGGCAAACCTATGCAGCGGCCTGTATTTCTGAGGAAATTGTAGCATTTTTCCAGAAGATTGTACAGCAATTTCCGAAAATCCAGTCATTATATACACAAATGCAGTCTTTTTTGTCAAATCTTTCTCTGGCATTAAATTTAATGAAGATTTTGGCAATATATTTATTGCCAGATTGTGCTATAATCGCACCATCAAGACAGGAGGCACCGAATATGAAGCATACAAGTTCCCTGACCACAAAGAAAATCGTCCTGACCGGCCTGATGGCCGCGCTGACTGTGATTGGCTCCGCGCTGCGGATCAAGATTCCCCTGGAAATTGCCGGCACCGCTTCCTTCCACCTGGGCAATATTATGTGCGCGCTGTCCGGCATCCTGCTGGGCCCATGGCTGGGAGGCCTGGCTTCCGGGCTGGGCTCTGCGCTTTACGACATCATTCTGGACCCCAGCTACATATATGAATGCTGGATCACGTTCCTGACCAAAGGGCTGTACGGCCTGGTGACCGGGCTGGTACTGCTTGCCTGGAAAAAAGACTGGGGCTACTGGAAAGCGCTGGTGGCCACTCTGGCCGGAGCGGTATCCTACGCGGTGGTGTACATGGCCAAAACCTATTTCTATAGTGGGCTGCTGGTCTATGACCTGACCCCGGACGCCGCGCTGTTGAACGTCGTCGCAAAGCTGCCCTCCACAGTTTTCAATGCAGCCGTAGCTGTGATTTTTGCCCCGGTTCTGGCGATCGCCATTCGCAAAGCGCTGAAGCGCAGCCATCTGGCGCTGGACTCATAAGCACAGCATCTTAACCATTTATTCACATCTTTTTCCGGCCGACATGATACAATGTAACGTGCAAACTGTAACGGGAGTGAAGTATCATGTCGCTCAACAGTCTCCTATTTAATCTGCGCGCCCGGACAACCGATTACTTACGGGATAAGGATATTCCCCTGCCCCAGGGTATTACGCAGTGCCGGAATATCGCTTACCTTTCCCACAGCCATCCCAATCGGCTGGATGTATACTATCCGGACAGGACCACATCTCCCCTGCCCACCATTGTCAGCATCCACGGCGGGGGATACGTATACGGAAGCAAGGAGGTTTACCGCCGATACTGCATGGACCTGGCCCGGCGGGGCTTCGCAGTGGTGAATTTCAATTATCGCCTTGCCCCAAAATGGAAATTCCCCACCCCGCTGGAGGATACCAACGCCGTTCTTAACTGGGTCTGCGCCAACGCCCGGCGGTATTACCTGGATCCACAGTGCGTTTTTCTGGTCGGGGACTCTGCCGGAGCGCAGCTTGCCAGCCAGTACGCCGCCATTTGGGCAAATCCCAGGTACGCCGCCCACTTTTCCTTTGTGCTTCCGGACGTCCGGATCCGTGCAGTGGGCTTAAACTGCGGGATGTATGATTTAGCGGGGCTTTCCGCCGCGCCAAAGCAGGGGCTGTTCCGGGACTATCTGGGCAGGGACATTTCCGGTGACGATCCGCGCCTGGCGGTGCTGGGCGCCATTGATTCTGATTATCCTCCAGCCCACATCACCACCGCCTGCCACGACTTCCTCCGGGAGAATGCCAGGCCCATGTATGCGCTGCTCACCGGAAAGGGCGTGCCCGCGCAGCTAAGGTGCTACGGAAGCGAGGAGAAAAAGGAGATCGCTCACTGCTTCCACGTCAATCTGGCGCTGCCGGAGGCGGCAGTGTGCAATGATGAACAATGTGCTTTCTTCCGGCAGTATGTGACCGGAAAACATGCAAAATAAAAGGTTTGGAGCAGGCAGGATGCATTCCCGCCTGCTCCGTTTTTACTTCAGCGCCACGCCCAGCTGGGCGCACTTTTCGATCGCCAGGTCATGTCCCTGCAACGCAGCCTTCCTGTACCAGAAGATCGCCTGCGCCATATCCCGTTCTAGGCCGCTCCCTTCCTCATAGAACCAGGCGAGATTGTATTGCCCGTCCCAATCGCCATGATCCGCCGCCTTTTGCGTCCATTCGACAGCCTTGTCCAGGTTTTTCTCCACGCCAAGGCCCTCCAGGTAAAAATAGCCGATCTGGCATTCCGCCAGGGGATAGCCCTGCTGCGCCAGTACCATATGCCCCTCAAAACATTTTTCGTATTGCTGGGTATTGAAATATTTTTCAATCAGCTCGTTGCAGGCTTCCAGCTCCTTGCGGGGCTGATAATATGGTTCCATATTTCCCCCCGTCAGACGCCGGAATAGGCGGAGAAGCCCGCATCGATGGGCAGCACCACACCGGTGATCGCCGAAGCGGCGGTATCGTCGCAAAGGAACAAGGTCGCCCCCAGCAGCTCCTCCGCATCCACAAAGCGCCCGGTGGGCGTGCCGCCCAGGATCTTGGCAGAGCGCGCCGTCGGCGTACCATCCGGATTGAAAAGCAGGTCGTGATTCTGGCTGGACACCAGGAATCCCGGGGCGATGGCGTTGCAGCGGATTCCGGTCCCGGCAAAATGGGTGGCCAGCCACTGGGTAAAGTTGGAAACCGCCGCCTTTGCCGCGGAATAGGCGGGGATCTTGGTCAGCGGCGTATAGGCGTTCATAGAGGAGATATTCAGAATGCAGCCGTGCTGCTTCTCCACCATATCCTTGGCAAAGGTCTGGGTGGGCAGCAGCGTCCCCTGGAAGTTCAGCTTGAACACAAAATCCACGCCGCCCGGCTCGAGGTCGAAGAAGGACTTATCCCCCGGCTTTGCCTCGTGCTGATATTCATTATCCGTGGTCGCCCGGGAATTGTTGCCGCCGGCGCCGTTGACCAGGATGTCGCATGTGCCCATGTCGGCAAGCACCGCCCGGTGCACCGCCTCCAGCGCCTCCGCGTCCAGCACATTGGCCTTATATCCCCGGCAGACGCAGCCCTGCGAGGTCAGTTCATCCGCCAGCTTCTGCACAGCGCTCTCATTTAAGTCCAGCGCCGCCACCTTTGCTCCGCTTTGGGCAAAGGCACGGGCCATCGTGCCGCAGATCAGCCCGCCCGCGCCGGTGATCACCACCACTTTTCCGGAATAATCGATGTTCAGGGGAAGATTTTTCATATCGGGTACCTCCATAGATTTATATCGCAGATGTTTCTTTTTCCAGCTTGTCCAGCATATCCCAGACACCCCACATATACATGATCCCCATGGCGCGGTCATACAGCCCGTAGCCAGGGCGGACGGTGCCGGGGCCCTCGTCCCACAGGTGGCGGCCGTGGTCCGGGCGAATGTAACCTGTGAACCCGCAGTCGTGGTACGCCTTCAGGATTTCCAGAATGCCCGTGTCCCCATCGCAGTCCCTGTGGCTGGCCTCGGAAAAATCGCCATTGGGGAAATGCTTCACATTCCGGATGTGGGCAAAGGCGATCCGGTCACAGTGCTTGCGCACGATGTCCGCCACGCAGTTATTGGGATCGGCGCTGAGGGAGCCGGAGCATAGCGTCAGGCAATTGTAGGGATTATCCACCATCTTCAAAAAACGGTCAATGCTCTGCGCGTCCACCAGCAGCCTGGGCAGCCCGAAAATATCCCAGGGAGGATCGTCCATATGGATCGCCATTTTGATGCCGGTTTTCTCACAGGTGGGCATCAGCGCCTCCAGGAAATACTTCAGATTGTCCCAGAGCTTCTCATGATCCACATCCGCGTAATCCCGGAACAGCTGATCCAGCTTGCTCATCCGCTCCGGCTCCCAGCCGGGGAAGGACATATGGTACTTCTCCGTAAAGCTGAGAATATAATCCGCCATGGCATTGTAATCGTCCTGGATCATGTCTTTCTGATAGTACAGCGCCGTAGAGCCGTCCCCCACCGGGTGGAACAGGTCGGAGCGGGTCCAGTCGAAAATAGGCATGAAATTGTAGCAGATGACCTTGACGCCGAATTTCGCCAGATTGCGCATGGTGATCTTATAGTTCTCGATATACGCATCCCGGGTGGACTTGCCGATTTTGATGTCGTCGTGGACATTCACAGATTCCACCACGTCCATGTTGAAGCCATATGGTGCGATCTGCTTTTGCACCTCGGCGATCTCCCCCTCTTCCCAGATCTCTCCGGGCATTTTGTGGTGCAGCGCCCAGACAATGGTACTCACCCCGGGGATCTGCCGAATATCCGACAGGCGGATCCTGTCGTTTCCTTCTCCGTACCAGCGGAAACCCATCTGCATTGGCATAGATTACCCTCCATTTTGTGTTGCATTATGGTTTACCCCGTATTATAGCACTTTTGCCACCGTCCTACAAGGATTGTTCATGGAGAAAAATGCAGTTTCCTGACCGATTTTGGAAAATAAAGCTTGTGCCGGGAATTTTTCTGCGGTATAATGACTGGGCTGACAAATTATTCATTTCAGGAGGCTCCTATGAAAAAGCTGCTTTCTCTACTGCTCGCTCTGGCGCTGCTGCTGTCCCTCACGGCCTGCATCGCAGCTCCGGAAAATACGTCCGTCGAATCCACCGGCGCTTCCAGTGCCGCGGAAACCACAACCACAGAGACCACAGCCACGGAGACCACCGTCCCTGTCCAGACCACTGAGGCCGCGCTATACCTGGACCCGGACGGAACCTATGACACGAAGGACGAGGTGGCGCTGTACATCCACCTCTACGGTACGCTGCCCTCCAACTATGTGACCAAAAGTCAGGCAAAGGAACTGTACGGCTGGACTGGCGGCGCGCTGGATACCATTGCGCCGGGCATGGCCATCGGCGGCGACACCTTCGGCAACCGGGAGGGTCTTCTGCCTGCCGCGGAGGGCCGCACCTGGAAGGAATGCGACATTGGTACCATCGGGCAATCCCAGCGGGGTGTCAAGCGGATCGTATTCTCCAACGATGGGCTGGTGTACTACACGGAGGATCACTACAATACCTTCGAGCTTCTATATGGGGAGCCTTGATATGCGCACGGTCACACTGGATTGCCGCAGCGTGCAGTCGCCCCAGGCGCTGCACATGGCGCTGCAAAGCGGACTGGATTTTCCCGCGTGGTACGGGCGGAATCTGGATGCCCTGTACGACTGCCTGACGGATCTCCACCAGGAAACGTGCCTGATCCTCCTGGGCTGGGATTCCCTGGGCACATGGGAGCAGGGCTTCCGGCTGGCCCTTCAGGACGCCGCCCGGGAGAACGCAGCATTTTCCGTGGAATTTCGGTGACCCAACTTCAAATCCCAAAACCGCCTCCGGAGCGATCCCGGAGGCGGTTTCTTTATAGGGGCAGAATCTTCGTTGCCAGCGCATCCCGGAAGGC
>JAJQHS010000111.1 GCA_021199635.1 Bacillota bacterium
GGCTCCACCGTCGGGTCGGGGCGGATGTCCACGCCTCCGGGAGCGTCCGCCTGCACGTCGTCCACGGGGGTCAGTGCAGCGGAGGGGTCGTTCAGCTGCGGATCGTCGGTGGTGGTCATGCTTCGGTAGTACAGATAGCCGGAAATCCCAATGGCAGCAGCGCATAGGATCAGGGCTATGTAGTAGCCCTTACCGGAGAAGCTGCGGCCGGTGTGTTTGCTGTTTTTCATTTTTCAGCACCTCCGAAGCTAAGTATTTCCAGAACTGGAAAAAATAAACCCAAATCCCGATTATTTTTCAAATTTACATTGACAAAGGAAAAATTTCCGGTATATTTATACACATGATGCCGAAATGCGGCGGCTTCCGCCCCATTTCGGCAAATTAAGAAATTAACAAAAGAAACGGGGGAGGATAATGTCCAAGGAACTCATCAGGCTCCGGGATCTTACCATGGAGTTCGACGGGGAGCGTGTACTCGACGGCATCAATCTTTACATCAACGATCATGAATTTTTAACTCTGCTTGGCCCATCCGGCTGCGGCAAAACCACCACACTGCGGATCATCGGCGGATTTCTGACGCCCACATCCGGTACGGTGACCTTTGACGGCCAGCGCATCAATGATGTGCCGCCCTATCAGCGGCAGATCAACACGGTGTTCCAGCGCTACGCCCTGTTCCCGCATATGAATGTGTTCGACAACATCGCATTCGGGCTGCGGGTGGCAAAGGTGCCCAAGGAGGAGGTCAACCAGCGGGTCAACCAAATGCTGGAGACGGTCAGTCTGAAGGGCTACGGCCATCGCAGCATTTCCGCCCTTTCCGGCGGGCAGCAGCAGCGGGTGGCCATCGCCCGGGCGCTGATCAACCGCCCCAAGGTGCTGCTGCTGGACGAACCGCTGGGCGCGCTGGATCTGCGTCTGCGCAAGGATATGCAGAACGAGCTGAAACGGATCCAGCAGGCCATGGGGATCACCTTTATCTACGTGACCCATGACCAGGAGGAGGCGCTGTCCATGTCCGATACGGTCGTGGTCATGGACAAGGGGCGCATCCAGCAGATCGGAAGGCCAGAGGATATCTATAACGAGCCGAAGAACGCCTTCGTGGCGGATTTTATCGGCGAAAGCAATATTCTGGACGGCGTTATGCTGTCGGATTATAAGGTGCGCTTCTTCGGCCGCACCTTTGACTGCGTGGACAAGGGCTTCGCGCCCAACGAAAGCGTGGACGTGGTCATCCGCCCGGAGGATATTGACATCGTCCCGCCGGACGGCGGGCACCTGGTGGGTGAGGTCACGGGCATCACCTTCAAGGGGCTGAATTACGACATCATTGTGGATTTCAAGGGATTCAAATGGCTGATCCAGACCACGGATTACCACGGCGTCGGCGAATCCATCGGCATCCGGCTGAACCCGGAGGATATCCACATCATGCACAAGAGCGAGTATTCCGGTATGTTTGGCGACTACAGCTCCTACTCCGCGGAGTATGACGAGCTGGCGGAGGGTGCCGATGATGAGGCGGAATAAGACGGTTCTTCTCAGCGTGCCGTACATCCTGTGGATGGTGGCGTTTACCCTGATCCCGCTGGGCGTTGTGGGCTACTACGCCCTGACGGACCCGGACACCGGCGCGTTCACCTGGGGCAATTTGCAGGCGCTGGGCACCTACCTGCCGGTATTTGGCGAATCCATTGCCTATTCTGTGGTTTCCGCCCTGATCTGCCTGGTCCTGGGCTATCCGGTGGCCTATTTCATCGCCCAACGGGGGCCGGTGGCGCAGAAGCTACTGTACATGCTGGTCATGCTGCCGATGTGCATGAGCTTCCTGCTGCGCACGCTGGCCTGGGTCGCGCTGCTGCAGGACACGGGCATCATCAATCAGATCCTGCAGGCGCTGGGGATCGGGCAGATGAAGCTCATCCGCACCCCCGGCGCGGTGGTCCTGGGCATGGTGTATAACTATCTGCCTTATATGATCCTGCCGCTGTACGCCATCCTGGTCAAGATGGACAACCGGCTGATCGAGGCGGCGGAGGACCTGGGCTGCACCCCGGTGCAGACGTTCCTGCGGGTGATCCTGCCGCTGTCCATGCCGGGCATCGTATCCGGCATAACCATGGTGTTTGTACCGGCAGTGTCCACCTTCTACATCTCCCAGAAGCTGGGCGGGGCGGACACGGTGCTGATCGGCGACGTGATCGAGCGGCTGTTCAAGCAGGGGGACAACGCCAACCTGGGCGCGGCGCTGAGCCTGCTGCTGATGGTGCTGGTGCTGGTGTGTACCGGTCTGATGAACCGGCTCACCGGCTCCGACGGAGAGGATGTGGTGGTCGTATGAAGAAAACCGGCCGGGTCCTCACCATCCTGATTTTCATTTTCCTGTATATTCCCATGGCGGTGCTGATCGTCGGCTCCTTCAACGAGGGCAAGAGCCTCGCCCGGTTCGACGGATTCACCTTTGAGCAGTACGCCGAGCTTTTCCGGGATCAGGAGCTGCTCCAGCTGTTGGCCAACTCCCTGATCATCTCCATCCTGGCAAGCTCCATCGCCACGGCGTTCGGCACGGTGGCATCGCTTGGCATCCAGAACCTGGGGCCGCGGATGCGCAGGACAGTCATGCGCCTGACGGACATCCCGATGACCAATCCGGAGATCGTCACCGGCATTTCCCTGTCGCTGCTGTTCGTTTTCGTGGGCACCAAGCTGCTGGGCCAGCGGAACAGCCTGACCTTCTGGACGCTGCTGATCGCCCATATCACCTTCAATCTGCCCTATGTCATCCTGAACGTGATGCCCAAGCTGAGCCAGATGGATAGCTCCCTGACGGACGCGGCCATGGACCTGGGCTGCACCCCTTTGCAGGCCTTCTTCAAGGTGACGCTGCCGGAGATCCTGCCAGGCGTGGCGGCAGGCTTTATCATGGCCTTTACCATGAGCCTGGATGATTTCGTGATCAGCTATTTTGTGACGGGCATGGACTTTGTCACGCTTCCGGTGGAGATTTACAACTACACCAAGAAGCCGATTCCGCCGAAAATCTACGCCATGTTCACACTGCTGTTCCTGCTGATCCTGGCGCTGATGATCGCCATGAACCTGCTGCAGCTCCGGTCCGACCGGAAGAAGCAGCTGACCGCAGAGCAGGGAGGGGCAAGATGAAGAGAATAATGGCCATTTTCCTGGCGGCCCTTGTGGCGCTTTGCGCCGCCGGATGCACCCAGGCTTCCGGCACTTCGGACGGCCGGATCACCCTGAACGTCTACAACTGGGGGCAGTACATTTCCGACGGCAGCGACGGCTGCCTGGATGTGATCGCCGCCTTTGAGGAAGCCTACCCCAACATCAAGGTCAATTATACCACCTACGACTCCAACGAGGTCATGTACACCAAGCTGGCCGGGGGCGGCATCACCGTGGATGTGATTTTCCCCTCGGATTACATGGTGGCCAGGATGATCGACGAGGGGCTCCTGCTGGAGCTGAATTTCGACAATATCCCCAACTACCAGTATGTGGACGATGCGTTCAAGAACACCGCCTACGACCCGGAAAACCGCTACTCCGTCCCCTACACCTGGGGCACGGTGGGCATCATCTACAATACGAAGTATGTGGATGAGGAGGATGTCACCGGCTGGGAGCTGCTGTGGAATGAAAAGTACGACGACAAGATCCTGATGTTCGACAATTCCCGGGATGCTTTCGGCATCGCCGAGCTGCTGCTGGGCTACAGCCTGAACACCACGGACCCCCAGCAGCTGCAGGCCTGCGCAGAGCTGCTGGCGCAGCAGAAGCCCCTGGTGCAGCAGTACGTCATGGACCAGATTTTCGACCTGATGGAAAATGAGGAGGCCTGGATCGCGCCATACTATGCCGGGGACTACCTGGTGATGGCGGAGGAAAACGAGGCATTGGAATTCTACCTGCCGGAGAGCCAGGGCTTCAACCTGTTCATCGACGCCATGTGCATCCCCACCTGCTGCCAGGAGAAGGAGGCGGCGGAGCTGTTCATCAACTTCCTGTGCGACCCGGAGATCGCCGGCGGGAACATGGAGTGGATCGCCTACAGCACGCCCATTTCCGCGGCTAAGGAATACATGCCGGAGGAAATGGTGGAAAGCGAGGTCGCCTACCCCAGCGATGAGCTGCTGGCCATGGGCAGCAGCTTCGATTACCTGCCCGGCTCAGTGAGCCGGTACATGGAGAGCCTGTTCCTGGAGGTTCGCATCCGGTAATAAAAAAACGCCCCTGCGGGCGCAAAAAAGAAATAACCCTTGACGGACCGAAAACCTTGCCGCCAAGGGTTATTTCTCTGAATTCTTGGGTTCAATCATTGGGTAACCTCGCTTTCTGCAGTTTTCCGACAGTCGGAGCGAATCGGTTTTACCTGTACATTGGACTCACCCTTTCTGACTATAATTTACCACACCGGCCGGGCGAATGCAAGATGGAAAGCTCCACAAAAATATCGCCCGCGCTTTGTGGAAATCACAGAAAAATCCGGCCGGGCGCAGATCGCTGTTGACAGGCTTCGCCGCGCTTTGGTATAATAAATCTGTTAGGGCCGGCGCATGGAACACATGCGCCGGCCCCGTTGGTTTGCTTATTCCTGCGGCGGCTTTTTCATCTGATAGATCAGATAGTCCAGGCAGTCAATGCGCTTCTGGTCGTCATGGAGGCACTCCAGCAGGCAGCGGCGGTGCTGCCGGAGCAGCTTCTCCGCCAGAACCATCTGCCCGCAGTCCAGATGGCTCAAAAAGCCCGCGATGGTCGCGTCGTCGCAGCCGGCGTCCTTCAGATTTTCAATGATCGAATCTCTGGATTGGGTAGGATCCATATTCGGGCCACCTCCTGCGTGTAAAATCTGCCTGCTCAGTCGGACATCTGGGAAATGTCCCGGCCAAAATACTTGATGGAAAGCTCGGTCAGGGTGCCGTCCTCGGAAAGCTCAGTCAGCGCCTGGTTGACAGCTGCCAGCAGAGAGGCGGTCTCCTCGCCCTTGCGCATGGGGATGGCGGTCTGGTTGGCGTCCTCCGTCAGCACGGCGATCTTGATGGCCGCGTCGGGATGGGCTTCCATGTAGTCGTAGTAGGTCATCTCGGAGTTCAGCGTGGCGTCGATCCGCCCGTTGAGCAGCAGCTGGAAGGTCTGGTTCAGGTCGTCCACGCCGGTGACGGTGGCGCCGTAGGACTCCGCCAGCTTGGCATAGGTGCTGGAGATGGTGTTGGCAGTGGTTTTCCCCGCCAGATCCTCCAGGGACTGAATCTCATCATTGGTGTCCAGGGTGATCACCGCGGTGCGGTTGTAGGCGTAGGGGATGGAGAAATCGTAGGTTAGCTGCCGCTCCTCGTCGATGTCCACGCCGTTTACCAGAATGTCGTAGCGCCCGTCGGAAAGGCCAGCCAGCAGGCCGTCCCACTCGCCCTCCACGAACTGGACCTCCACGCCCAGCTTCTCGGCAATGGCGGTGGCGACCTCCACGTCGTAGCCTACCAGGTTGTCGTCCTCGTCATGGTAGGTCCAGGGGGACCAGGTACCCTCCATGGCCACGATAATGTAGCCCCGCTCCTGGATGGTCTCCAGCAGGTCGCCGCTCTCTTCCTGCCCGCTGCATCCGGCCAGAGCCAGCAGCATCACGATGCACAGGGCCAATGCTGCGATTTTTGTGATTTTCATAGTGTCCTCTCCTTTTCGAAAGATGATTATTCACCGTCCAGCGTGCGCAGGAACGCCTGCGTCCGCGCAAGCCGGGGGTTTTCAAAGAATTCCCGGGAAGAACCCGTCTCCACCACTACACCGTCCTCCATGAAGATGACCTTGTTGGACGCGGTGCGGGCGAAGTTCATCTCGTGGGTGACCACCAGCATGGTCATCCCCTCCTGCGCCAGCTGGCGCATAACGGCCAGCACCTCCCCGGTCAGCTCCGGGTCCAGGGCGGAGGTCGGCTCGTCGAAATAGATGATCTCCGGCTGGGCCGCCAGCGCCCGGGCGATGGCCACCCGCTGCTGCTGGCCGCCGGAAAGCTGGCTGGGGTAATAGTCGCTGCGGTCGGAAAGCCCGACCTTTTCCAGCGCCTGCATCCCCCGCTCCCGCGCCTCCGCCTTGGGCATTTTCCGGGCGACGATCAGCCCCTCCGTCACATTTTCCAGGGCGGTTTTGTTCAGGAACAGGTTGTAGCTCTGGAATACGAAAGCGGTTTTCCGCCGGATCGCGGAGATGTCCTTCCTGGACATATGCCCCAGGTCATAGCGCTCCCCGTCGAACAGCATGGTCCCGGCGTCCGCCTTTTCCAGGAAATTGATGCAGCGCAGCAGGGTGGTTTTCCCGGAGCCGCTGGGGCCCAGGATGGCCACCACGTCCCCCCGATCCACCTCCAGGCTTACGCCCTTGAGCACCGGCAGGGCGCCGAAGGATTTTTGAATGTTCTGTATTTCCAGCATAGCTTCACTCCTTGGGTGTGCTGTAGGCGCTGAGCTTTTTCTCTCCCACCCGCTGCAGCTTGGTCAGCACGGTGGAGAACATCAGGTAGATCAGCCCCACCTCGATGTACAGCGCCAGCGGCTCATAGGTGCGGGCCACGATCCGCTGGGTGGCCATGAACATTTCCGTCACCGTAATGTTGGAGGCCAGGGAGGTGTCCTTCACCATGGCAATCAGGGAATTGGACAAGGAGGGGAACGCTGTGCGCATGGCCTGGGGCAGGACGATGTGGAAGATGGTCTGCAAATAGCTCATCCCTACGCATTCCCCCGCCTCCAGCTGCCCGGCGGGCACGGATTCCAGCGCCGCCCGGAGGATCTCCGCTGAGTAGGCGCCCTCGTTGATGGAGAATACGATCACCGCCGCGGGAAAAGGCTCCAGCACAATTCCCACCACCGGCAGGCCGTAAAACACCACGAACAGCTGCACCAGCAGCGGTGTCCCGCGGATGATCCATATGTAGAACCGGGCGATCTGCTTGAGGATGCGGATATTGGCGAACTGAACCAGCGCTGTCACCGTGCCGATGAGGAACGCCAGGGTAAAGGAGATCGCCGTCAGGGGGATGGTCATGGTCAGCCCGGGCAGCAGTATTTTCCAGAAGGAATCCACGAGGATTTCCCATACGCGTGCAGAAATCATTTCTCTCACTCCTGAAGATGGGTATCTTTTCCGGGCGTTATTGTAGCCCGGCGGACGGAAAATAGCAAATACTTTGATTGGATATTCTTTTATGCTTTACAGGCATAGGAAAATGGGGTATAATGAGGAAAACAGAAGGAGGGAACGCCATGGAATTTCGGGTGCTGGAATATTTCCTGGCGGTGACCCGGGAGCAGAGCATTCTGGGGGCGGCGGAGTCGCTGCACCTGACCCAGCCCACATTGTCCCGGCAGCTGACGGCGCTGGAGCAGGAGCTGGGCAAGCAGCTCTTCATCCGGGGAAACCGGAAAATCACGCTGACGGAGGAGGGCATGCTCCTGCGGAAGCGGGCGGAGGAAATATTGGAGCTGGTGCGCAAGACCGAGGATGAGATTTCCCTGACCAGCGAGCGGATCGCCGGGGATATCCACATCGGCGCGGGGGAATCGGACGGGCTCCGCACGCTGATCAAGGCCGCCCGGGAGATCCGGGAGGCGTATCCGGAGGTGCATTTCCACATCGTCAGCGGGGACAAGGTGACGGTGCTGGAGGCGCTGGACCGGGGGCTGCTGGATTTCGGCATGGTGTTCGGCAGCGTGGACGCGTCCAGGTACGCGTTTCTGAAGATTCCCTACTCCGAGCGGTATGGCGTCCTGATGCCCCGGGAGGACCCACTATCGGAGAAGGCGCAGATCAATGCGGAGGACCTGTTCGGCAAGCCGCTGATCATCCCCCGGCAGCTGTGCGCCGATGGGGAGCTGCATGAGGTGCTGCGCTGCGATCCGGACAAGCTGGACATCGTCGCCTCCTACAACCTGCTGTTCAACGGCTCGCTGATGGTGGAGGAGGGGATGGGCTACGCCATTGGGCTGGATAAGATCATCCACACCACGGGGGACAGCCGCCTGTGCTTCCGGCCACTGTCTGTCCCGTTCTCCGTGGAGATGTGTGTGGTGTGGAAGAAGTACCAGATATTGTCCCGGGCGGCGGAGCTGTTCCTGCGCCGCCTGCGGGAGGCGCAGAGCGCCGCCAACGAAAGGAGCTGAGCGGATGGACACGTGCAAGCACCTGATCCTGCTCAAGGGCGAGGACAGGACGAAGGATATCCAGTCCTGCCAATATTGCCCTCAGACCGGAAAATATAACGTGACCTTCTCCGGCGGGAAAACCTACCATTACGCCCTGGAGAATATCGTGTGGCTGCAAAATCCTTGGGTGCGCGACCCCGGCATGTACCGGGTGTGGTACGACGGGCGGATGATGCGCAACATCCGGCAGATCCTGGAGTTCCGCGGCAGTCAGACGCAGTGGCACATCGTGTTTGAGAACGGAAGTGAGAGGACCTACCCCCTGCAGGCACTGACCATTGAAAGATCCTGCCTGGAAGCCGACTGCGCCCAGGATCGCCTGGCGTATCTGCGGGAGATCGCGGGCATAAACGCACTGAAAAATGACGATGGGGAGGTGCTGCTGAAAAAGCAGTATGAGAAGCTGACCTTCCTGAGCGAAAAGTCGGCGCTGGCCAATTACCTGTATCCGGAGCGGTATCCGGTGCGGCAGATGGACGCAGGGACGCTGATTTTCCCATTCGGCGGCAATGCCAGCCAGTTCCAGGCCGTCCGGAATGCCCTCACCCGGCAGATCAGTGTGATCCAGGGACCGCCCGGCACCGGGAAAACCCAGACGATCCTGAATATCACCGCCAATCTACTGATCCGCGGCAAGAAGGTGCAGATCGTTTCCAACAACAATTCCGCGACCCAAAACGTGCTGGACAAGCTGGCGTCGCCCAAATATGGCCTGGATTTCCTGGCGGCCACTCTGGGCAGGCGGGAAAACAAGCAGGCCTTCGTGGACGGGCAGACCGGCGCCTATCCCACTCTTGCCGCCTGGGAGAGAAGCCCCCAGGCGCTTCAGAGCATGGGGGAGCAGGTGGAGCAGCTCTCCCGGGAGGTGTCGGAGTGCTTCTCCCGGCAGGAGCGGCTGGCGATGGCCAGGCAGGAATGGAACGACCTGGCGCTGGAGAGTCAGCATTTCGCCCGCTACTATGCGGACAGCGGTCTGCCCCGGCCGACCAGGGCGCACCGCCAGGGGCTGCGGGCCGCGGACGTCCTGCGGATCCTGCAGGAATGCGAGCGGAGCAGCGAGGCGGAGAAGCCCATCAGCCTGTGGCTGAAGCTGAAAGGAACAGTGCTGCGGGGCGTTTTTGAGTGGCGGTTCTGGAATGGCGACGGCAGCGCGGTGATCGCGTATCTGCAAAGCCTGTTCTACACCCTGAAATCGGAGGAGCTGCAGGAGGAGATCCGGTCGCTGGAGGCGTTCCTGGCGGATGCAAACGCGGCGGAGAAGATGGAGCTGCTTTCCGGATGCTCCATGGAGTATCTGAAAGCGTCCCTGTTCCGGCGGTACGGGAACCGGACGGTGCGCCCCCGCTTCACGATGGACACGCTATGGAAAGCGCCCCAGACGGTGCTGGAGGAATATCCCATCATCCTCAGTACCACATTTTCCGCCCGCAGCTGCCTGAAGGATGTCACCTATGATTACCTGATCATGGACGAGGCGTCCCAGGTGGACCTGGCGACCGGCGCGCTGGCGCTCTCCTCCGCCAGGAACGCGGTGATCGTCGGCGATCTGAAGCAGCTGCCCAATGTGATCCCGGAGGATCTGCGTATGCGCAGCGAGGCGGTGTTCCAGCACCACCAGCTGTCGGCGGGCTACGATTACGCCCGAAATAGCTTTCTGAAATCGGTCTGTACGGTGATCCCGGAGGTGCCGCAGACCCTCCTGCGGGAGCATTACCGCTGCCACCCGAAAATCATCGGCTTCTGCAATCAAAAATTTTACCAGAACCAGCTCGTGGTGATGACCCAGGAGCATGGCGAGCCGGATACCCTCTGCGTTTACCAGACCGCGGTGGGCGAGCACCACCGGGGGCATGTCAACCAGCGGCAGATCGACGTGACCCGGGAGGAGGTGCTGCCCCGGCTTTCGGACATGGAGCCGGAGGAGATCGGGATTATTGCCCCCTACCGGGACCAGGTCGGCGCGCTGACGGCGGCCATGCAGGGCACCGGCGTGGAGGTGGACACGGTCCATAAATTCCAGGGCCGGGAGAAGGACGCGATCATCCTCACCACAGTGGATGACCGGGTCACCGATTTTTCCGACGATCCCTATCTGCTGAACGTGGCCATTTCCCGGGCGAAGAAAAAGCTGTGCCTGGTGGTGTCCGGCAACGAGCAGCCGGAGGACAGCAACATCCGGGACCTGATCGCCTACATCCGGTACCACAATTTCCAGGTCGTGGACAGCCAAATCTACTCGGTGTTTGACCGGCTGTACCAGCAGTACACCCAGGAGCGCATGGCGTACCTGGCCAAGCACCGGAAGGTATCCCAGTACGATTCGGAAAATCTGATGTATGCCGCCATTGTGGAGCTGCTGTCGCAGATGCCGGAGCTGCCGCTGGATGTGATCTGCCACCAGAAGGTGCGGATGCTGCTGCGGGACACCGGCAAGCTCACCGAGCAGGAGCGCCGCTACGCCATGCACCCCAATACCCATGTGGATTTCCTGATCTACAACCGGATCACCAAAGCTCCGGTGCTGGCCATTGAGGTGGACGGGTTCCGGTTCCACCAGGAGGGCACGCAGCAGGCGGCGCGGGACAAGCTGAAAAATTCCATTTTTGAGAAATACGCGATCCCGCTGCTGCGCCTGCCGACAAACGGCAGTGGCGAGATTGAGAAGATCCGGAGCCTTCTCCACGCCTGAAGCGCCGCCGGATCTGGGGAACGAGGATACGGTGTTTGCGGAGAATACGCTAAGAGGTGGGAATAGCTACTCTATAGTGGGCAGAACAGAAGATGGCATAGAAATTTACGAAACCAGCGACGCCATCAAAGAACTGCCTATGAAGCAGCGACAGGCGGAGTTCCTTCGCATCATGCGGGACGAGTACAGAGGCCGCACGGCAAGGCTTGCTGCTGATAACGGCCAAGTCTACTACGCTACATTCGACCAAACGGATGCCAGAAAGAACATATACGGAGACAAGAAAAGTGATCGAGCGGGCTACAAAGCAAAAATCAATACTGGAGCAGACGGCGGCATCTTCGACCTGGTAGAAAATGCAAAACATGTGGGAGGGAAAGCGGAGCAAGGGAAGAACACTCTCGCGCACAAAGATGTGAGCGGGTGGGAGTACTTTGTAAAAACTGTACAGATTGACGGGAAGGTTTATGACCTGCTTGCGAATGTACGAAAAAAGCCGGACGGAGAGTATGTATACTCCGTTCAGCTGAATGAAAACAAAAACAAAGCACCCGTTCTGCCCAGCAGACAAACCTCTGGCTTCATTTCTGAAGCTGGTCATCTTCAGACCAGGGCAGAAGCGAGTGCTTCTGGAGACAGTTTATCACAGAAACACTCCTCTGTCAAGGAAAAATTCAGCATGGTGCTGTATGACATTTTGAAATTACAGCCGACACAAATTACGCAAAAAGAGACTGGTGCAGCACAAAGCGCAAACCCGTCACCGGGAGCCGCCAGAAAGACTGCACAAGTCTCCAAGGACACTATAGCGCAAAAAAACGCTTCTGTCAAGGAAAAATTCAGCATGGACGAGCCGGTTGAGGAGACCGGGACACTCATAGCGCTGCACAACATGAGCAGCGAAAAGATAGACCAGACGCTGGAGTTGGGCGCATGGCCGTCGCCGTCCATCGCCATTGTGCAGGCAGAGCAGGGGCATACGGAATATGGAGCGTACTCCGCGCTGTTCTTTGCACAGAAAAAAAGAACTGCTCAGTTGCTTCGCCCCCTTGGCTTCGTGAATGCCAAGGAAACTGCAACCAAACAGTTCTATGGCAGTATATCATACAAAGACGATAATGTCAATATCCAAGGCGAAAATTTTCGAAATATTTCCCTGACGCGCCGCTTTTGCCGGAAACGAAAAAAATGAGGCTGCCCCACTTTCGCGGGGCAGCCTTGCAATTTCTATTGGTTCCGGCGAATAATTACTGCACGCCGTCCTTGATCGCAGCCTGGGCGGCGGCGAGGCGGGCGATGGGCACGCGGAACGGGGAGCAGCTGACGTAGGTCAGCCCGAGCTTGTGGCAGAACTCCACAGAGCTGGGGTCACCGCCGTGCTCGCCGCAGATGCCGCAGTGCAGGTCGGGGCGGACGGACTTGCCGAGCTTGACGGCCATTTCCATCAGCTTGCCGACGCCGTTCTGATCCAGGCGGGCGAAGGGGTCGCTCTCCAGGATCTTCACATCGTAGTAGGCGTTCAGGAACTTGCCCGCGTCGTCACGGCTGAAGCCGTAGGTCATCTGGGTCAGGTCGTTGGTGCCGAAGCAGAAGAAGGAGGCGTCCTTGGCGATCTCGTCCGCAGTCAGGGCGGCGCGGGGGACCTCGATCATGGTACCGACCTCATAGTGCAGGTCAGAGCCGGCAGCGGCGATCTCGGCATCGGCGGTCTTGACCACGATGTCCTTGACGTACTTCAGCTCCTTGGCCTCGCCGACCAGCGGGATCATGATTTCGGGGACCAGCTTCCAATCGGGATGGGCGGCGGAGACCTTCAGCGCGGCACGGATGACGGCCTTGGTCTGCATGGCGGCGATCTCGGGGTAGGTGACCGCCAGACGGCAGCCGCGGTGGCCCATCATGGGGTTGAACTCCTTCAGGCTCTCGATAATTGCCTTGATGTCGGAAACGCTCTTGCCCTGGGCGGCAGCCAGCAGCTCAATGTCCTTCTCCTCGGTGGGGACGAACTCGTGCAGCGGGGGATCCAGGAAGCGGATGGTGACGGGGTAGCCCTCCATGGACTCGTACAGCTTCTCAAAGTCGCCCTGCTGATAGGGCAGGATCTTCTCCAGTGCGGCCTCCCGCTCCTGGACGGTGTCGGAGCAAATCATCTCCCGGAAGGCGGCGATGCGGTCCGCCTCGAAGAACATATGCTCGGTGCGGCACAGGCCGATGCCCTCTGCGCCCAGCTCCCGCGCCTTGGCGGCGTCCCGGGGCGTGTCGGCATTGGTGCGGACCTGGAGCTTGCGGTACTTGTCCGCCCAGGCCATGATGCGGCCAAATTCACCGGCGATGGTAGCGTCCACGGTGGGGATCAGGCCGTCGTAGATGTTGCCGGTAGTGCCGTCGATGGAGATATTGTCGCCCTCGTGGAAGGTCTTCCCGGCGAGGGTGAATACCTTATCCTCCTCGTCCATTACGATGGCGGAGCAGCCGGATACGCAGCAGGTGCCCATGCCCCGTGCCACAACCGCGGCGTGGGAGGTCATACCGCCGCGGACGGTAAGGATGCCCTGCGCGGCCTTCATGCCCTCGATATCCTCGGGGCTGGTTTCCAGCCGGACGAGGACGACCTTCTTGCCGGCCTTCTTCCATTCCTTCGCGTCCTCAGCCGTGAAGACGATCTGGCCGCAGGCCGCGCCGGGGGAGGCGGGCAGTGCCTTGCCGATGGGAGTGGCGGCCTTCAGCGCCTTGGCGTCGAACTGGGGGTGCAGCAGGGTATCCAGGTTGCGGGGGTCGATCATGGCGACGGCCTCAGCCTCGGTGCGCATTCCCTCGTCAACCAGGTCGCAGGCGATCTTCAGCGCGGCCTGCGCGGTACGCTTGCCGCTGCGGCACTGGAGCATGTACAGCTTGCCGTTCTCCACGGTGAACTCCATGTCCTGCATATCCCGGTAGTGGGTCTCCAGCTTGCCGCATACATCGACGAACTGGGCATAAGCCTCGGGGAACAGCTGCTCCATCTGGGAGATGGGCATGGGGGTGCGGACACCGGCCACCACGTCCTCGCCCTGCGCGTTGGTGAGGAATTCACCCATCAGGGTCTTGGCGCCGGTGGCGGGGTCGCGGGTAAAGGCGACGCCGGTGCCGGAATTGTCGTTCAGGTTGCCGAACACCATGGGCATAACATTGACAGCGGTGCCCCAGGAATAGGGGATGTCGTTGTCCCGGCGGTAGACGTTCGCGCGGGGGTTATCCCAGGAGCGGAACACGGCGCGGATGGCTTCGTAGAGCTGCACCTTCGGGTCGGAGGGGAAATCCTCACCCAGCTGCTTGCGGTACTCGGCCTTGAACTGCCCGGCCAGCTCCTTCAGGTCGGCGGCGGTCAGCTCCACGTCATAGGTCACGCCGCGGTCGGCCTTCATCTCGTCGATGAGCTTCTCAAAATACTTCTTGCCCACCTCCATGACGACATCGGAGAACATCTGGATGAAGCGGCGGTAGGAATCGTAGACAAAGCGCTCGAACTTGGGGTCGGGATTGCCGGCGATCATAGCGGCGACCACGTCGTCGTTCAGGCCCAGGTTCAGAATGGTGTCCATCATGCCGGGCATGGAAGCCCGGGCGCCGGAGCGGACGGAAACCAGCAGCGGGTTGGTGAGGCTGCCGAACTTCTTGCCGTTGAGATTCTCCATGACCTCAACATACTCCATAATCTCGGCCATGATGGCGTCGTTGATGGTGCGGCCATCCTCGTAGTACTGGGTGCAGGCCTCTGTGGTGATGGTGAAGCCCTGAGGAACCGGCAGGCCGATGTTGGTCATTTCCGCCAGGTTCGCGCCCTTGCCGCCCAGGAGCTCGCGCATATTCGCGTTGCCCTCGGTGAACAGGTAGACATACTTGTGAGACATTTGATAACCCCTTTCATTACGTTGCAGGCGGGCCATTTTCGCCCGAATTTTTGCATATTTGGATAGTATTCGATAACGCCCAAATAGTATAGCATGTTCGTCAAAAAAAAGCAAATATTTTTACAATTTTTCCTGCACTTTTTTTGAAAATCTCCCATCTCCGTGGGGATCGGACGAAAAAACCGGATGCGCACGCGCGCATCCGGCACAGATGGTCAGTATTCCCGCACCAGCGCTTTCACCAGGCCGACGATCTGGGCCTGGGAACCGTCGATGGGCGGATAATTCTCGTTTTCCGGCAGGAGCCAGACCTCGCCGCTCCGGCGGCGCAGGCGCTTGACCGTGGCCTCGTCCCCGATCCGGGCGACTACGATCTGCCCATCGTCCGCGGTGGACTGGGGGCGGACGACCACCAGGTCACCGCTGAAGATCCCGGCGCCGATCATGCTGTCCCCCCGCACCCGCAGGGCAAAGCAGCCTGGCTCGCCGTCCCAGGGCAGGGTACCCTCCTGATTCTCAAAGGCCAGGATCGGCAGACCGGCGGTGACCACGCCGATCACCGGGATCTGCCCCGGGCGGACGCCGGTGGCGATGGCGCGCTTGCGCCCCTTCACGCTGGGGGTGGCCAGGAGCCCCTTCTCCTGCAGCGCCTGGATATGGTAGCTGACGGAGGCGGTGGAACGCAGGCCAACGGCCGCGCCGATCTCCCGCACGGAGGGGGCATAGCCGTTTTCCTGCACGAATTGGTTTACATAATCCAGAATTTTTTCTGCCTTGTCGCTGGTTCTCGGCATAGCGATCCCTCCAAAAGTCCCTTATCACACAGATTATAGCACATATGAACGAAAAAGGAAAGGGGGCGCGGGAAAAAATCCGCCGGAATATCGGTAATTTTTTCGCACCGGCGACTATACTGGTACTGAGGAAAAACCACAGGAGGGATGCGAAATGGAGAAAATGGATACGGCCATGGCCGCACGGGTATGGCAGCGGGTACGGGGCGAGGCCACGGCTCCGGAGGCGATTTTCGGGCTCCAGGGCCTGGCAGCGGCGGAAATGGCGGAGGCTGCGGCACTGGCGCAGATGTCCGGCATGACCCAGGGGCGGAGCCAGCGGGTGCTGCGGCAGCTTGCCCAGCAGGACCGCGCCCATGCCGCCTGCCTGAAAGGCATTCAGGCCATGGCGATGGGCAGCGCCCCGCATCTGCGGACGGCGCCCCCGGTTCCGGAGGAACCGGAAACGGCGCTGCGGAAATGCTGCGGGCGGAAGATGAAGGCGCTGGCGCAGTATGAGGCCAGGGCGCAGGATCCGGAATTTGGCTGCGTGTTCGCGGAGCTTGCCCGGCAGGAGCGGGCGCATTGCTGCCAGCTCCTGGAGCTTCTGGGAATGCAGGCGGAGCCGGGGAGTCGCCTGTGAAAAACTGCCTCCCGGGCGGAAAGTCCGGGAGGCAGCGGGAGCAATATGGTTTACATAACTTTTACGTATTGGCCGTCCTGCTTTTCAAAGCCCATGCTCAGCAGGTATTTGCCGTGCTTTTCGCTGTTGGTGGCGGCGCGGAGCCTGGTGTAGCCCATCTGCGCCAGGTAGGGGTACACAGCCTCGCCCACCCGGCAGTCCCGGTATGCGGCGCAGGCATAGTCCAGCTCCACCTGCAGCACGCCGCCGCCCAGGTCCTTGCCCAGCAGAACCCCGGCTGGTGCGGTGTTCCGGCAGACGTATACCGCCAGATCCGCATCCGTCTGCGGGGCGGAAAAATCGGGGAACCATTTGCGGATATCCTTGCCGTTATATTGCAGGAAATCCTGCAGGAACGGATCATCCAGGGGAACCGGTCGAACCGTCACCAGCTCATCCCGGCGGCGCAGGACGAGCAGATGGTAAAGGTTCACCACCATCACCGCCAGATTCAGGAACCCTGTGGGGATGGAGCCGATCATGAACCCGTACAGGGAGAACAGCGCGGAGCCGCAGGTGCTGACCCAGCGCAGCTTGACCACCGAGGTGGTCGCGTAGGAGAGTAATACGATCACAGAGGCTGCATAGCCAATGTATGTCCAGAGCGTCATGCCGCCCCATTGTTCCGCCAGCGCGGACAGTACCATAAAATCATCGCCTTTCTGAAGTTGGGTCGCCCGCATGGAGCGGGCGAATCGTGAGAAATAACAATCCCGAATGCATATGCATTCGGGATTCTGGTGACCCGTACGGGAATCGAACCCATGTTACCGCCGTGAAAGGGCGGTGTCTTAACCGCTTGACCAACGGGCCTGGTAGCGGCAATCTGATTCGAACAGATGACATACCGGGTATGAACCGGCTACTCTACCAACTGAGTTATGCCGCCATGTGTGGTCAAGATGATCCCGGCACCGCCGAAATCAAGCTTCCTTATTATATACAGGGCAACCGATTTTGTCAAGAAAAATTTTCGCTATTTTTGATTATACTCCCCATAGGAGGGGAGAATATGCGGATCTGGAAACAGAGCGTCCTGTTCTATGTCGGAGGCAGCGGCTATATGATGCTGGAATTTCTGTGCCGGGGCTGGAGCCACGGCAGTATGTTCCTGCTGGGCGGGGTGTGCTTCCTGCTCATCGGCGGCATTCACCGCCTGCGCCTGCCCCTGGCAGCGCAGCTGCTGGTGTCGGCGGCGGTGGTCACGCTGCTGGAGCTGCTGACCGGGCTGATGGTGAACCGGGATTATTCCGTGTGGGACTACCGAGGGCTGCCTTACAATTTCCGGGGGCAGATCTGCCTGAATTTCAGCCTGCTGTGGATCCCGGTGAGCCTGGCGGCCATGGTGCTTTACGTCCTGGCGCAGCGGCAGCTGGAGAAGAAGTAGCGCCGTCATCCGGCCTGCAGCCACGCAGGCCGGACTTTTTTGCGTCCGGCAGGAAAATTCAAGAAATGTTCACATTGTTCCGCCCTAATTTCAGAGATGCTTCAGCACCGGGGAATACAATCAACAGGTAAATCATCGGAAGGAGGCAATCATTTTGATTGAAGTAAAGCATCTGACGAAGCGCTACGGCAATCATACGGCGGTGTCGGACCTGTCCTTTACCATCGAGCAGGGGCAGATTTACGGGTTCCTGGGGCCGAACGGCGCCGGGAAATCCACCACCATGAACATTATGACCGGCTGCCTGGCGGCAACCTCCGGCGAAGTGTTCATCGATGGGCACGACATTTTCGAGGAGCCTATGGAGGCGAAGAAGTGCATCGGCTATCTGCCGGAGCAGCCGCCGCTGTACCTGGACCGGACGCCCCGGGAATACCTGACCTTTGTGGCCAGAGCCAAAGGGCTGCCGGAGAAGGAGATCCCCGCCCATGTGGACCATGTCATGGAGGTGACCCAGACCACGGACGTAGCCAACCGGCTGATCAAGAATCTGTCCAAGGGCTACAAGCAGCGGGTGGGCATTGCCCAGGCCCTGCTGGGTGACCCGGAGATCATCATCCTGGACGAACCGACGGTGGGCCTGGACCCCCGGCAGATCATTGAGATCCGGGAATTGATCGGCCGCCTGGGCGAGAGCCACACGGTCATCCTGTCCAGCCACATCCTGTCGGAGGTGCAGGCCATCTGCAAGACCATCCTGATCATTTCCCAGGGCAAGCTGGTGGCCTGCGACACGCCGGAGAACCTGGAAAAGCTGTTTGCCGGCACCGCTACGGTGGAGCTGGAGGCGCTGGCCTCCGGCGCGGAAGCGGAGCAGATCCTCGGGACCGTCCCCGGGATCACCCATTTGGAGGTCACCAACGGCGGCGGGACCTGCCACGCCCGGGTGGAATCCGGCCGGGAGGACGACCGGAACCTGTGCGCCGACATTTTCTTCGCGTTCAGCCACGCGGGGAAGGCCATTGTTTCCATGGGCGCCGCCAGAGCCAGCCTGGAGGATATCTTCATCGAGCTGACCGGCGCGAAGCCGGAGGAGCCCCATACAGCGCACAAGCCCGCGGAGGATGCACCC
The DNA here is from genome assembly GCA_021199635.1 of Bacillota bacterium. Taxonomy (GTDB): domain Bacteria; phylum Bacillota; class Clostridia; order Oscillospirales; family Oscillospiraceae; genus Faecousia. Next base: position 18,776 of record JAJQHS010000111.1, read on the forward strand.
GGCGACCTTCCGGAGCCTGCCCCGGAAGCGGAAGAAAAGGAGGATGAGAACGAATGAAAGCCATTTTCAAGCATGAGCTGTCCTCTTACTTTACCAGCCTGACGGGCTATGTTTTTGGCGCGTTCCTGCTGCTGTTTGCGGGCATTTACATGATGGCGTATAACCTGAACGCGCTGTATACCAATTTTGAATATGTGATGAGCGGCATGAGCTTCGTGTTCCTGGTGATCGTGCCGATCCTCACCATGCGCACCCTGGCGGAGGAGCGGCGGCAGAAGACCGACCAGCTGCTCTACTCCCTGCCCATTTCCATGACAGAGGTGGTGCTGGGGAAGTACGCCGCCATGCTGGTGATGCTGCTGATCCCGGTGCTGATCATCTGCGTGTATCCGCTGATTTTGTCCGCCTATGGCAATGTGTACCTGCCGGCCTCCTTCAGCGCGATCCTGGGATTCTTCTGCCTGGGCGCGGCGCTGCTGGCCATCGGCACCTATGTGTCCTCCGTGACGGAGAGCCAGGCAGTGGCGGCGGGGCTTTGCTTCGTGGTCATGCTGGTGAACTATTTCCTGGCGGACGTGGCTTCCCTGCTTTCCACCACGGCGTTCTCCTCCCTGGCGGCATTTGCGGCGCTGGCGCTGGTGATCGCCGGCGTGGTGTATCTGATGACAAAGAACGGCTTTGCCTCTCTGATGTGCGCGGCGGTGCTGGAGGCGGCGCTGGTTGCCGTGTATGTGGTGGACAGCAGCCTGTATGAGGGGCTGTTCCCGGAGCTGATGGAGCAGCTGTCCCTGTTTGAGCGGTTCTATGTACTGGTGGACGGCGTGTTTGACGTCACCAGCCTGGTGTACCTGATCAGCGTGGCGGCACTGTTCCTGTTCCTGAGCGTGCAGTCCCTGGAGAAGCGGAGGTGGAGTGAATGAAACAGGAAAAACAGCCCAAGCCCCAGCGGCAGAAGAAGGCACGCAAGCCTCTGAATCTGAAGGCATCCTTCCAGACCCGCTCCTTCCGCGTGGGCGGCTACAGCGTGGTGGCCACGGCCATCGTGCTGGCCATTATCATTGCGGTGAACCTGATCGTGTCGGCGCTGCCGGAGAAGTATACCAAGCTGGATACCACCTCCAATCAGCTCTTCACCCTGTCTGACCAGACCAAGTCCCTGGTGAGCAACCTGACCCAGGAGGTCACCATTTACTGGATCGTGTCCTCCGGCTCGGAGGATTCCTACCTGGAGACGCTCCTGTCCCGCTACGCGGACCTGAGCGACAATCTGAAGGTGGTCAAGCGGGATCCGGATGTGTACCCCACCTTCGTCCAGCAGTATACGGACAGCGCTACCGCCAACAGCCTGGTGGTGGAATGCGGCAGCCGCTCCCGGTATGTGGACTACTATGACATCTATGTGCTGGATTACTATTCCTATTATTATTACGGCACCACCAGCTGGAGCTTCTACGGCGAGAGCGAGCTGACCAGCGCCATCGACTATGTGATCAGCGAGGACCTGCCCAAGGTGTATCTGCTCACCGGCCATGGCGAGCAGGACATTCCCGACACCTTCACCGATGCACTGGAGAAGGAAAACGTGGATACGGAGAGCCTGTCCCTGCTCACGGTGGACGAGGTGCCGGAGGATGCGGACTGCATCCTGATCTATGCGCCCCAGAGCGACCTTTCCACAGAGGAAACGGACATGCTCCTGGAGTACTTGAATGCCGGCGGCAACCTGTTTGTCATTACAGAGCCGCTGCAGGATACCACGCTGACCAATCTGGAGGCGCTGATGGCGCTTTACGGCGTCACCAAGGAATCCGGCGTGGTCGTGGAGGGCAGCCGGAGCTACTATGCGCTGAACAATCCGTTCTACCTGCTGCCGGAGATCAACTCCCACACCATCACTTCCCCGCTGATCAGCGAGGGCTACTATGTGCTGCTGCCGGTGGCGGAGGGCCTGCTGGTCAGCGACGAGCTGCCGGACAACGTATCGGTGACGGAGCTGCTGGTGACCTCGTCCAGTGCCTATTCCAAGGTCAACGGCCTGACGGCGACCACCTATGAGAAGGAGGACGGCGACGTGGATGGCCCCTTCGCCCTGGCAGTGGCCATTACGGACAGCGAGGCGGATTCTTCCATCGTGTGGGTCTCTTCCGCGTATCTGCTGAACGAGAGCGCCAATTCCCGGGTGTCCGGCGGCAACCAGGACTTCTTCCTGAACGCGGTCAGCTGGATGTGCGACACGGACGAGAGCAGCATTTCCATCCACGCCAAGGAGCTGTCCTATGAGTATCTGACCATGGATTCCGGAACGGCATCCACGCTGGCGGTTCTGGCCATGGGCGTGATCCCGCTGGCCTATTTGGCAGTGGGCATTGTGATTCACGTCAGGAGGAAACGCAGATGAAACGAAATCAAAAGCTTCTGATCATGCTGGGCGCGCTGGTGGCGCTGGTCTGCGTGGCGCTGGTGCTGACCGACCTGGACCTGAACGGCGAGTACGAGGAGGAAACGGAAGCGGAGCTGATCGAGGTCTTCTCCGTGGATGCCGACGATATCACCGCGCTGTCCTGGACCAATGACGATACGACATTGTCCTTCACCGTTACGGAGGACGGCTGGGTGTGGGATGACGACCCCGCGTTCCCTCTGGACAGCAGTTATCTGGAGAGCATGGCGCAGACCGTCTGCCAGATCGACGCGGACCGGGAGATCGGTGAGGCGGAGGACCTGAGCGAGTACGGCCTGGACGAGCCGCAGTGCACCATCACCGTCACTACGGCGGACGGCAGCACCGAGATCTGGCTGGGGGATGAAAGCACCTCCGGCGGCTCCCGCTACCTGTGCCTGGGGGACAGCATGGTGTATCTGGCGGAGGATAGCCTGCTGGATGCCTTCGACTACGCGCTGTATGATATGATCACTGTGGAAACCATTCCGGATATGTCGGATATCTCCGTGTTCCAGGTGGACGCGCTGACCCAGACCCTGACGCTGACCTATCAAGAGGGCAGCACCCTGACCTACAGCGATGAATACGTATGGTTCGCCGGGGAGCAGTACCTGGATACGGAGCTGACGGAGGATTTCGTGGGCAGCATCACCGGCCTGAGCTGGCTGGAGTGCGTGAACTACAACGCGGATGCGGATGCGCTGGCGGACTACGGCCTGGACGAGCCCACCGCGGTGGTCACGGTGTCCTACACCCAGACGGTGGAAACCGCCACCAACGAAACCGACGAGGACGGGAACACCGTTTACACCACCGAGGAGCTGGAGGGCACCTTCTGCCTGCACATCGGCGACTACGGTGACGATGACGACTGCTACGCCCGGATCGAAGGCTCCTCCATGGTGTACCGGATCGACGCCTCCATCAGCGACGCGCTGCTCTACACCACGGTGGCGGAGCTGCTGCCGGACGAGGTGCTGGCCATGGACCTGGATACGCTGACCGCCATCGACCTGATCCTGGACGGGGAGACCTACCACGTGGAGAAGTCCACGGTCACCGTTACCGATGACGACGGCAACACCTCGGAGGAAACCGTGTGGACGATGGACGACACGGAGGTGGATATGGACGATATCCTGTCCGCGCTGGAGGACGTTGAAGCTTCCGGCTACGCCACGGGGCTGACGCCGGAGCGCAGCGAGGAGCTGCGTCTGGTGCTGTACCGGGACCATGAAACCTATCCCCAGGTGGAGCTGGCATTTTACCAGTACGACAGCTCCCAGTGCATTACCCAGCTGATGGGGCAGTCCACCGTGTTCGCCGTCCGCTCGGATGTGGTGAGCCTGGTGGAGGCGGTGAACGCCCTCATCCTGGGCTGACGCGAAAGGAATAAAAAAGGCAGGGCAGCCGCTGGCTGCTCTGCTTTTTTTGCGTGGGCGAAGAACAATCCCTTTGGATGAAGAATTTCCAAAGGGATTGTGGCACAGCCGGGGCTGCCCGGCCGTGCCGGTTCTTTGCGGACTTACTTTTCGGAAATCGCGCTCTGGAAATAGGCCTTCACCTCGTCCGTGAATTCCGGACGCTTCATCAGTGCCTCGATCAGGCCCTTCATGTCGGGCTTGTAACGATGGCTGTAGATGGTAGAGGCGAAGTACTCCTCCCGGGTCATGGTCGGCAGGAACGTGCGGCCGTAGGTCTTGCTGCGCTTGACAACGCCGGCCTCCTGGATCGCGCCCTTGTTCAGCAGTCCGTTGAGCAGGATGTGAACCGAGCTGTCTTTCCAGGTTTTTGCCTCCGTCCGCTCCAGGAAGTCGGCACGAGACAACGGGCCGCCATCCTCCCACAGGACGTCCATGATTTGCATTTCACTTTTTGTGAGTTCCATTGGTATCCCTCCAATCCATGCTTATTATATACGAGAAGACAATTTTTGTCAATTCCCGAATTCAATTTTATGAAATATTTTTTCCCAATAATTTTCGGGGAAATAGACGGACTGTTTCGAAATTGTAAAACTTTCGTGACGGAAAACTCAGGTAAATTTTTCCTTTTTTTAGGAGATTACGAATTTACCGCGTTTTTTCGCCCGCGTGTCATCCGTTTGCGCCAAAATGGGTGAGCCAGTAGCGGTACCATTCCTCCGCTGTTCCGTCCAGGGGCATATCCGTTTCATCCGCGGGGACGGGGCTGGTGGACGCGGAGCTGAGCGCCTTGTCCGCGAAGGTGATGGTCAGCTCCAGGATCTGGCGGCTGCGGTACACGGTAATGGTTGTGGTTTCACCTACGCTGAAATTCTTTAGCGCCTGAGTCAGGTCGGCCAGGGAATCGACCTCGTATTCGCCCAGGGCGATGATCATGTCGCCGGGCTTCACACCGGCGGCCTCAGCGGCGCCGCCACTCTCCACGCTGACCACATACGCGCCGATACCCTCGCTGGAGTCCATGACCGAGATGCCCATATAGGGGCTGGACACATAGCCCTTGTCCAGAATCTCCTGGATCATATCGATCACGTCATCCATGGGGATGGCAAATCCGATGCCCTCGATGGACGCGCCGGAGTCGGTGGTGCCGGAGTATTTGGCGGAGGTGATGCCGATGACCTCGCCCTTCATGTTGAACAGCGGCCCGCCGGAGTTGCCGGGATTGATGGCGGCGTCGGTCTGGAGCATATGGATGGTGGTGCCGTCAATGGTGATATCCCGGTCCGTGGCGCTGATATAGCCCACGGTCAGTGTGTTGGTCAGCTCGCCCAGGGGGTTGCCAATGGCCACCACCTGATCGCCGACGATCAGTGCGTCGCTGCTGCCGATGACGGCGGCCTTCAGCCCACTGGCGTCGATCTTGATCACCGCGATATCGTTGGCGGATTCGTAGCCTACCAGCTCGGCGGCGTACTCCGCGCCGTCGGAGGTGATGACCGTCAGCGTGGTGGCATCCTCCACCACATGGTAGTTGGTGACGATGTAGCCATCCTCGGACAGGATGAAGCCGGAGCCGGAGGAAGCGGTCTCCGTCACCTCGCCGAATACGTTGGTGGTGGACTGGTTGGCAATGGCCACCACGCTGCTTTGATACTGGGCGTAAATCTGGGCGGGGGTCAGGCCGTCGCTTTCGGCGGTGGTCGGGGTGTTGGGCGTGCCGGATACGGAGTCCCCGGCGCTGTCCGCGCTGTCCTCCAGCTGCTGCTGCAGGTCCGCGATCTGCTGGTTCAGCTGGTTCAGGGCCTGCTGCGTGCGGTCGGTCTGCGCCCGGTAATTGCGGTTGAGGGAGCCGGCGGTGACGGCGCACCCGGCAGCTACCAGGGCGATGACCAGCACGGCGGCGAGGATGCCCTTCCACACCTTCCCGGCGCGGGATTTTTCCCGCGGTGGGATCGGGGGCGGGACCACGCGCTGCCCCTGGGCAGCGGGCTCTGCCTGGGGCGCGGCCGTTTCGGGCTGGGGTGCCTCTTCGCACGCGGGCGCTTCTTGCTCCGGCTGGGGGGTGTCGCACGCGGTCGGCTCCTGCTCCGGCTGGGGCGCCTCGCCCTGCGGCTGGGCAGGCTGGGCGGCGGCCCAGGGCATTTCATAGGGGGAATCGGCAAAAGGGGATGCCTTCTTCGGGGAATTTTCTGGCGGCTGCATGGCGCCGGTTTCATTGGGTTCCAAGTTTATGTCCTCCCTTACTGTCAGGATTATGGTCAATCAAATATGGCCGGGATGTACGTCCCACCGGCGTGAAAAGCCGGAGGGAACACATCCCCTCCCTATCATACCCTGCTTTTCCCCTTTCGTCAAGAAAATAAAAATTGCGGCGGCAAATGCCGCCGCGCAGAAGGCTCACTTCCGGTGGAAGGACTTGCAGTCGGTGCACTGGTCCACAGTGGGGTTCAGCTCGTGGGTGCCCACCAGGATGCGGTCCAGGGAGCAGTAGTTCTCGGTGTCGCAGTGGTGCTCGCACTGCTGGACGGTGCATTCGATGCACTTGTTGGCGTTGCAGCTCATGGAAATGCCTCCTTTTTCTTGGATTCGGGAATAGTATGGCCAAAGCGGAGAAAATGATTCCGGAAAAAGTTTCCATATCGTTGCAATCGGGGGAAAACGGTGGTATAATGCCACCGATGGAACTGTGCGGCCCGCACAGAAGGGAGGAACCTGATATGGCTATGATCGCCCCCTCGATCCTGTCCGCGGATTTTGCGAATCTGGAGCGGGACGTCCGGGGGATTGCGCAAAACGGCGGGGATTTTGTCCACGTGGACGTGATGGACGGCCTTTTTGTGCCCAATCTCACCGTGGGCATCCCGGTGGTGAAGGCGCTCCGCCCGGTGACGGCGCTGCCGCTGGACGTGCATCTGATGATCCAGCGCCCCATCCGGTACGTGGAGGCCTTCGTGCAGGCGGGGGCGGACTATGTGACCGTCCATGTAGAGGCGGACACCCAGGAGAATACCCTGGCCGCGCTGGAGCGGGTCCATGCCCTGGGCCGCAGGGCCGGGATCGTCCTGAAGCCGGGGACGCCCGTGGAGGCGGCGGAGCCGTACCTGCGCCTGTGCGATATGATTCTGGTGATGACCGTGGAGCCGGGCTTCGGAGGCCAGCGCTTTATGGCGGACATGATGCCCAAGCTCCGGGCGCTGCGCGCCCGGCTGGATACGGTCAATCCCGGCTGCCTGCTGGAGGTGGACGGGGGCGTGGATACACAGACCGCGCCTGTGTGCGTGGCTAGCGGCGCGCAGGTCCTGGTGACCGGGTCGGCGTATTTCCGCCGGGAGGACCGGGGGGAATTCGTCCGCGCCATCCACGCGCTGGCCGCGCCCGGTATGGCGGACGGGGGATTTTAAGGAAATACCACCTTTCCGATTGACAATCGAAAATCGGGAATGTATAATAATATGCGGATACTAAAAAAGCGGAATACTTTCCGACTTTTGGAAAAGAAAGGAAATTTGCCATGATTTATAGTAGCGAAGTGCAAAATATGTGCTCCGTGGCCAAGGGCGCCTATCACGGCCCCGCTCCCATCCCTGAGGAGGGCAAATGGGTCCAGGTCAAGGAAATCAAGGATGTCAGCGGCTTCACCCACGGCGTGGGCTGGTGCGCGCCGCAGCAGGGCGCCTGCAAGCTGACCCTGAACATCAAGGAAGGCATCATCGAGGAGGCACTGGTGGAAACCGTGGGCTGCTCCGGTATGACCCATTCCGCCGCCATGGCCGCCGAGATCCTGATCGGCAAGACCATCCTGGAAGCGCTGAACACCGACCTGGTGTGCGACGCCATCAACACCGCCATGCGGGAGCTGTTCCTGCAGATCGTCTACGGCCGCAGCCAGTCCGCGTTTTCTGAGGACGGCCTGACCGTGGGCGCTTCCCTGGAGGACCTGGGCAAGGGCCTGCGCAGCCAGGTGGGCACCATGTTCGCCACCAAGGCAAAGGGTCCCCGCTATCTGGAGATGGCCGAGGGCTATGTGACCCGCTGCGCTCTGGATGCGGACAACCTGATTATCGGCTACGAGTTCATCAACCTGGGCAAGATGATGGACTTCATCAAAAAGGGCGACGATGCCAACACGGCGCTGGAGAAGGCGAAGGGCCATTACGGCCGGTTCGACGGCGCTGTGAAGTACATCGATCCCCGCCAGGAATAAGAGGAGGGCAGGAACATGGCTCTGTTTGAAAGTTACGAGAGAAAAATCGATAAGATCAATGGCGTTCTTGCACAGTACGGCCTGAGCTCCGTGGAGGAGTGCCGTGACCTCTGCACCGCCAAGGGCTTCGACCCCTACACCATCACCAAGGGCATTCAGCCCATCTGCTTTGAGGACGCCGCCTGGGCTTACACTGTGGGCGCCGCCATTGCTCTGAAGAAGGGCGTCAAGACCGCCGCTGAGGCCGCCGAGGCCATCGGCATCGGCCTGCAGGCCTTCTGCATCCCCGGCTCCGTGGCGGAGGACCGTAAGGTCGGCCTGGGCCACGGCAACCTGGGCGCCATGCTGCTGCGGGACGAGACCAAGTGCTTCGCGTTCCTGGCCGGGCACGAGTCCTTTGCCGCCGCTGAGGGCGCCATCGGCATTGCCCGCTCCGCCAATAAGGCGCGCAAGGAGCCGCTGCGGGTCATCCTCAACGGCCTGGGCAAGGACGCCGCCCAGATCATCTCCCGGATCAACGGGTTCACCTATGTGCAGACCCAGTTCGATTACTACACCGGCGAGCTGCACATCGTCAAGGAGTGGAAGTACTCCGACGGCGAGCGGGCCGCGGTGCGCTGCTTCGGCGCGGACGATGTCCGCGAGGGCGTGGCGATCATGCACCACGAGGGCGTGGATGTGTCCATCACCGGCAACTCCACCAACCCCACCCGGTTCCAGCACCCTGTGGCCGGCACTTATAAGAAGGAGTGCGTGGAGCAGGGCAAGAAGTACTTCTCCGTGGCCTCCGGCGGCGGCACGGGCCGCACCCTGCATCCGGACAATATGGCGGCCGGCCCTGCCTCCTACGGCATGACCGACACCATGGGCCGTATGCACTCCGACGCCCAGTTCGCTGGCTCCTCCTCCGTGCCCGCCCACGTGGAAATGATGGGCTTCCTGGGCATGGGCAACAACCCCATGGTCGGCGCGACCGTCAGCGTGGCTGTGGCTGTAGCCGAGAGCCTGAAGTAAATTCCGGTACCCTTTATCCGGGAATTCCTGCGGGAGTTCCCGGATTTTTTCTGCCCGCGGGCGGCGGCTGTCGGAGCCGGTCAAAAAATAATGGTATACTTTTCCGCAAAACTGTGTTATACTATCCAAAGAATGCGCCGGGATGGGCAGACCCGGGCAATTTCAAACCATGGCGGCAGGGCTTTCCCCCACCGCCTGAATAGCAAAGAATGCAGGCGCTTTCCCTGGCTGACGGCGATTCGGGGCCGAAGGCAGGGCAGGCGGGTGCTTGTTTTGTTGTGGCCTTTTGGCCGGATTCTGAAAAATTTGAAAGGAGTTTTGAATTCAATTGGCAGAAAAACTGAAAATAATCCCTCTGGGCGGGCTGGATGAGATCGGAAAGAACATCACCGTCCTGGAATATGGCAAGGATATGATCGTGGTGGACTGCGGCGTAGGCTTCCCGGACGAGGAGATGTACGGCGTGGACCTGGTGATCCCTGACTTTACCTACCTGGTGCAGAACGCGAAAAAGCTGCGGGGCATGTTCATCACCCACGGGCACGAGGACCACATCGGCTCCATCCCCTACTGCATGCAGCAGGTGAAATGCCCCATCCACGGCACCGCTATGACCAACGGGCTGATCCGGCTGAAGCTGGAGGAGCATCACCTGGCGGATTCCGTCCAGCTGGTGACCCATAAGCCCGGCGACGTGGTCAAGGCCGGGTGCTTCAGCGTAGAATTTATCCATGTGAACCATTCCATCGCCGACGCAGTGGCGTTTGCCATCCACACCCCGGTGGGGACGGTAGTCATGACCGGCGACTTCAAGATCGACCCCACCGCCGAGGGCGGCATGACCGACCTGGCGCGGCTGGGTGAGCTGGGCAAGCAGGGCGTGCTGGCGCTGCTGTGCGACTCCACCAATGTGGAGCGGGAGGGCTACACCCCCAGCGAGAACCTGGTGGCGGAGAGCCTGGACAGGCAGTTCAAAAACTGCGACCAGCGGCTGATCGTCACCACCTTCGCCTCCAATATGCACCGGATCCAGGCGGTGCTGACCACCGCCCACCGCTACGGGCGGAAGGTGGCCGTGACCGGGCGCAGCATGGAAAATATGCTGAAGGTGGCGCAGGAGCTGGGGTACCTCCATGTCCCCGCCGGGACCATCGTGGAGCTGGCCGCTATCAAGAGCCTGCCCAAAAATAAGGTGGTCATCGTTTCCACCGGCTCCCAGGGGGAGAATATGTCCGCGCTGTACCGCATGGCGTTCTCCACCCACCGGCAGGTGGAGATCCAGCCGGGGGACCGGATCATCATCTCCGCCTCCGCCATTCCCGGAAACGAGAAGGCGATCTCCCGGATCATCAACGAGCTGTACCGCAAGGGCGCGGACGTGGTGTACGAGAAGAGCGAGGGGCTCCATGTGTCCGGCCACGCCTGCCAGGAGGAGCTGAAGATCATCCATGCCCTTTGCAAGCCCAAATTTTTCATCCCTGTCCACGGCGAGCAGCGGCACCTGCAGCTGCACGCCCGGCTGGCGAAGCAGATGGGCATGGCGCCGAAAAATATCCTGGTGGGCGAGATCGGCACGGTGTTCGAGCTGACAGGGAAAACCTGCAAGATCAACGGCACGGTCACCGCGGGGAAAGTGTACGTGGACGGCACCGGCGTTGGCGATGTGGGCAGCGTAGTGCTGCGGGACCGGAAGCATCTGGCGCAGGACGGCATGATCGTCGTGTGCCTGAACCTGTCCGGCCAGGATGGCAGCATCCTCTCCGGCCCGGATATCATCACCCGGGGCTTCGTATATGTAAAGGAGTCCGAGGAGCTGATGGACGAGCTGCGGGGGGTGGCTATGGAGGCCGTGGAGCGCTGCCAGCGGAAGCGGGTGCGGGATTGGTCCACCATCAAATCCGCGATCAAAAACGACCTGAGCGGCTACCTGTTCAAGACCACCAAGCGCAATCCTATGATCCTGCCCATCATTACGGAGCTTTGACGGGCGGCCATGCGCTATGATTTTGCGCCGATGGAGGGCCTGACGGACAGCGTGTACCGCCGGCTCCACCATCAGTATTTCGGCGGCGTGGACCGCTATTATATCCCCTTCTTCTCCCCGACGGCCCATAAGAAGCTGACGGCGCGGGAGGAACGGGAGCTGCCGGTGGCGTCCGCCGTACCGTTTACGGCGGTGCCCCAGGTGCTGACCCGCTCGCCGGAGGATTTTCTCTGGGCGGCGGGCGTGTGCCGGGACCGGGGCTATGCGGAGATCAACCTGAATCTGGGCTGCCCCTCCGGCACGGTCACGGCCAAGGGGAAGGGCAGCGGGCTGCTTGCGCGGCCGGATGATCTGGCGCGGCTGCTGGATGAGATCTTCCGGGACCCGCCGCTGCCGGTGTCGGTGAAGACCCGGCTGGGCTTCCGCTCGCCGGAGGAATTTCCGGCGCTTCTGGAGATCTTTAACCGCTATCCGATCCGGGAGCTGATCGTCCACCTGCGGACACGGGAGGAATTCTACAGCGGCGCGGCGCACGGGGAATGGTTCCGCTACGCGGCGGAACAGAGCAAAAATCCGCTGTGCTACAACGGCGATGTGAGGACCCGGGCGGATGCGGCGCGCATTGCCCGGGAATTTCCCGGTGCCAACAGCGTGATGATCGGCCGCGGTCTGATCGCCGACCCCGGGATGCTCCTGCCGCAGCCCACCCGGGCGGAAACGCTGGAGCGGTTCTACGACGCGCTGCTGTCGGAGTATCTGACGGTGCTGGGCGGCAGCCGCAACGCCATGTTCCGGCTGAAGGAAAGCTGGAGCTACCTGCTGCCCCGGCTGTCCGGCCTGGAAAAGCAGGGCAAGCGCCTGCGAAAAGCGACGGACCTGGGCACCTACCGCGCCGTTACCGGGGAGATCTTCCAAATCCTGAAGGAGCGGGAGCAGGACGGGCGCACCGCGGTGCCGACGGTGGATTGACTGCCGGAAACGCGCCGGTTTTCCGGGGAAAATGCGGAAATTTTCCAGGAAATTTTGTTGACTTTTCCAAAAAAATGCGTATAATAAGGATCCGTATGGATACACATAATGGCGCAGGTGCGCCGGATTGACTGGATTCTGCCGGGATTTCCCGTGGAATAAATACCCACCGAACGGTGAGAACAAAAGAAAGGAGAAATTTGATGCCTACTTTTAATCAGCTCGTGAAGAACGGCCGTCAGCAGGCCAGCTACAAGTCCACCGCCCCTGCACTGCAGAGAGGTCTGAACACCCTGGAGAACAAGGCGACCAACCAGCCCTCCCCCCAGAAGCGTGGCGTGTGCACCGCTGTGCGTACTACCACCCCGAAGAAGCCGAACTCCGCCCTGCGGAAGATCGCCCGTGTGCGTCTGACCAATGGTATGGAAGTTTCCGCTTACATTCCCGGCGTCGGCCACAACCTGCAGGAGCACTCCGTGGTTCTGATCCGCGGCGGCCGTGTCAAGGACCTGCCTGGCGTTCGTTACCACATCATCCGCGGCACTCTGGATACCCAGGGCGTGCAGAACCGGATGCAGTCCCGCTCCAAGTACGGCGCGAAGCGCCCCAAGGCTGGTAAGAAGAAGTAATTCCCTGCCGCCAAAATCCAATTGCATTTCCCACGCCCTTTCGCAAGGCAGAGCCTTGCCAAAGCGTTTTTATATATTGTGTATAGAAACCTCTGGCCAGGCACAACGAAAGTAACACTTTCGAGTACCGATGAAATCATTTTATATATGAAGGAGGGAAGCAAAGTGCCCAGAAGAGGTAATGTTCCCAAAAGAGAGATCCTGCCGGATCCCCAGTACCACTCCGTTCTGGTTACCAAGCTCATTAACAGCATCATGCTCGACGGCAAGAAGGGCGTCGCCCAGAAGGTCGTGTATGGTGCGTTCGAAATCGTGGAAACCAAGACAGGCAAAAACGGCCTGGAGGTGTTCCAGCAGGCAATGGAAAACGTTATGCCCGCTGTGGAGCTGAAGGCGCGCCGTGTCGGCGGCGCTACCTACCAGGTGCCTATCGAGGTTCGCCCCGAGCGCCGTCAGACCCTGGGTCTGCGGTGGATCACCGCCTACAGCCGCGCCCGCAGCGAGAACACCATGAAGGAGCGGCTGGCCGCTGAGATCATGGACGCCGCGAACAACACCGGCGCATCCGTCAAGAAACGCGAAGACGTCCACAAGATGGCTGAGGCCAACAAGGCGTTCGCACATTTCCGTTGGTAACGAAGGAGATACCATAAAATGCCTAGACAGTATTCTCTGGAAAATACCAGAAACTTCGGCATCATGGCACACATCGATGCCGGCAAGACCACTACGACCGAGCGTATCCTGTTTTACACCGGCCGTAACTACAAAATCGGCGAAACACATGACGGCTCCGCCACCATGGACTGGATGGCGCAGGAGCAGGAGCGCGGAATCACCATCACCTCCGCCGCTACCACCTGCTTCTGGAGAGGCTGCCGCCTGAACATCATCGACACCCCGGGTCACGTGGACTTCACCGTAGAGGTGGAGCGCTCCCTGCGCGTTCTGGACGGCGCAGTCACCGTGCTGTGCGCCAAGGGCGGCGTGGAGCCCCAGACGGAAACCGTCTGGCGCCAGGCGGACGAATATAAGGTCCCCCGCCTGATCTACGTCAACAAGATGGACATCATGGGCGCGAACTTCTACCGGGTGCTGGAGATGATCGACGAGCGGCTCAAGTGCAACGCCGTTCCCATCCAGCTGCCCATCGGCTCCGAGGCATTCTTCAAGGGCAATGTGGACCTGATCACCATGAAGGCCAATGTGTTCTATGATGAGCTGGGCAAGGATGTCCGGGTCGAGGACATTCCGGAGGACATGGTGGACATCTGCAACGAGTACCACGAGAAGCTGATGGATGCCGTTTCCGTGCTGGACGACGACATTGCCATGATGTACCTGGAGGGCGAGGAAGTCCCCATTGACATGATCAAGGCCGCCATCCGCAAGGCCACCATCGCCAATGAAATGGTCCCCGTGGTCTGCGGCACCTCTTATAAGAATAAGGGCGTCCAGGAGGTCCTGGATGCGGTTGTGGACTACATGCCCAGCCCCCTGGATAAGAAGGGCATCCGCGGCATCAACCCCGATACGGAGGAGGAGGATTTCCGCCCCGCTTCCGATGAAGCGCCCTTCTCCGCGCTGGCCTTCAAGATCGCTACCGATCCTTATGTGGGCAAGCTGTGCTACTTCCGGGTGTATTCCGGCGTTCTGGAAAAGGGCAGCACAGTGCTGAACTGCACCAAGGGCACTCGGGAGCGCCTGGGCCGCATCCTGCAGATGCACGCCAACCACCGGGAGGACATCGACACCGTTTACGCCGGCGACATTGCCGCCGCCGTGGGCGTGAAGAACACCACCACCGGCGATACGCTGTGTGATGAGAACCATCCCATCATCCTGGAGTCCATGGTGTTTCCGGAGCCGGTCATCCGCGTGGCCATCGAGCCGAAGACCAAGGCCGGCCAGGAGAAGATGGGCATCGCTCTGAGCAAGCTGGCCGAGGAGGACCCGACGTTCAAGACCTACACCGATGAGGAAACCGGCCAGACCATCATCGCCGGTATGGGCGAGCTGCACCTGGAGATTATCGTGGACCGTCTGCTCCGTGAGTTCAAGGTGGAGGCCAACGTAGGCGCGCCTCAGGTGGCCTATAAGGAGACCATCCGCAAGAGCGTGGAGCAGGATACCAAGTATGCCCGCCAGTCCGGCGGTAAGGGCCAGTACGGCCATGTCAAGATCCGTGTGGAGCCCAATGAGCCGGGCAAGGGCTACGAGTTCATCAACGCCGTTGTGGGCGGCGCCATCCCCAAGGAGTATATCCCTGCGGTGGACGCCGGTATCCAGGGCGCTATGCAGTCCGGTGTGCTTGCGGGCTTCCCGGTGGTGGATGTCAAGGTCACGCTGTTCGACGGCTCCTATCACGAGGTGGACTCCTCCGAAATGGCGTTCAAGATCGCCGGTTCCATGGCGTTCAAGGAGGCCTGCCGGAAGGCGAATCCCGCCATCCTGGAGCCGATCATGAAGGTTGCCATCGTGGTGCCTGACGATTATATGGGTGTGGTCATCGGCGACGTTACCGCCCGCCGGGGCAATATCCTGGGTCAGATCACCCGAACCGGCTCCGTCCAGGTGGACGCCAATGTGCCTCTGGCGGAGATGTTCGGCTATGCTACCGACCTCCGCTCCAAGACCCAGGGCCGTGGCCAGTACTCCATGGAGCCCAGCCACTATACCGAGCTGCCCAAGTCCAAGAGCGAGGAGATCATCAAGGCCCACACGAGAGGATAATTCGGTTCACCGGTGCTTTTTTAACGGTTCCCCAAAATTTTTCTTGTGTTTCTGCACACTTTGTAGTACAATGGGTGCAGACCGCGATGATTGCGTGCTGAATTAGAATCATCATATAAAATCACATTCATAAACAGGAGGATTTTCCAATGGCAAAGCAGAAATTTATCAAAGACAAGCCCCATGTAAATGTGGGCACCATTGGTCACATTGACCACGGCAAGACCACTCTGACCGCTGCGATCACCAAGTACCTGGCCATGAAGGGCGGCGCTGACTTCACTGACTACGCCTCCATCGATAAGGCTCCTGAGGAGAAGGCCCGTGGTATCACGATCAACACCGCCCACGTGGAGTATCAGACCGAGAAGCGTCACTACGCCCACGTTGACTGCCCGGGTCACGCCGACTATATCAAGAACATGATCACCGGCGCTGCGCAGATGGACGGCGCGATCCTGGTTATCGCCGCTTCCGACGGCCCCATGGCCCAGACCAAGGAGCATCTGCTGCTGGCCCGTCAGGTGAACGTGCCCTCTGTCCTGGTGTTCCTGAACAAGTGCGACCAGGTGGACGACGAGGAGCTGCTGGAGCTGGTTGAGATGGAAGTCCGCGAGACTCTGGACTTCTATGGCTTCCCCGGCGACGACACCCCCATCATCCGTGGTTCCGCGCTGAACGCCCTGATCTCCGATTCCAAGGATCCCGATGCGCCTGAGTATGCCTGCATCAAGGAACTGATGGACGCGGTTGACGAGTGGATCCCCACTCCTGACCGTAAGTCCGACCAGCCCTTCCTGATGCCCGTTGAGGACGTGTTCACCATCTCCGGCCGTGGCACCGTGGCGACCGGCCGTGTGGAGCGTGGCATTGTCAAGAAGAACGAGCCCGTGGAAATCGTTGGCCTGCGTGAGGACAAGCTGAACACCGTGGTCACCGATATCGAAATGTTCCACAAGCTGCTGGATTACGCAGAAGCCGGCGACAACATCGGCGCGCTGCTCCGTGGCATTGACAAGAAGAACATCGAGCGTGGTCAGGTTCTGGCGAAGCCCAACTCCATCCACCCGCTGACCAAGTTCAAGGGCCAGGTTTACGTCCTGTCCAAGGAAGAGGGCGGCCGTCACACCCCGTTCTTCAACAACTATCGTCCGCAGTTCTACTTCCGTACCACCGACGTGACCGGCACCATCACCCTGCCCGAGGGCACCGAGATGTGCATGCCTGGCGACAACGTGGTCATGAGCGTTGAGCTGATCACCCCCATCGCTATCGAGAAGGGCCTGCGCTTCGCTATCCGTGAGGGCGGCCACACCGTCGGTTCCGGCGTTGTTACCGAGATCATGGATTAATTTCACCATAGCAGCATGCAAGGCTGCCTCACCGGTCGGTGAGGCAGCCTTTTTGCGCTGCGTCCGCTGCTGTGCCGTGGCCATAGGCGGCAGGAAAAAGGGAAACCCCTGCTTCCCGGGACCGGGAGGCAGGGGTAATTTGCGCAGGAATGGGCGAACGGATCAATACATTCCGCCCTGGGCAGCAGCGGCGGCAGCCGCGGCATCCGCAGCGGGATCGGGCTTATCCACGACCAGGGTTTCCGTGGTCAGCACGCACCCGGCGATAGAAGCGGCGTTCTCCAGGCTGGAGCGGGTCACCTTGGTGGGATCCACAATGCCCTCGGCGATCATGTCGCAGTAGGTTTCGGTGTAGGCGTTGTAGCCGTAGCCCACCTTCTCGGAGGTGCGGATCTTCTCGTACACCACGCTGCCGTCCACACCGGCGTTCTCCGCGATCTGGCGGACGGGCGCCTGCAGGGCAGTGGCCACGATCTTCGCGCCGGTCTTCTCATCCCCGGACAGGGTATCGATCAGGGCTTCCACAGCGCCGATGGCGTTGACCTGGGCAGTACCGCCGCCGGCCACGATGCCTTCCTCCACAGCGGCGCGGGTGGCGTTCAGCGCATCCTCCACACGCAGCTTCAGCTCCTTCATGGCGACCTCGGTCTGAGCGCCGACCTTGATGACGGCCACACCGCCGGACAGCTTCGCCAGACGCTCCTGGAGCTTCTCCCGGTCATAGTCGGAGGTGGTGGTGGCGATGGAAGCGCGGATCTGATGGGCGCGTGCCTTGATCTCCTCGGGGTCACCGGCGCCGTCCACGATGGTGGTGGTATCCTTGGTCACAACGACCTGACGGGCACGGCCCAGATCGGTCATCTGCGCCTCGGTCAGCTCCATGTTCAGCTCGCTGGAGATGACAGTGCCGCCGGTGAGAATGGCGATATCCTGGAGCATTTCCTTGCGGCGGTCGCCGAAGCCGGGGGCCTTGACGCAGACGCAGTTGAAATTGCCCCGCAGACGGTTCACCAGCAGGGTGGCCAGGGCGTCGCCCTCCACATCCTCGGCGATGATCATCATCTTCTTGCCGGCCTTCACCACCGGCTCCAGGATGGGCAGGATCTCCTGGATGGAGGAGATCTTCTTATCGGTGATCAGGATCAGCGCATCGTCCAGCACGGCCTCCATCTTGTCGGTATCCGTGACCATATACGGGGAAATATAGCCCCGGTCGAACTGCATGCCTTCCACGACCTCCAGGCCGGTTTCTGCGGTCTTGGACTCCTCGATGGTGATCACGCCCTCGGTGCCGACCTTCTCCATGGCCTCGGCGATCAGCGCGCCCACGGACTCATCACCGGAGGACACGGTGCCGACTCTGGCGATGTCCGCGGAGCCGTTGACCGGAACGGAATGCTCCTTGATGGAGGCCACGGCGGTTTCCACTGCCTTGTCGATGCCCTTGCGCATGATCATGGGGTTGGCACCGGCGGACAGGTTCTTCAGACCCTCGCGGGTGATGGCCTGGGCCAGCAGGGTAGCGGTGGTGGTGCCGTCACCGGCCACATCGTTGGTCTTGGTGGCAACCTCACGGATGAGCTGCGCGCCCATGTTCTCAAACGGGTCCTCCAGCTCCACTTCCTTGGCGATAGTCACGCCGTCATTGGTGATCAGGGGCGCGCCGTACTTCTTGCCCAGGACCACGTTCCGGCCCTTGGGTCCCAGCGTGATTTTCACGGTGTCGGCCAGCTGGTCGATGCCGGACTGCAGCTTCTTGCGGGCGTCCTCGCCATAAACGATCATTTTAGACATAATAAATTCCTCCTACCTTAGTCCAGCACGACGGCCAGAATGTCGTCCTGCTTCACAAATTTGTACTCCTCGCCGTCCAGCTTGATCTCGCTGCCGGTGTACTTGCCGACGACCACCTTGTCCCCGACCTTTACGGTCATGGTCACGTCCTTGGTGCCGGGGCCAGCGGAAACGACCTCGTAAATTGCGGGTTTTTCCTTGTTGGTGGTTGCCAGGATGATGCCGGAAACGGTGGTTTCAGCGGCCTCGTGCTGCTTCAGGAGCACATTGTCTGCCATGGGTTTGAGTGTCATTGATAAAGCCTCCAAACAAAAAATTATTTAGACCGCAGACCTGGGGCAAGCCCGGCCTGCATTTATCTACGGGTTTAGCACTCCTTTTGTTTGAGTGCTAATACATAATAGCACACCCTGCGAAAAAAGCAAGAGGGAATTTGCAAATATGCGTTAACAATTTGTGAATTCTTCCTCACCCGGGCGCCGCGCCGTCCGGCGGAAAATGTCGGGACGGGAAAGCATCCCCGGAATCCTGAAAGGACAACCGGTAGCGCAGCAGCGGGTTTTGTGGAATCTGATGAATGAAAACTCCATTTTTCTAGGATTTGCTCTTGCTTTTTGTGCGAAATTGCTTTATAATGGAAGAAACTCTGCTGGGAGGCGATGGCATGGGCGAACGGATCGCGATTCTCTCCGGCAAGGGCGGCACAGGCAAAACCTCCCTGTGCGCCGGGATCGCCACCGCCCTGGCACAGTCCGGGGAGAAGGTTCTGTGCATTGACTGTGACATCGGTCTGCGGAACCTGGACCTTTCCCTGGGCCTTTCCGAGTCCGGCGCGCTATCGTTCCTGGATGTGTGCAGCGGGCGCTACACGCTGTCCCAGGCCGCCAGGCACCCGGATTACCCGGGATTGTCCTTCCTGACCGCGCCGCTGAACTGCGAGCCGCAGGACATTGACCCCGAGGCCTTCCGCCGGATGCTCCAGGACGCCCGGGGGCAATTTGGCTATGTCTTGCTGGATGCGCCGGCGGGGATCGACGCAGGCTTCCGCCTCTGCGCCGCCAACGCGGACCGCGTTGTGCTGGTGACCGCGGGCGATCCTGCCGCTATGCGGGACGCCGCCATGGCCGCGGACACGCTGGAGCGAATGGGCAAGCGTCAGGTGCGGCTGGTGGTCAACCGGGTGACGAAAAAGCTGTACAGCACCATGCGCCTGACTGTGGATGATGTGATGGACCGCACCGGCCTGCCCTTGCTGGGCATTGTGCCGGAGGACCCTGACGTTACCCTGGCCGCTGCGTTTGATACGCCGCTGCTGCGCTACACGCAGGAGGGCGCCGCAGCCGCCTGCTGTCGCATTGCAAAAAGAATCCAAGGGATGCCGGTCCCCATATCCATCCGGTAAACGATAGAAGGAGTGATCAAGAGTGAACATCGCGTTTCTGGCACATGATAAGAAGAAAGAATTGATGGTTCAGTTCTGCACCGCTTATAAAAGCGTATTGAGCAAGCATAACCTGTTCGCCACCGCCACCACCGGGCGGCTGATCGCGGACAATACCGGCCTGCCCATTACCCTGCTGCTCAGCCATAAGCAGGGCGGGCACCAGCAGATCAACGCCCGGATCGCCTACAACGAAATTGATCTGGTCCTCCTGTTCACCGACCCCAACACCACCGACCCCTGGGACGATGCCCAGATGGTGGAAACCATCCGCCACTGCGACAAGCATAACGTGCCCATCGCCACCAATCTGGCCAGCGCCGAGATGTTTATCATGGGCCTGCAAAGAGGTGACCTGGATTGGCGGGAAATGCTGCACACAAAATCCAGGTACTGATTCCAACCGATCCTGCCGCCCGGCCGTTTGGCGGGCGGCATTTTCTCATTTTTACCGCTGTGAAAGGACAATCATCATGGATATTATCAAGCCCCGAACGCTGTCCGGCTTTATGGAGCTGCTCCCGGCTAAACAGGCGCAGTTCGAGAAAATGACCCAGATCCTTCGGGATACCTATGCCGCCTATGGCTTCGCACCCCTGGACACGCCGGTGCTCGAGGATGCGCAGATCCTGCTGGCCAAGGGCGGCGGCGATACGGAGAAGCAGATTTACCGCTTTTCCAAGGGCGACAATGATCTGGCTATGCGCTTCGACCTGACGGTGCCGCTGGCGAAATATGTGGCGCTGCACTATAACGACCTGGTGTTCCCCTTCCGCCGTTACCAGATCGGCAAGGTCTACCGGGGGGAGCGGCCCCAGCGCGGACGCTTCCGGGAATTTTACCAGGCGGACATCGACATTGTGGGCGACGGCAAGCTGGACACCATGAACGAGGCGGAGATCCCCGCTATTATCTGCAAAATTTTCCGGGGCTTCGGCCTGCGGCGCTTCCAGATCCGGGTGAATAACCGCAAAATCCTCACCGGCTTCTATGCTATGCTGGGCCTGGAGGAAAAAAGCGGGGACATTATGCGAACCGTGGACAAGCTGGAAAAAATCGGGCCGGACAAAGTCGCCGCCATTCTGGTGGAGGACTGCGGCATTACCCCCGCCCAGGCATCGGAAATCCTGCATTTTACCAACCTTTCCGGGGACAATGCGGACGTGCTCTCCGCCCTGGAGAGCTACGCCGGGCGGAACGAAATCTTTGACCTGGGGCTGGCAGAATTGCAGGCAGTCACCGGGAATTTGGCCGCCTTCGGCGTCCCGCAGGAGAATTTTGCGGTGGACCTGACCATTGCCCGGGGGCTGGACTACTACACCGGCACGGTGTACGAAACCACGCTGCTGGACTATCCGGAGATCGGCTCCGTCTGCTCCGGCGGGCGGTACGACAATCTGGCGGGCTACTACATCGACCGCCCCCTGCCCGGGGTGGGCATTTCCATCGGGCTGACACGGCTGTTTTTCGTCCTGGACGATTTGGGACTGTTCAACCCTGACCTGCCGACCGCCCCGGCGGATGCCCTGGTGCTGCCGATGACCGCCCAGCCGGGCGCCGCCATTGCGCTGGCGGAAGACCTGCGCAGCGCCGGGCTGCGGGTGCAGCTTTACGGCGAGCAGAAGAAATTCAAGCAGAAGCTGGCCTATGCGGATAAGCTGGGCGTCCCCTTTGCCGTGCTGCTGGGGGAAGACGAGCTGGCGCAGGGGAAATGCTCGGTGAAGAATATGACCACCGGGGAGCAGGTGACGCTCCCGGCGCAGGAGGCGGCGCAGTACATCGCCGCGGCTCTGGCGGAGAAGGATGGCCCGCTGATCCTGGAGAAATCCAATGGAAGATAAATTTCTGGCCGCCTGGAACGCCAACCGGGAGAAGGCGGCGGCGTTGGGTGTGCGGATGCGCCCCATCCCGGCGGAGAACGGGGTGCACAGCGCGCTGCGGTACCTGTCCGGCAGCAGAGCCAGCGACGGCTTCGCGGAGCTGGCTGCCATGGGGCGCCTGGAGCTGAGCCTGGAGGCACTGGTGGTGGATAAGCGGTTCACGGCCCTTTTCACCGATCAGCAGGCCAACACGGCGCTGAGCCGCCTGCTGGACGCGGGATACCGCTTCCGGTGAGAGGTGCGCCGATGGAAAAGCGACTGCTGATCACCGGATTCGACCCCTTTGGCGGCGCTTCCGTCAATCCCGCCTGGGCGGCGGTGGCGCAGCTGCCGGAGCAGGTAGGGGAATATGTGTTATGTAAACTCGAGATCCCCACCGCTTTTTCGGAAGCTGCAGAAGCTGTGCTGGAACGCGCCCGGGAATTTTGCCCGGATGCCATCGTGTGCGTCGGCCAGGCCGGCGGGCGGGACGCGGTGACCCCGGAGCGGATCGCTGTGAACATCCGGGACGCCCGGATCCCGGACAACCGGGGCTTCCGGCCAGAGGGGGCGCGCATTTGCCCGGAGGGGCCGGCGGCTTATTTCGCCACCGTTCCGGTGGATGCGATGGCCGCAGCCATCCGCGCTGCCGGGGTGCCCGCCAGGGTATCCAACACTGCCGGGACGTATGTGTGCAATGATGTGCTTTACACCCTGCTGCACCGCTTCGCCGGGACGGACACCCGGGTGGGGTTCCTCCATGTGCCGTATCTGCCGGAGCAGGGGGACCCCAGCCTGCCGCTGGAGGCCATTGTCCGGGCGCTGACGGCGGCGATTTCCGCCCTGTAAAGAAATCGTGAACATTTTTCCGATCCCTTGCGGTTTTTTCTTCGCCGGGATATAATAATAGAAACTGGAATCGGAGCGGGAATTGCATGAAACGTTTGCTGTTTATTGTCAACCCTAAAGCGGGGATGCGCCGGATGACGCGGAACCTTCTGGATGTTATTGATATTTTTAACCGCGCGGATTACGAGGTGATTACCTACATCACTTCCGGGCAGGGGGACGCCGTGGAGGTTACCGCCGCCCGGGCTGCGGATGTGGATCTGGTGGTGTGCGCCGGGGGCGACGGAACCTTCAACGAAACCATCACCGGCATCCTGCGCAGCGGCTGCGGCACGCCGGTGGGCTATATTCCCTGCGGCTCCACCAACGATTTTGCCGCCAGCCTGCACCTGCCAACCAATATTCTGCAGGCCGCCCGCCAGATCGTCCAGGGGACGCCGGTGTCCTACGATGTAGGGCAGTTCGGAGACCGGTATTTTTCCTATGTGGCGTCCTTCGGCGCCTTTACCAAGGCTTCCTATGCCACGCCCCAGGATGTGAAGAATGCGCTGGGGCACACTGCGTATATCCTGGAGGGCATCCAGGAGCTTTCCCAGATTCGGGCGGAGCATGTGCGTATCGAGCTGGACGATGGAGTGATCGAGGACGATTTCCTGTTCGGCGCCATCAGCAATTCCACCTCCGTGGGCGGAATCCTCACGCTGGACCCCAAGCAGGTGGATATGCAGGATGGGAAATTCGAGCTGCTGCTGGTGCGCGCCCCGGTGACCGCGCAGGAAATCGGCGAGTGCATCCACGCCCTGCGGACGCAGAAGTATAACTGCTCCATGATCACCTTCCTGAGCAGCCACCAGATGGTTATCCACGCCAGCCCGGATATGCCCTGGACGCTGGACGGCGAGCGGGAGGACGGCCACAGCGAGGTGGCGGTGAGGAATCTGCACAACGCGATCTCGCTGATGAAAAAGGAATGAGGCTATGTACAATTCTACGCTGTGTTATGTAACCCAGGGAGATCAGGTGCTGATGCTCCACCGGGTGAAGAAGAAAAACGACGTCAACCAGGACAAGTGGATTGGCATTGGCGGCAAATTCGAGGGGGAGGAATCCCCGGACGAATGCCTGCTGCGGGAAGCGAAGGAGGAGACCGGCCTGACCCTGACCTCCTGGCGCTGCCGGGGCGTAATCACCTTCCTGACCACCGGCCCTTGGGAGGGGGAGCATATGTACCTGTTCACCGCCGACGGCTTCGAGGGCGCGCTGACGGAGTGCGACGAGGGCGACCTGCAATGGGTCAGCCGGGAGTTTCTGGACAGCCTGCCCAAGTGGGAAGGCGACGCCATTTTCCTGGATCTGCTGTGGCAGGACGCGCCGTTCTTCCTGCTGAAGCTCCGCTATGACGGAGAAAAGCTGGTGGAAGCGGTTCTGAACGGGCGGAAAATCCGCTGAATTTACCGGCACGGGGCCAATCCCCACAGCTGAAAATCCATAATTCCGGGCACCGCCCGCGGAAAAGGCACGAATCGGCAGATTGGTGCCTTTTTTCTGCGCCGGGCGATATTTGGGGCATATGCCGGAAATCGTTCTTGACATATGCCCGAAACTGGAATATAATGCGGATGCAGTAAGCGCAGGGAGGCGAAGCGATGGCACGACCCACCAAATGCAGAATGATCTGCCGGTTCCCCCGGAACCTGGAATTTACCCCATCGGAGGGCAGCGCGGGGCAGGAGCCGGTCATCCTGACCGTGGACGAGTACGAGTCCATCCGTCTGATCGACCGGGAGGGCCTGTCCCAGGAGCAGTGCAGCCAGCGGATGCAGGTCGCCCGCACCACCGCCCAGAAGATTTACGACTCCGCCAGGCGGAAGCTGGCGGACGCGCTGGTGGACGGCCGCCCCTTGCGGATCCAGGGCGGGGAATACCGGCTTTGCAGCGGCGGCAGCCGATTCTGCGGCATGGACTGCTTTAAGCAGGAAATCAATCAGCAATTTCAAATACCGAAGGGAGAAACCACAATGAGAATCGCAGTTACCTATGAAAACGGCCAGATTTTCCAGCATTTTGGCCACACTGAGCAATTTAAAATTTACGATGTGGAGGACGGGAAAATCCAGTCCTTCCAGGTGGTGGGCACCAACGGCCAGGGGCATGGCGCCCTGGCGGAGGTGCTGAACGCGCTGCACGCGGATGTCCTGATCTGCGGCGGCATTGGCGGCGGCGCGCAGGCGGCGCTGGCCTCCGCCGGCATCCGGCTGTATGGCGGCGTGTCCGGGGACGCGGACGCCGCGGTAGAGGCTCTGCTGGCGGGCACGCTTGCCTACAATCCCAATGTGCAGTGCCAGCACCATGAGGGGCACCACGAGGGCGGCTGCGGCCACCACGGCGAAGGCCACGGGTGCCATCACGGCCATTGCGGGGAATAAAACAGCATCAACCCCGGACGGCGGCGAAGCCCGCCTCCAAATCGGCGAGGATATCGTCGATATGTTCCGTGCCGATGGACAGCCGGATGGTGTTAGGCTTGATATTCTGGTCCAGCAGTTCCTCTGCTGACAGCTGGGAATGTGTGGTGGTAGCCGGGTGGATAGCCAGACTCTTGACGTCCGCCACATTGGCCAACAGGGAGAAAATCTTCAAATTATCCAGAAATTTCCAGGCTTCCACCTGCCCACCCTGGATTTCGAAGGTGAAGATGGATGCACCGCCGTTTGGGAAATACTTCTCATACAGGGCATGATTCGGATGCTCCGGCAGCGAGGGGTGGTTGACCCGCTCCACCTGGGGGTGGGACGCCAGATAGGCTACCACCTGCTTTGTATTCTCCACGTGACGGTCCAGCCGCAGGGACAGGGTCTCCACACCCTGCAGTAGCAGGAATGCATTGAAAGGGGAAATAGTTGCGCCGGTGTCGCGGAGAAGGATCGCTCGAACATAGGTGACAAAAGCTGCCTCTCCTGCGGCATCCACGAAGGAAATGCCGTGGTAGCTCGGGCTCGCCGCGGCAATGGCGGGATATTTGCCACTGGCTGCCCAGTCGAATTTGCCGGAATCCACGATCAGCCCGCCAAGGGTGGTGCCGTGGCCGCCGATGAACTTAGTGGCGGAATGAACCACGATGTCCGCGCCATGCTCTATGGGGCGGAGCAGGTAAGGGGTGGCGAAGGTGCTGTCGATGACCACGGGGATGCCATGGGCATGAGCGATTGCCGCGATGGCGTCGATGTCCGGAATGTCACTGTTGGGATTGCCCAGGGTTTCCAGGAAGATGGCCTTGGTGTTGCTTTGAATCGCCGCGTCCACTTGGGAAAGATTGTGGACGTCCACGAAGGTGGTAGTGATTCCGTATCTTGGCAGGGTGTGCGCCAGCAGATTATAGCTGCCACCGTAAATGGTTTTCTGCGCCACAATATGCTCCCCGGCCTCCGCCAGCGCCTGGATCGTATAGGTCACAGCCGCCGCGCCGGAGGCCAGTGCCAGCGCCGCCACGCCGCCCTCCAGGGCGGCGATTCGCTTTTCCAGAACCTCCTGTGTGGAATTGGTCAGGCGCCCGTAAATGTTCCCTGGGTCGGTCAAGCCGAAGCGCGCCGCCGCATGGGCGGAGTTGTGGAACACGTAAGAGGCGGTCTGGTAAATGGGGACGGCTCTGGCGTCAGTAGCCGGGTCTGCCTGCTCTTGCCCCACATGGAGCTGCATGGTTTCAAATCGATAGTTGCTCATTTCCGGATTCTCCCTTTTCTGAATTCATTAGTGGCTATTTTGCCCGATGGCTGTATTATATACCAATTGACCTACTATGTCAATAGGTTTTATGGACTTTGAAAAAATCAGTCTCCTGTCAGTGTGATCGGAACAATGAAGATTGCCGCTTGATTTTTCCATTTACCCCATGGTATAATAGGCGCAAAATGGGAAAGGCGGGTGGCAAAATGATTTCTACCAAGGGACGGTATGCACTGCGGGTAATGCTGGACATCGCACACCATCCGGAGGAGGGCTGTATCCCGCTGAAGGATATTGCCCGGCGCCAGGAGATATCCAAGAAATACCTGGAGATCATCGTAAAGGAACTGGTGCAGGGGCAGTTTCTCCGGGGATACAGCGGAAAGGGCGGCGGCTATCTGTTGTGCCGCGGGCCAGAGGAGTACACGGTGGGGGAGATACTGGAATACATGGAAGGCTCCCTAGCTCCGGTGACTTGCCTGAAACCTGGCGCTGCGGATTGTCCACGCGCCGGGCAGTGTGAAACGCTGCCTATGTGGGCGGAGTTTGACCGGCGGGCCGGGATTTCCTCCTTGCCAACCCCCCCCCCACGCCTGATGAAAAAAAAACCCGGCCCCCCGGGGGGTATCCGGGGGGGGGCTTTCCGGTTCCGGATTTACAGATACTGCTTGACAGCCTCGGAGGCGGCCTCAGGGTCGTCCGAGATGGTGATGGTGACATTCATATCGTTGGTCGCGGCAAACTCCGCGCACCAGGCCACGAACGCCTCACCATTGGCCCGGTCAGAGCCGATGGTCTTATACAGATTGTCGATGTATACGTTGGTAATATCGAAATTACCGGCATGCAGGCCGCTGAGGAAGCCCTTGAGCATATCGCTGTTGCAAATGCCGTATTCCTTGGAATCCACCAGGCGGACGCGATAGTTAATATCGTAGGTCAGCTTTTTGCCATACTCGATGCACACCACATCACCGCTGGCGTGGACCAGTGCGTCGTTGATGGAGTCGATCATTTTCTTGGTCTTACCGGAGCCCTTCAGGCCCATAATTACATGAATCATCGGATTTATCCTCCTTTGCGATGCCAGATTTGGCTGTACCGTAATTCTACCAGCTAAAGCGGGATTTTGCAATAGGGAATTTTGGAAAAGTGGGGAGATTTTCCTCAGTCCTCATAGCCGGGCTTGCCCAGCAGCTTGAACATGTTGCGCTTATAGAATTCCACGCCGGGCTGGTTGAAGGGATTGACCCCCAGCATATACGCGGAAATGCCGCAGCACAGCTCCAGGAAGTAGAACATCTCGCCCAGCTTCTCATCGTTCAGCGCGCCCATGTCCATGGTGATCACCGGCACGCCGCCCTCTACATGCGCCGCCACGGTGCCCTGGAACGCCTGCTCATCCACATAGTCCAGCGTTTTGCCGGCCAGGTAATTCAACCCGTCCAGGTTCTTGTAGTCGGAGCCGACGGTCACCTTCTGCTCCGGCGCGTCGAAGCGGACCATCGTCTCGAAAATGTTCCGCTCGCCCTGCTGGATCATCTGCCCCAGGGAGTGCAGGTCGGCGGTGAATTCCGCGGCCACAGGGAAAATACCCTTGCCGTCCTTGCCCTCGGATTCGCCGAACAGCTGCTGCCACCAGCCGCCGAACATCCGGAAGCCCGGCTCGAAGGACACAAAGATTTCCATAGCTTTCCCGTTGCGGTAGAGCATATTCCGCGCACCGGCATACAGCCACGCCGGATTTTCGAAGGAGCGGAGGCTATTGTAGGTTTCCTTGGCCTGGTTGGCGCCGGACATGACCTTGCAGATGTCGATGCCTGCCACCGCCATGGGCAGCAGACCCACCGGCGTCAGAACGGAGTAACGGCCGCCGGCTGCCGGGGGGATGACGAAGGTTTCCCAGCCCTCCTCAGTGGCCATCTGGCGCAGCGCGCCTTTGCAGGGGTCGGTAATGGCGTAGATCCGCTTCCGGGCGGCATCCGTGCCGTACTTGCGCTCCAGCATCCAGCGCAGGGAGCGGAAAGCGATGGCCGGCTCTGTGGTGGTGCCGGACTTGGAGATCACCGCTACGGAGAAATCCTTGCCCTCCAGCAGACGCTGAAGCTCGTTGAAGGCGCGGGTGGACAGGGTGTTGCCGGCGAAATAGATCTGGGGGTCGCCCTTACCCTTGCCGATGTTGTGGTTGCAGCCCTGCATCAGCTCAATGGCTGCCCGGGGGCCCAGATAGCTGCCGCCGATGCCGATGACCACGAATACGTCGCTGTCCTCCCGGATCCGCTGGGCGGCGGCGCGGATGCGGCGCATCTCGGCGGTTTCCTCAGCGGTGGGCAGGTTCACCCAGCCCAGGAAATCGTTGCCTTCGCCGGTGCCGTCCGTCAGGGATTTGTGGGCGGCGGCGACCTCACTCTCCACTGCCAGCAGGTCCGGCAGGGACAGTCGGCCCCATACATTGGAAATATCAACTTTAATCATATGGATCGAGCCTTTCTTTCATAATGTGGGAATGACCTACCATTATGTTACCGCAAAATTCCCGCAAACGCAAGGGGAATTCGAAAAGTTTCACAACAATTCCATATTTTCCGGATCACATGGCGAACTGCACGATGCAGAAGGCCGCGTAGATGCACAGCAGCGTCACGCCCTGCCAGCGGCTGAGCTTCCCCCGCAGCAGCGCGGGCACGGTCAGCAGCAGCATTACGCACAGCATCACGGGGATCTCCATGACCAGCGAGGCATTCTGGCCGAGGATGGTGCTGCTGCAGGGCACCTCAAAGGGCGCCAGCGTCACGGACACGCCGGAAACCAGCACCAGGTTAAAAAGATTCGCGCCGATCACATTCCCCAGCGACAGCGCCCCGTGGCCCTTTGCCAGGGAGGAGATGGCAGTCACCAGCTCCGGCAGACTGGTTCCCAGCGCCACGAAGGTCAGGGCGATGACGGATTCCGGAACGCCCAGCTGCTGGGCGATGATGGTGCCGTTGTCCACCAGCAGGTCCGCGCCCACGGCGATCAGCGCCGCGCCGATCACCAGCAGGAGCAATTCCTTCCACAGCGCGGAGGCTTTTTCACCCGCCTCCGGGCTGTCCTGGGCAGGCTCCGCCGGCGCGCGAAGCCCCTGGCGCACGGTCACGACCATGTACACCGCGAAAATCACCAGCATCAGCAGCCCCATCCAGCGGTCAAACGCGCCGATGAGGTAGGCGGCCACGCAGTACACCGCCGCGGAGCCGAAGAAGAACAGCACCGGCATTTTCAGCGACTTTGTATCCACAGAGCCGGGGCGCACGGCCACGGTGATGGCGGCGATCAGGGCGGTGTTGCAGATGATGGAGCCGATGGCGTTGCCGTAGGCGATCTCCCCGTGCCCGGTGAGCGCCGAGGACGCGGAAACCATGACCTCCGGCAGCGTGGTGCCGATGGAAACCACCGTTGCACCCACGATGATCTCCGGGATGTGGAACCGCCGGGCGATGCCGGTGGCGCCGTCCACGAACCAGTCCCCGCCCTTGATGAGCAGGATCAGCCCCACTACGAACAGAAGTACCGCTTGAACCATATCCATAATTTGCACGCTCCTTGTGTATTGGGCAGCTCTTGGCCCAGGGATCCATAAAAAATCCGCCACAGCCGATGCCGTGTGCGGATGCAGC
Source organism: Bacillota bacterium (assembly GCA_021199635.1). Classification (GTDB taxonomy): domain Bacteria; phylum Bacillota; class Clostridia; order Oscillospirales; family Oscillospiraceae; genus Faecousia. The sequence goes on from JAJQHS010000111.1 coordinate 48,853, forward strand.
AGAAAGGGGGATCATGCACAGCCCGGCGCTTACATGAGTCTTGCAGATGAAAATGGGCCAGGTAAAATACCGGGAATGTTGACCCATTACACGCCCTGGGGCGCGCCTGCTACTCCCTCATAGGATTTTCTCTACCTGGCATGATAGCACAGTCATCTGCCGATGTCAATACCCATCCGCCCTATTTTTCGGCAGAAAAAAGCCGCCGGGGCTATGGTGTCCCGGCAGCGTTCCTATGCCTTAATATTCTCCCAGGTGGATGTCCAGGCTGTCTGCGGCTACGCGCAGCAGCGCATCGATCTCGTCCTGGTGTTCGGATATTAAACTCTGTATCTCTTCTACGAGCGCGTTATCCATTTCGTCTGCACGCGCGATCTCCATGTCGGAGGTCATGGTGACCTGGTAACTAATGCCGGCGGCGTCATCATAAAACCACAGCCCCACCTCGTAGTTGACGAAATACTCCGGCCAGATATAAAGTGTGACGAGCATGCCGGTGGATTCCACAATGTTCCCGTCTTCATCCAGCCAGGCCGTGTAGCCCTCTGACGGTTCAATTGTAATGAAGCCGCTGCTTGACAGATAGCTTGGCATTTTCAGGGTGACGGTATAGTCGCCCACCTCCATGGAATACCGCAGAAACGACTCCTCCTCAATACCGGCTTGATAGTAGCTCTCCATCTGGCTTGAGAGGATGTGATATCTTTGATAATAGCCAAAATACCATATGGCGTTGATCGCGGCAAAAATGACCACAATGGCGGCGAGGAGAATTGCCAGCCGCTTCAGGGTCAATACCCGGTTTTCCTCTGAAAATGGATTCATAAATGAACAACCTGCCTTTCCCGGCTAATGATTCTTTCGCTGTGGGTTACCAGGATGATCGTCTTCCCTGCCTGGTTCAGAAGGTGCAGAATATCCATAACGGTATCTGCGTTCTCATCGTCCAGGGAGCCGGTTGGCTCGTCCGCCAGGATGACGTCACATTTTTTCAGCATCAGTCTGGCCAATGCTACCCGCTGCTGTTCTCCGCCGGAGAGCTTATAGACCCGTGTACCCAGCTTGTTGGCAAGGCCGACGGCCTCCAATGCTTCCGTCACGCTGGTTTGGGTGCGGGATTTTTTCTGTATGATCTCCAGATTCTGGGCAACGGTTTTCCCCTCCAGCAGGGCAAAATTCTGGAACAGAAAGCCCAGCTTGCAGGCGAACAGGTCCCGCTTATTCCGCATTTTCCATATATCCACCCCATCGATCAGGATAGAACCGCTGTCCGGTGGCTCCAGGCAGCCGATCATGTTCAGCAGCGTTGTTTTGCCGCAGCCGCTTTCGCCGCAGAACACGACGAATCCGCCGTCGGGAATGGAGTAGTTATAATTGTCGAAAAGGACCTTGTCCTCGAACCGCTTGCATAGGTTCTGAATTTCTATCATAAGCTGCCCCCTTTGAGAATGTGTGCTGTATTGTGCCGTTCGGCAGCGCCCATGTTTACCAGCAAAAAGGTGGAATTCAGGAGCAGAACGGCCAGGCTGATCACCGTCAGCGTCCACATGTCAAACAGACCATACATTTTTGACAGGAAGACACCGGTGATAAACGCAATGGACACCGCGAACGCTTCCAGGCCCAAAATCACGGCATTGCGCTGAAGGAGGGTATAACCCATGATCTTCTGTAGTGCCAGCTCCTTGGCGTGTACCATGTACTCCAATTTCACGATCATGGAAATCAGCAGTCCCCCCAGGATCAGCAGGAAAATGCTGACCACGGAGTTCATGATCAGGCCGCGCAGCAGGCTGGCCTTATACTGGCCGCACAGCTCGATCACACTGAGAAGCTGCGCATCCTTTAGCCGGGCAGTCACACCTTCGGAAAGCTGCGCGGTGTCCTCCATTTTGAAAATCAGGGATTCAAAGATATACGAGGCTCCGGACCCACTTTCATGGCTTTCCTGCAGCGCCAGAAGCGTCGCCTCGGACAGATTGCAGTACACCATGATCGGGTCAGACGCCAGCTCAGAGCCGTAAGGCAAATTGGAAGCGTCTGACCGAAAGTCAAAGTACACCACATCCACATGGGTGTATTCTTTCGTTTCATAGCTGTATTCCTCCAATCCAAAGGAGCTTGCAGCGGCATGCGCGAAATCTTCCATGCTCTCGCAGTCGATTTCGCCGGACCGTGCTCCCGGGATGAAGATGATAAAGTCGGCCTCTGACTCGCATCCCAGCACATCCGGGTCGGATACGACGGTGTCCAGCGCCAAGTCGTTGAGGAGGATCACATTCTCCTCACTGTCGCCATAATCCGTGATAACTGTGGAGAGCAGCAGGCTGCCCTGCCGGTATGATTCCAGGAGGATATCCATTTTCAGCACATACAGCGACCCGTCCTCCACGGAAACCGAATCCGCCGGGGTGATCGACAAAGCATAGTACCCGTCCATCTGCTCGATCGTGTCGTAAGGCGCCAGACCCTTGCGGCTCTGCTGAATGGCGATCAGATTGAAGGACAGGGAGACGACCATCAAAATCGCTACGCATGCCTGCACCACATAGGAGTTTACCAGCAGCTTGCCGTTGATGTTGGCGCCGTAGATCACTTCCTTGTAATTCACCCGCAGAAGCGTGAGATACATCAGCGAATTGAGCGCCAGGAAGACCGGCATTGCGGCCAGGCAAAAATCCAGCCGAAAGCGGAGGTATACGGTGCCCCTCAGGGCAAGATAGGCGGCGGCAGCGATTGCGGTCAGGACGGCCGCATCCAGCAGGATCTTCTCCAGGATCATTCTGCCAACGGAGCTTCCCATGGCCAGCTTCAGAAAGTCGGATTTTTTGCTGAACTGGATGTCCGCCCAGGTCAGCAGCAGGATAAAGAGCAGCGCGACGCACCAGATCCCGCACATCATGCTCCCCTCTATGGAAGGATCCCCTTTGTGAAAGTAGGATGTGGGAATCTGATCGTAAAGGGCGTCGCGAATCGCGGCGATGGTATCCTTCGACCCGGTAAAATAAAAGGCAGTTACATCTTCGTCTTCCACCACCTCAGCAAAGGGGCGGAAGAGGACCTCTGTAGACCCGGAGAAAAAGCTTTTTGCCTCACCCTCTGCCAGGTCCTGAGCACGGCAAAGGAGAGCCTGGGTGTCCCCGTCGGCATAAATCGTCAGCTGAGAATGGAATGCGTCGGACGTACTACGCTGCACGGCAAAGACATGCTCACCATACGCTTCTGTCACGGAGGTGACCACGCTGCACATTTGCTCCCTGTCCGCGATGTCTATGGAAATGGTGTAATACGAAGAAGTGAAACCCACCAGATGCATTTGGAAAAGTTCGCCGCTCAGAACAAAGCAAAACAGCATAAGGATGGCTGCCGCCGCAAACTTTATGTACTTCATAATTGGTTTCCCCTTAAAATCGTAAATAGGTAACTTTGTTTGCTTTGCATCTTATGTTGTCAAAGCGGCTTCCAAGCCGATTGTACCACATTATCCATAATCGGTCAAGGCTGAATCGAAGAGATTTTATCGGAATTGCACAGATCCGCTTTTATACGAAAAAGCTCCCACCCGGGGGAACGCAGCATGAACCGTCGCGCCCAGGTGGGAGCTTATGCATTTTTACGGGGTCAGCGCAGCCATCAGTAGGCTACGGCGTCGGGCAGTTCCTCGTCCGGGAGCCGGGAGGGAGGCGTAGCGCCGGGCTTATAATCCCGGTAGGCCATCAGGCCGGAACCGGCGGGGATCAGCTTGCCGATGATGACATTCTCCTTCAGACCCACCAGGTGATCCACCTTGCCCTTGATGGCGGCGTCGGTCAGTACCTTGGTGGTCTCCTGGAAGGAGGCGGCGGACAGGAAGGAATCCGTGGCCAGGGAGGCTTTGGTAATGCCCAGCAGTACCGCGGTGGCGGTGGCGGGCTTCAGCTCGGTCTCTCCGGCGTCGATCCGCGCCTGGAGGGCGGTGTTGGCATCCTCGAATTCGAAGGTGTCCACCACGGTGCCGGTGAGCAGCGAGGTATCGCCGGGATCCTCCACGCGCACCTTGCGCATCATCTGGCGGATGATGACCTCGATGTGCTTATCGTTGATTTCCACGCCCTGCTGGCGGTACACCGCCTGCACGGACTGCACCAAATAATCCTGCACAGCCTCCACGCCGGAGATCCGCAGCACATCCTGGGGGTACAGCGCGCCGTCGGTGATCGGCTCGCCCTTCTGCACCGACTTGCCGTGGCTGACCTTCAGGCCCACGGAGTAGGGGACCTGGTACTCCTTCACCTCGCCGTCGTCCGCCGTGACCGTGATGGTACGCATAGCGGAGCGGTGGGATTCGTCGATGGAAACGGTGCCGGAGATTTCGGAGATCTGCGCCATCTTCTTGGGACGCCGCGCCTCGAACAGCTCCTCAACACGGGGGAGGCCCTGGGTGATGTCGTCACCGGCCACGCCGCCGGAGTGGAAGGTACGCATGGTCAGCTGGGTGCCCGGCTCGCCGATGGACTGGGCGGCGATAATGCCGACCGCCTCGCCCAGGTCCACCTCCTTGGAAGTGGCCAGGTTCATGCCGTAGCACTTGGCGCATACACCGCTTCTCGCGCGGCAGGCCAGAATGGTGCGGATATAAATCTTGTCGATCCCGGCGGCCTCGAATTTCGCCGCGTCCTCGGGCATCATCATGACGTCCTTGGAGTGGAGCAGCTCGCCGGTCACGGGATGCAGCACGTCATGGACAGGGTAGCGGCCGCGGATGCGGTTGCCAAAGGAATCCACGATGTCGCCGTTCTTGTCGTAGACCGCGCCCACCCAAATGCCGTTGGTGGTGCCGCAGTTGTGCTCCCGGATGATCACATCCTGGGAAACGTCCACCATTCGGCGGGTCAGGTAGCCGGAGTCCGCAGTCCGCAGGGCGGTATCGGTCATGCCCTTCCGGGCGCCTCTGGAGGAGATGAAGTACTCCAGAACGCTCAGGCCCTCCCGGAAGTTTGCCTTGACCGGGATCTCAATGGTACGGCCGGTGGTATCCGCCATCAGTCCGCGCATGCCGGCCAGCTGCCGGATCTGCGCCATGGAGCCACGGGCGCCGGAGTCCGCCATCATGTAGATGGGGTTGAATTCGTCCAGATTGCCCTGCAGTGCATCGGTGACATCGGCAGTCGTCTTCTCCCACTGCTGCACCACCAGGCGGTAGCGCTCGTCGTTGGTGATGAAGCCCTGGCGGTAGAACTGCTCGATCTCCACCACCTTCTGCTCTGCCTCGTGAATCATCTGGTATTTGACCTCAGGCACTTCCATATCCGCGATGGATACGGAAATTGCGCCCTTGGTGGAATACTTGTAGCCCAGGGATTTGATCTGGTCCAGCATCTCCGTAGCGATGGTGAAGCCGTGGCGGCGGATGCACTTGTCGATGATCCGGCCCAGCTGCTTCTTATCCACCAGGAAGTCCACCTCCAGGTCGAACAGCTTCGCCGGATCGCTGCGATCCACGAAGCCCAAATCCTGGGGGATCGGCTCGTTATAAATCAGGCGGCCGACGGTGGCGTTGATGATGCGGTACTGCATCACCCCGTCGATTATCTTGCCGTAGCGCACCAGGATGGGCGCGTGCAGGCCGATGTCCCCGGCGGCGTAGGCGGCGGTGGCTTCATCGGTGCTGGAGTAGGCGTGAACCGGGCGGAATTCGGCGGGCGTCTTGCCCTCGGCCTTCAGCGCCTTGTTCGCGGCCAGGAAGTCGTCGGCGTCCACGATCTGGCCGGCTTCCCACTGGCTGTCGCCGGGGGCGGAGATCACTACATTTTCCGCGCCCTTCTCCGCCTTGCCCAGACGGATATAGGTCAGGTAGTACGCGCCCAAGATCATATCCTGCGTGGGCACGGTGACGGGCTTGCCGTCCTGCGGGCGGAGCAGGTTGTTGGCGGAGAGCATCAGCAGCCGGGCCTCCGCCTGCGCCTCGGCGGACAGGGGCACGTGGATGGCCATCTGGTCGCCGTCGAAGTCCGCGTTGAACGCGGTGCAGCACAGGGGGTGCAGCTTCAGCGCGCGTCCCTCCACCAGGATCGGCTCAAAGGCCTGGATGCCCAGGCGGTGCAGCGTAGGCGCACGGTTGAGCATGACCGGGCGGTCCTTGATGATGTCGTCCAGCGCGTCCCATACCTCGGTGCGGCCCTTGTCGATCATCTTCTTGGCGGATTTGATATTGTTAGCCAGACCGTCGGACACCAGCTTCTTCATAACGAAGGGGCGGAACAGCTCGATGGCCATCTCCTTGGGCACGCCGCACTGGTACAGCTTCAGCTCCGGGCCGACGACGATAACGCTCCGGCCGGAGTAGTCCACACGCTTGCCCAGCAGGTTCTGGCGGAAGCGTCCCTGCTTGCCCTTGAGCATATCGGACAGGGATTTCAGCGCCCGGTTGTTGGCGCCGGTCACAGCGCGGCCCCGGCGGCCGTTGTCGATCAGGGCGTCCACAGCCTCCTGGAGCATCCGCTTCTCGTTGCGCACGATGATGTCGGGGGCGTTGAGCTGGATCAGCCGCTTCAGGCGGTTGTTCCGGTTGATCACCCGGCGGTACAGGTCATTCAGGTCGGAGGTAGCGAACCGCCCGCCGTCCAGCTGGATCATGGGGCGGATGTCCGGCGGGATCACCGGCAGCACATCCATGATCATCCAGCTGGGCTTATTGCCGGATTCCCGGAAAGCCTCCACGACCTCCAGCCGCTTGACGATGCGCAGCTTCTTCTGGGAGGAGGCGGTCTTCAGCTCCTGCTGCAGCTGCTGGGAGAGGGCGTCCAGGTCGATCTGCTCCAGCAGCTTTTTCACGGCCTCCGCGCCCATCCCGGCGTCGAAATCGTCCTCGTACTTCTCCCGCATATCCCGGTACTCCTTCTCGGTGAGAACCTGATTCAGCGCCAGAGGGGCGTCCCCGGGGTCGGTGACGATATAGGCGGCGAAGTACAGGACCTTCTCCAGTACCTTGGGGCTGATGTCCAGGATCAGGCCCATCCGGGAGGGGATCCCCTTGAAGTACCAGATATGGCTGCACGGGGCGGCAAGCTCGATATGCCCCATCCGCTCCCGGCGGACCTTGGCCTTGGTGACCTCAACGCCGCAGCGGTCGCAGATTTTGCCCTTGTACTTGATTTTCTTGTATTTCCCGCAGTGGCACTCCCAGTCCTTGGTCGGTCCAAAGATTTTCTCGCAGTACAGGCCGTCCCGCTCGGGCTTCAGAGTGCGGTAATTGATGGTTTCCGGCTTCTTTACCTCGCCGTAGGACCACTGCCGGATCATTTCCGGCGAAGCAATGCCAATTTTAATGGCATCAAAGGTGGCTTCTGCCATACTCGCGCCTCCTTAATCTTCGTAATCGTCGGCATTGGATTCCTCGCTGCCGTCGAACACATCCATAATATCCTCCGGGCCGTCCTCGTCGATGACGAAGCCGGAATCCAGCACCTCCTCGGTGCTGCCCAGGACCTGCTCATCCTCCCGGTCAGAGGTGTAGACGATCTCGTCATCGTCGTCGTCCTCTTTCAGCTCGATCTCGTTGCCGTTCTCGTCCAGCACGCGGATGTCCAGGCACAGCGCCTGCAGCTCCTTGACCAGGACCTTGAACGACTCCGGTACGCCGGGCTTGGGGATGTTCGCGCCCTTGACGATGGCCTCGTAGGTCTTGACACGGCCGGTCACATCGTCGGATTTCACTGTAAGGATCTCCTGCAGGGTGTAAGCCGCACCGTAAGCCTCCAGCGCCCAGACCTCCATTTCGCCGAACCGCTGGCCGCCGAACTGGGCCTTGCCGCCCAGAGGCTGCTGGGTGACCAGAGCGTAGGGGCCGGTGGAACGGGCGTGGATCTTATCATCCACCAGGTGATGCAGCTTCAGATAGTAGGGGTAGCCTACGGTCACCAGGTTGTCGAAGGGCTCACCGGTGCGCCCGTCGTACAGGACGGTCTTGCCGTCCTCCCGCAGGCCTGCCAGCTTCAGGGTATCCCGGATATCCTTCTCGTTGGCGCCGTCGAATACCGGGGTGGAAACCTTCCAGCCTAGCGCCTTGGCCGCGTAGCCCAGATGAACCTCCAGCACCTGGCCGATGTTCATACGGGACGGCACGCCCAGGGGATTCAGCACCACGTCCAGCGGCGTGCCATCCGGCAGGAAGGGCATATCCTCCTCCGGCAGCACCCGGGAAACTACGCCCTTGTTGCCGTGGCGGCCGGCCATCTTATCGCCCACGGAGATTTTCCGCTTCTGGGCGATGTAGACCCGGACG
>JAJQHS010000069.1 GCA_021199635.1 Bacillota bacterium
GCCTTCGCAATCCGGCGCATTCATACCGACGCCTCTGTGCCCTGGGAATTGGCAGCTCTGCGCTCCGCATCCGCCTTCAGGTCCACGCTCCAGCGCACCAGCCGGTGCGCGACCTGCTCGTGCTTCGGCGGCAGCTGAAGATAATCCCCGTACTGCATCTGCAAAAACACCTCCGGATGATTGGGCACCTTGATCCGGTGCCCTTCAAAGGTCACATCCCGATAAGGCAGAAGATCGTCTATCCGGATGTATGTGTAGGACGGCACAAAGCTGGCAACCGTATCCAGCCCAAGCGCCTCTGCGCGGTCATTCAGGCTGGTGGCCTTTGCCAAGTACTTCTTCTGGGAGCGTTTCAGGGAATGGCAGAAGAAATACAGGCGCTTCAGCATGCCATATCCGCGGTAATAGACCTCCCGCAGGTTCCTGGGACGGATGGGGTCAATGGGGTCGGGCATCTGATTGTTGACAATGCGGTTATGTGCCCGGGAAAGCCGCGCTACTTCCTTATTGAAAGCTTCCCGCTCCTTGGGACCATTGGGAATATAGTCGAAGGGGAAAATGTCCAGGCAGATACCCTTGTGGAACGGGCGGCGTTCGTTGTATTTGGTTACATACTCCGTATTGTTCAGCCGGAGCTTGGAAAAGAGGTAGGGAATGGTCGGGTCGGACTTTCTGGTCTGCAGGAAAAACCGGGAATCCAGATACTGCGGTGCCTCCGCCAAAAAGCGGTCATAATCCTTGCGCAACATTGCCACATCCACATCGTCATCCCAGGGGATGAAGCCGCCGTGGCGCATGTACCCCAGCATAGAGCCGCCGCAGACAAAATACCCAATATCCAGCTTGCGGCAGATCTCATCCAGCTTATCGATCAGAACCAGGTCTGCCTGCTGGATTGATTTCACCTGCGTATGGAGTGCCTCGTCGATCACCGGGGTCCAGACCGAATAGTCCGCGGGCCGCCGGATCGCAATGTCCCGGAAAGGTGTCTGCGCCAGCGGGAAAAGCTCCTTCTCCGGAATGTATTTGGATTTTTCCAGGGCGATCCGTCCATACTGATGGGTCTGCCCATCCCCGTTATACGTCTGCGCCAGCGAATCAATTCTCCGGTACAGCGCATTCAGGGCGTCCGGCCCGTATTTCTTCCGCGCTTTCCGGATTTCCTTTTGGGACAGGCTGCATTTTCCGGTCAACTCATAATCTGTAAGCTGCCGGAACAGCTTATTCAGCCTGTCCACCTTTTTGGCAAACGCATACCGGGTATCGTAGACCTCCGGGATTTTGTCAAACGGAATCAGGCGGATCGCGCCGGTGTTCCAGCTGGAATCCGGCAGGTGCAGCGACTTGGTAGCCTGGGGGAAATGCTTGGAAGCGTCCCGGTACTCCCGCAGCTCCAGGCCGTATTCCCCGGCACTGGCGCGAAGCAGCTGCACCAGCTGCGTATAATCCTTCCGCAAAAGCGCAACGTCCCAGTTGGCCTCCGGCTTGTCCGGAACATAATCATGATAGGTCACCGCGCCGATAAGCAGATCTGCAATGGCGAACCAGGTTATCCCATGGGCATCACACAGGCGGTTCAGCCGTTTCAGGATCTCCGTTTTTCCCTGATTGGCGGCCTCATTGTAAAACGGGTTGGCGCTCTGCGCCCAGAGGAAGGGATTCGCGGTGCAGCAAATTTCAAAATCCCCCATCTTATCATCCACCACTGGGAAAACCTGATGGTATTTCAGCACTTTGGACTGGTCCAGCTCAACATAGGCAAGGAATCCCGTCTGCGTCTGCGGGCCGTCATACCGGGTGGCCGCCTTCCGGATGCTTTCATACAGCGGTGGGGCTGTAGGCGTTTGCTCCGGGTGCTCCCGGTCGTAGCGGAGCGCGCCGCGGTAGGCCGCGTAAAGCGTCCGCAGCTCAGACAGGAACTGCTTGCGCTCCACTTCCGTGTCCGGCAGGAAATCATACGGCAGGACCTGCAGTATTTCCTCCGGCTGCCCATCCGTACCGGCAAACGCTTGGATCGTCACCCGGAGCTTGCCGTTGCGGACACCGTTAGCGTCCGTGCGGTATACCACAAATTCGCCGGGATCCTCTGCCAACAGCTGACTCAGCTTTTCGAAATCCCTGCGCATCATTCCGATTTCCATGGCAGATTCGCCAAATTCCGGCATCAGATCCCCGTACATCCGGCTGCTGATGTCCAGCTTGGAAATGGCGAAATAGGGCATACCCGCCCGGCGGCACAGCCGGTCCACCCGGCGCAGGACCTCCAGCCGACGCGCAGCGAGAGGCTGGGGTTCGGTCACCGTCCAGATGGTGCTGTCCGCGCCCACAGAAACAATGCAGTCAAAAAAACGCCGGTTTTTCAGCGGATACAGCAGCGCGCGGCTGAACGGCGCCCCATCCCCCCGAAGCAGCGGGGCGACCATACCATGGGAATCCTCCTGCTGGCTCTGCGCCAGCGTAGTCAGTGCGGCGTAAGCCTCCTGTGCAGCGGCAGCGTCCGGCGCGTTGCGGTACGCTTCCCGCTTCTCCGCAACTGCCTCCAGGAACTGCTTCTGCGCCGCCAGCTGAGAAGGTACCGCGTCGTAAACCTCCATATAAATCGGCGCATCGGACTGTGCCAGGCGCACAGCCACACTGCCGTCCGGGCATTCGTCCACCAGGAATCCGCAGGACCGCGCCTGCTCCCGGAAGGCGCAGAACCCATTCCGCAGGATGCCCACCGTCCATTCAGACAGTGCCCGCTCCTGCGTGAGCAGTTCAGGGTTATGGATGAGCTGTGCCAGCAGCCGCACGGCAAAATAGGGAATTTCCCGCTCCCGGCAGAATGAATGGAGTTGGGTCAGCGTCTGCAGCTTCTGGTGGAACTGGGTCCTTGCGGAATCTGTGAAATTCTGTACTTCCTCCAAAGCGATTACCTCACTTGAATGATGATTCGCCGCCCTCTTGGGCTCCCTGCTCGTAAGGTCCCAGGGAAAAGTCCACGGCGGCATGGTGGCTGCCCCGCAGCCCGGGGCGCGGCCACTGCATATAATCCTCCCCATAGGAGAAGCGAAGATACTCGTCATACCGCTTCGGCGCGGGGAAGCTGTGCCCCTCAAAGGTCAGCTGGGTCCCCTCCTCCAGGATCCCGGCGTCAAAGCTTCCGTGGGACAGGTGCTCCCCCATCCCGTCATACAGCCTGCCGGTGTTCCAGCGGTTCCAGAAGGTCATCACCCAGTGCTGGATCTGCTCCAGGCGGCGCATGGACATCCGTCCGGTGACAGCGCTGACCACGGCGCAAAGCCATGGGAGCTTGCCATAAAACTGAAGCGGCGAGCCGTCCCACCTATGATAGACCATGGAACGGGTAAAACGTGTGAGAAAAATGTGAATTTTTAGAAGAAATGGACTTCTTGGCCCTGCGTCATGGGCGAAAATATCGATGGAAATCTCATTGTGCATCTCCGGGAAGCGGCTGGAAAAGGGCGTTGTGAACCGCGTCCCCCGAATGCGCAGCTTGGCGAAGGGGCTGTGGTACGCGGCATCCGTCCGCGAATTCTGGAAGAAAAATTCCGCGTCCACCGCCTGGGGCGCAATCTGCGCCAGACGATCAAAATCCGCCCGGGACATCATCACATCCACATCATCATCCCAGGGAATAAAGCCCTGGTGACGGACTGCGCCCAGCAGGGTGCCGCCACCCAGGAAATAGGTGATCCCATTCTCCCGGCACACCCGGTCCAGCTCCAGCAGGCATTTCATCTGCACCAGCTGGAGCTGCCGCAGCTTTCCGCCGTAGGCTGTGTCATCGTAATACCGCCGCTGGGGGTGCGCCGCCAACAGGCGCAGCTCGTCCAGCCGCTCCTGCCGGGTTTCCGGAGATTCCTCCGGAGAAATCGCCTTACAGCCGGGGGCATACTCCGCCGCGGCGCGTATCAGCGCCCGAAAAAAATCCAGCACATGCATTCCCGAACCGCTGGGATCGTTCAGCAGCGTGGCATTGGTTCCCCAACTTTCCGGCAGCCCAGCGCCGTAGAGCGGCGGGATGGAAACGACCATGGCCGTATCCGGCTCCTGCACCTCGCCGTCAAGCGCGGAAAGGAACACGATCCGCTTTCCCGTCTGCCCCGATGGGAAGCACCCATCCAGGCGAATGGCCAGCTCCGGCTCCTGCGCATAGGATGCGCCGTGGGCCTTCAGAATGGCGCATGCCGCCGACTGAACCACCTCGCAGGGCGCATAAAAGGCAAATGTGATCCCGGCCAGCTCCCGGCCGGTTCCCATCTGTTCCACCCATTCCCGGCAAAAATCCGCCTGGTTCAGCCGGAACACCGACTGCAGCGGCGCCATCACGGCACCTCCGGCGCGGGCAGAATGCCGAGCTCGGTCAGAAGCTTTTCCGTGCTTCTGCCATCGCAGTAGGCCATGTGGGTCTGCCACATGGCGTCGAGCTTCCGGAAATATGCCGCATTGGCCCACGAATCCAGATCTGTCAGCGCTTCCCGCAGCTGTGCCCCGTCCCGGGCAATGAATCCCGCGATCTCCCGGTAGTCCACGTACAGCCCCCTGTGGGTGCGGTACGCCTCGTAATCCGGCACATAAAGGATGATCGGCCTGCGCAGGGGCAGGTAATCATAGTAAATAGAGGAGTAATCCGTGATCAGCACATCCGCCACAGGGAGAAGCTGGCTGGCGGAAAAGCGGACCGGGGAATTGATCTGGCGGCTGTTGGACAGCCGGTGGGTCTTGATCAGGATGGCGCAGCTGTCCGTCATCTCCGCCTGGAGGGATAGTACCGCCTCCTGCCCGACAAGGTACCCATTCTGGCCATCGCCGCGGAAGGTGGGCGCCCAAAGCACGATCTTTTTCCCCCGGTACTGGGGATATTCCGTAAAAAAGCGGCGGCGCATCTCCTCCTGGTACGCGTCCCGGAACATCAGATCCATCCGGCTGACGCCGGCCTCCGAAAAATTCTCCCTGGGGACCAGCAGTGCCCTGGACAGCACGTCCGACACCGCAGGAGAGGATGCGGTGAACACGTCCGTATTCCGGTACTGGGTCTTCAGCATGCTCCGGGATTCCTCCGGTGAATCCTGCCCTGCCATTTTCATCAGCCCGCAGGAGTGCCACATCTGAACAAGTGTCGTCCCCCGCCGCTTCCTGCAGCAGGTGGAGGGCAGATAGCTGTCGCACAGGAAAACATACTCCGCCCGGGCGTACAGCGGCAGAAAACCCAGCATGATCTTTAAGCTCTTAGCAAATCCACAAAAGGAATAATTATGAAAATACTCCGCGACACGAATGTTTGGAACCGAATCCAGCGCATGACGCAGCGCCTCCATGGAGTATGGCAGCGATTCCTGGCGGCCGTCCGCCAGGACCACAAGCCCCTTTTCCACCGGCTTGCGGCAGCATATCCAGTAATAGGGCGCAAGAATGACCCGGCAGACCAGCCCTTTTGCCAGCCGCCGGAGCCATATGGAAAAACGCTTCGCATTTTCCTGCATATCCATACCACCCAACGCAAAATCTATCCGGGGAACCCGTTCGGATCGGCGGGATCACGCCTCGCTGTCGATCAGGATTTTCCCCTTCACCGCGCCTGGCGTGCGGAACAGGGCGAACGCCTCGTCGATCCGGCTCAGTGGGAGAATGCCGTGGAGCATGGACGCTTCCAGCTTCAACGCGCCGGAGGCGAATGCTGCGGCGGTTTCCGCCCATTCATCCCCGGGGAAGGGCGCGGAATAGCTCATCCAGGAGCCGGTCAGGCGCATCTCCTTCCGGTTCAGCAGCTCCCACTGGGGCACGGTGAACTGCACCGGCTCCTTGGGCGTGCCAACGATACACACATGGGCGCGGTTCCCCGCCAGTCGGAACGCCTGATGGATGGTCGCCTCCGAGCCAACGCAGTCAAATACATAGTCAAAGCCATGGCCGCCGGTCAGCGCCTGGGCCGTTTCGGAATAATCGCCCTCCGCGGTGCAGACCGCCGCATCCACGCCCAGGCTTCCGCAAAGTGCCAGCCGCTCCCTGCCCCGGTTGAACACGGCGACCTTCCGCGCGCCCAGGATCCGGCACCACTGCGCCGTGAGCAGACCAATCGTGCCGCAGCCAATGACTGCGGCATATTTTCCCGGCAGATAATCCGCGCAGCGGATGCCATGCAACGCCACCGCGGACGGCTCAAACAGCGCCCCCTGGGCGAAGGAAATGCTGTCGTCCAGCACGAAGGTATTCTCCGCGGGGACGGCCACATATTCCGCAAAGCTCCCGAACCTGCGGGAGCCAATAAAGCTATAGTGGGCGCAGAGGGAGTAATCCCCCCGCATACAATCCGGGCATTTCATGCAGGGGATCAGCGGGATGCCCGCGACCCGGTCCCCCACGGCCCGGCTGGTCACGCCTTCGCCCAGCGCGGCCACCGTGCCGGAAAACTCATGCCCCAGAACATTGGGGAAATAATGGCAGGCGTCCGCATTGACTCTGGGAACGTCCGAGCCGCAGATACCGGTATACTTTACCTTTACCAGCACCTCCCCGGATGCGGGAGATGGGGTATCGATCTCTTCATAGCGAATGTCAAGGGGTTTATGCACAACGCCGGCATACATGGTCCGCGCCTCCTGTCAAACTGGCTTCTCCGCTTCTGAGCAGGGCTTCGCATTGGGGAAATAATTGTGCAGCAGCACCTTCAGCAGCGCAAAATCATGGGGATAGGTGATCTTCAGGTTCAGAACCTCCGAGTCCACCGCCTTCATGGGGATGTTGTGTGCCAGGGCGATCGCCCCAGCGGAGGTCATGCGCTCCATCTCCGCCTCGTCCGTATGGTCGTAAATATCGTAAATTTCCTGATAGCGGAAAGCCTCCGGTGAGGCGCCGGAAATCACCAGCTGGCGGGGGATCACCTTGTCCACAAATCCGTCGCCATTGGTGCGGTACACCGTGTCAAACTGGGGCTGACCCAGGGTCGCGCCGCCATAGGTCTTCACCGCTTCCACAATCCTGCCGATCCCAGCGACATCGCAATAGGGATGGGTCGCGTCGTGGATCAGCACCACATCCTCCGGTGAAGCCCAGTCGTGCATGGCACACAGCCCGTTCCGGACGGAGCCGGAGCGGTTCGCGCCCCCGGCAACCACGGCGCTGACCTTGTCCGCCTCCAGCCAGCGGACCCAGCTTTCCACATACTGGATCCAGCTTTCGTGGGAAACCACGACGATCCGGTCGATCAGCGGGCAATTCTGATGCGCTTCCAGGATGTAGGAAAAGATCGGCCGGTTCTCCAGCTCAATATACTGCTTGGGTATATCCGCGCCAAAGCGGGTGCCGCTCCCGCCCATCATCAGCAAAAGAATGTTCATATGCTCCCCCAGCGATTTCAGGTAAGTGAATGGTAATTGTTGGAATTGATGATATAGTTGCACTTAGTGGCGTAGTTGTACTCCTCCACCACATCGATAATGTGGCTCTTCACCAGCTCCCGGGCGTCACATTTCATCTGATTCTCCCGGACCTTGAAGAATTCCTTGGGCATATACTGCCGCAGCAGGCCGTTGGGGATCCGCACGCTGTCGATATTGTCGAACAGCTTCTCCATCGCGGCCTGTACCCTGGCATCCTGCATATAATTCCGGCAGCGGTCAGACAGGGAATACTGCCGCTTCAGATGCAGCGCCTGGGGTGAGCCGCGGTAGTAGTTTACCCAATACTGGTCGTCCTCCTGCATCACTTCATCCAGAACCGTCTTGAACCGGGATTGCTTCTCCTCCGGCAGCAGCTCCGCCTCGATCATACTCAGGGCAAACAGTCCCTCCCGCAGAGCATAGGTCAGCGCGGGGCCGACCTTCAGTATGGCAATGCCGTCGTCCACCATCTCCCGCAGCTGGAACATGGGCTGGTAATCCGTGGAATGTCCCTCCATCACCAGGCCGGAATACTGGCGCACTGCCTCACAAAGCTCGGCTGTCGCCTCCCGGTTATACTGCGCAATATTTTCATCACCGAATTCCACGCCGGGCTGCACCACAATGCCCACCACGTTTTCCATGGCCTCCGGCATACCGACCGCGGCGAACTCCCGCTGATAGGTGTCCAGCGTGGCCTTGAGATCCTCCACCCGGGTTACGGAGATGGCATCCGTCTCGCTCTGCTCCCCGCCGGGGATGGGCACCTCGCTGCCGATGACGTAAACCGGCCGCATTTCGGAGGGATTCTTCTCCAGCAGCTTCTGGTACTCCTCCTCACAGGCGCGGTAAAGCTGCGCCCCCCGCCGGGCAATGGTGGTCAGGGACAGGGGTACCTCCCTGGAATCGTCCCCCAGGCGCATACTGGTATCCAAATGGATTTTCTTATATCCTGCAGCGACAAACTCCCGGACAAGCGCCTCCGCCTTCTCCATGGCGGAATCGGCGTTTTCCTTGTGCCAGGTCAGCGGGCCCAGATGGTCGCCGCCCAGGATCACGCTGGATTTTGGGAAGCCCACCTTATCCGCCAGGCCGTACACCATATCCCGGAAATCCGCCGGGCGCATACCGGTGTAGCCGCCGAACTGATTCACCTGATTCGCAGTTGCTTCAATCAATACGCAATCATTGAACCGGACCCCCTGCTGAAGGCAAGCCTCGATCACGATGGGGTTCGCTGTACAAAAGGAGGGGATGCCGCAGGTAATGCCCCGCTTTCTTTTCTCAATGATTGTTCGGATTAAATTGTACTTCACGATTCTTTCTTCCTTTTACATACTGTAATTGCTGTGCAGGGGTTGAAAAAAACGGCAAAATGTGCCAAAAATCCCGTCCACATGCTACAATCAAGAGCATTCTAACATACTTCGACAGTTTTTTCAATAGTTTTGATTGGCTTTGCCCAAATCCGGCCCCATTGCATAGGAAAAGCCGCGGAATTGTCTGCGGCTTTCCCGATTTCAGTTGTTGATGCTGTGGTGCGCGCCGGGGCTCTGGCTGGTCAGGGCCTGGAAAGTATATCCGTTGGCCAATCCCCATTGGATGATCCGCTCCACCGCGTTCACGCTGTACTCCTTGATGTCGTGCTGCAAAACCACAGCCGTCTTCTTGGTGCCGATGCCGGAGATCACATTGTTGTACACCTCATCGGCGGTTTTCGCGCCGCCGGCATCGTTGCTGTCCACGTTCCAGTCGAAATACTGGAAGCCCTGGTCCGTCACATCCTTCACCAGTTGTGTCATGATCCCCTCGCAATATTTTGCACTGACGCGGTTGGAGCTGCCGCCGGGAAAGCGCATCAGCGTGGTACGGATGCCGGTCTGCTGGTAGATGATGTCCTGCATCCCGTAGAGGTCTTCAAAATAGGCATCCACACTGGCATAGATGGTGGCGTATTGGTGGGTCATGCTGTGGATGCCGATGGAATGCCCCGCCTCCGCGATTTCCGACAGCAGGGAGATATATCCGGTATTGACCACGATGAATGTGGCTTTCGCGTTGTATTTTTCCAGGACCGCCAGCAGCTTTTCCGTGTAAGGCCCTGGGCCGTCATCAAAGGTCAGGTAAATCACCTTCCCCTCCGGGTCCACCTGCTCTGTCTGCTTCACCGCCTCGACTGTCACTGTGCGCGTGACCTGCGCGGTGTTTCCGTAGGAATCCGTGACCGTATAGGTAATGGAATAGGTTCCTGCGCTGTAGCTATCCACGCTGCCGCTGACCGTGACCTGGGATGTCACATCCCCATCCACATTATCCGAAGCGGTGTAGCCCGGATCCTGGAACTCCGTGCCGGCGGTGATGGTCATTTCCTGCTCCCCGGTCAGGGTGATCACCGGCGGGGTATCGTCCCCGTAGACAATGCTGCGGATGGCCTCCGCCACGTTTCCGGAGGAATCGGACACGGTGTAGATCACTGTGTTGCCCTCCACCCGGCGCTGTACCGCATCCGTCAGGTCGCCGTCGCAGCTGTCCAGCGCGGTGTAGCCCTCCTCCACGTATTCCTCCCCCGGCAGGGTGAAGCTGTCGGGGTCGGACTGCAGGGTGATCACCGGCGGGGTAGTGTCCACCACGTACACCGTCCGCTCCGCGGTGCGGCTGATGCCATTGTGGCTTGCGTGGTATGTCAGCTGATAAGTGCCCAATTTGCCGGTATCCACCGTGCCCTCAACGCGCACATCGATCGCTATGCCGTCCCGGTTGCTCAGCGCTCCGTAGAAAATGGCTTTCGCGCCCGGCTCGTCATATTCCTCTCCATACTCCAGGGTGATCTCCGGATCGCTGTTCAATGTCAGGGTGATCTCCTCCAAAGACTCCAGGACACCGTGAAACGCGAAGCCCAGCGCCGCCAGGATCAGTGCAGCGGCCAGCACCAGAATCGCCACCCGGACGCCGCTTGTCTTCCTCTTTCTATGTCTGCTTCCCATGCTTCTCCTCCCATTGCCCAATCGATTGGGCACACCGTGCCATGTTCCCGCATTATAGCACATTCCCGCCCAAAAGGGAAGCACCCCGGCAGGCGGAAAACATTTAAGTTGTGATTAAGTTTTGGTATCATTTGGTATCAAAATGTGACAACTTTTTCTGACATATTTTACCATAAACCTACATAAATTGCAATTGGGTAGCAATTCTTTTTTGAAAAGCAGGGGCAAATACCTCTTGTTTTGTTTCTTTTCCTGTGCTACAATATCCATGGCGATTGGGTCCTTTCGTTAGGTTTGGAGTTGTGGTGACTTTATTCTAACAAACTCAATCGCCTTTTTCTACACCCCAGTCTCACATCTATTGTAACGCTACAAAAAACCGGAAGAACCGCAGGAAAAGTCCTTGCCAATCGTTCCGGCGGATGGTACAATGGAGGAGGAAAAGCCGGAAGAAGCCCGGGCGAATCCCTACCATGACCCCAAGAATGGACGCTTTACCACCGGCGGAGGCAAGGCGAAGAAAACGAAATATGCCCCATCCTTACAGGCAAACAAAAGCAAGATAAGAGTAAGCCCCCAGACTTTTGGAATGTTGAGAGGGCAATTTAACACTAAATACCCAAACGCAACACCGGAGGATGGATATTTGCCGATATATCTTGGCAAATATATGTATAAAGCAAGAGCAGACGGATACGGGAGCATTGCAATAGACTATAAGATCAAAATTGGAAAGTAGGTGTCAATTTATGAGAAGGCGCGAAGGCATAGAGTATACCGAGTTTCAGGAGCTCATCTTAGAGCGCTTTGATACCAAGGAGATGCCTTATGAGAAGCTGGATGAACTTAACCGGGGATACATTGACTGGCTGCTGAATGCCCCGGAAGGTTACGGTGTCGAGGAGGAGATGCTAAAATATGCAAAAGAGAATCCAGAAGCATCGTTGAGGGAACTAAACGAGTTATTCGACGAACTGGCCAAGGACAAAGATCCGCCGGATTTCGGCGGCGACGATGAGCTTGAAGACGAATGAACAACTTCCATGTGATCTACAAAATCCTCCGCATTCTGGACAAGCACAAGGGCGATGAGGCCTTTGATTATCGCAGCATTTCGCCGGAGGCGATGGGCATTCCCTTTGCCCCGTGGGAGCAGCTGATGATTGAGCTGCAAGCCAA
>JAJQHS010000017.1 GCA_021199635.1 Bacillota bacterium
GGGAGAAGGCTATCCCGGCTGGCATATTGAATGCTCCTGCATTTCCATCAAGCACCTGGGGGAGCAGCTGGATATCCACGCGGGGGGAATCGACAATGCGTTCCCTCACCATACCAATGAGATTGCCCAATCGGAGAGCTACCTGGGGCATAAATGGTGCAATTACTGGTTCCATGTGCATCACCTGAATACGGAATCCGGCAAAATGAGCAAATCCAAAGGGGAATTCCTCCCCCTTTCCCTGCTGGAGCGCAAGGGCTATGACCCCATGGCCTACCGGCTGTTCTGTCTGCAGAGCCATTACCGCCGGAACCTGGTATTTTCCTGGGAGAATCTGGACAATGCGGCGGCTGCCTATGAAAAGCTGATCGCCAGGATCGCCGCTCTGGACGGGGGAGACGGTACAGTGGACGGCGACGCCCTTGCCAAGCTGCAGGAGCGGTTCGCCGATGCGCTGAAAGCGGATCTGAATACCTCCCTGGCGGTCACGGCGGTGTATGATGTGCTGAAGGCCAAGTGCTCTGACGCCACAAAATTGGCGGCGTTGGCGGATTTCGATACGGTGCTTTCCCTGAACCTGCTGGCTGAGGCCCGGGCGCTGCGGGAGAAGCAGGCGCAGGAGGCCGCGCATAGCGCCGACCCGGAGATCGACGCGCTGGTCGCCCAGCGCACCGCCGCAAAAAAAGCGAAAAATTTCCAGGAGGCGGACCGCATCCGGGATGAACTGAAAGCCAGAGGCGTTGAAATCATCGATACGCCCCAGGGCACGAAATGGAGAAAAGTATGAAGCTGATGATCCTGGACGGGAATTCCGTCATCAACCGGGCCTTTTTCGGCATTCGCCCGCTGACCACCCGGGACGGGCTGTACACCAACGCCATCTACGGTTTCCTGAACATCCTGGAGCGGATGGAGAAGGAGGAGCAGCCGGAGGCGGTTTGCGTCGCCTTTGACCTCCATGGTCCCACCTTCCGCCATGAAAAATATTCCGGATACAAAGCCACCAGGCACGGAATGCCGGAGGAGCTGCAGCAGCAAATGCCGGTGATGAAGCAGGTGCTGAAGGCTATGAATATCCCCATTTACCAGTGCCAGGGCTGGGAGGCGGACGACGTTATCGGCACCGTAGGCAAGATTTGCTCCAATAACGACTGGGAGTGCGTGGTGATCACCGGGGACCGGGACAGCCTGCAGCTGATCGACCGGAACGTGCATATCAAGCTGGTGATTACCAAGGGCGGCCAGACCACGGCGACACTGTACGACGAGGCAAAATTCCGGGAGGAATACGGCTTCGCGCCGGACAAGCTGGTGGACCTGAAGGCACTGATGGGCGACTCCTCTGACAATATCCCCGGTGTCGCAGGGGTCGGCCCGAAAACCGCCACCGAGCTGCTGCTGAGGTTCGGCAGCCTGGACGGGGTTTATGCCAATCTGGAGGACCCTTCCATTCGCCCCAAGCTGCGGGAGAAGCTGGAAGCCGGGCGGGAGAGCGCCTATTTATCCTACGACCTGGCCACCATCCGCCCGGAGGCGCCCATTGATTTTGAACCCAGGGATGCCATCATCCAGCCCTACAATCGGCCGGAGCTTTTCGCGCTGTTCCAGAAGCTGGAATTCGTCCGGCTGATCGACCGCTACGGCCTGCAGGGCGCAGAAGCGGAAGCGCCGAGGCAGGAAACGAAAGCAGTGCAGCTTCCCAAAGCGGATTCTCTGCCGGCGGCAGGGACGCCCTGTGCGGTTTATCCCGCGGCGGACGGGAGCCTGGGCGTTGCGTGGGATGGCGGCGTGTGTGTCCTTTCGCCCATGGAGGTCCAGATGGGCGTGGAGCTGCCCGGCTGCGCAGTCTGCCACGATCTGAAGACGACCATGCATCAGCTTGATGAGATGGGCGTCGCTTTCGAACCCTTCGCGTTCGACACCAAGCTGGCAGCCTATGACCTGAACCCGTCCCAATCGGACTATCCCGTGTCCAAGCTGGCGACCAGCTTCCTGGGCATATCTGTGGAGGGTGGGGATGCCGCCGGGTGCGCCCAGGCGGTCTGGCAGCTGCGCCCGGTACTGCACCAGGCACTCTGCGACCAGGGAATGGAAAGCTTGTATTACCAGATGGAGCTGCCCCTGTGCCTGGTGCTGTACCGGATGGAGCGGGAGGGCGTGGCGATCGATACCCGGCAGCTGGAGCAGTTCGGCAGTATGCTGTCCCAGCGGATCGCGGACTGCGAGGCGCTGATTTATGGCTATGCCGGGGAAACGTTCAACATCAATTCCCCCAAGCAGTTGGGTGAGATCCTGTTTGATAAGCTGGGGCTCCCCCCGGTGAAGAAGACCAAGACCGGCTATTCCACCAATGCGGATGTGCTGGAGAAGCTGAAGCATCAGCACCCGATCGTCCCCGCCATTATGGATTACCGTGTGCTGACCAAGCTGAAATCCACCTATGCAGACGGCCTGATCCACGCGGTACAGTCCGATGGGCGCGTCCACACCACTTTCCAGAATATGGTCACGGCTACCGGGCGCCTTTCCTCCACCGATCCCAACCTCCAGAACATCCCCGTCCGCACGGACCTGGGGGCGGAGATCCGGAAGATGTTTGTACCGAAGCCGGGCTGCGTCCTGGTGGATGCGGACTACAGCCAGATCGAGCTGCGGGTGCTTGCCCATATTGCCGGGGATCAGGCTATGCAGCAGGCGTTCAGGAGCGGCATGGACATTCATACCGCCACCGCCTCCCAGGTGTTCAATACGCCTGTGGAGTCGGTCACGCCACTGCAGCGCAGGAATGCCAAGGCGGTCAATTTTGGCATCGTCTACGGCATATCCGAATTCTCCCTGGCGGAGGACATTGGAGTTTCCCGCTGGGAGGCGAAGGAGTATATCGACCAATACCTGGCCAATTACCCCGGCATCCGGGATTACCGGAAGCAGGTGGTGGCGGATGCCCGGGAGAAGGGCTACACCCAGACTCTGTACGGGCGCAAGCGGTATATCCCCGAGCTGAAAAGCACCAATTTCCACATCCGGCAGGGTGCGGAGCGGATCGCACTGAACACACCCATCCAGGGCACGGCTGCCGATTTGATCAAGCTGGCCATGCTACGGGTGGACCGGGCACTGCGTGAATGCTACCCGGAGGCAAAGCTTCTGCTCCAGGTGCATGACGAGCTGATTGTGGAATGCCCGGAGGAGATCGCTGAGGATGTGGCGCAGCTGGTCAGCCAGGAGATGACCCAGGTGGCGCAGCTGGACGTGCCCCTGACAGCGGATGCCAAGTTCGGCCACAACTGGTACGAGGCAAAATGATGCGGATCGAAAGAATGTCCCTACACCATGTCGCCGCCATTGCGGAGCTGGATAGCGCCTGCTTCAGTGACCCCTGGGCGGAGCAAAGCATTGCGTCCGAGCTTGAAAATCCGCTGTCACTCTGGCTGGTGGCGGAGGAGAACGGCGTCCTGGCGGGCTATGTCGGCTCGCAGACTGTCCTGGGGGAATCGGACATGATGAATCTGGCTGTGCAGCCGGCATACCGGCGGCGTGGGGTCGCCCAGGCCCTGGTGGAGGCGCTGATCGCGCAGCTGGGCGAAAGGGGGAGCCATTGCCTTTCCCTGGAGGTACGCGTGACCAATGCCCCGGCGCGGGCGCTGTATGAAAAACTGGGATTTTCCCAGGTGGGGCGGCGGAAAAATTATTACCGTCATCCCATGGAGGATGGGCTCATCCTCAGGAAGGAGTGGGAAAATTGAACATTTTGGCGGTGGAATCCTCCTGTGATGAAACTGCGGTGGCCATCGTCCGGGACGGGCGGCAGGTGCTGACGGATTGCATTGCTTCCCAGGTTGCGCTGCACCGGATCTATGGCGGCGTGGTGCCGGAAATTGCATCCCGGATGCACATCGAGGCTATTTACGGCCTGGCGGACCAGGCGTTGGAACGCACCGGATTGCGCCGGGAGCAGATCGACGCGGTGGCGGTGACCTATGCCCCCGGGCTGATTGGCGCGGTGCTGGTGGGCGTGAATTTTGCCAAGGGCGTGGCGTTGGCCATGGGGAAGCCGCTGATCCCTGTGCATCATATCCGCGGGCATATTGCCGCGAATTATATCGCCTACCCGGAGCTGGAGCCGCCATTCCTCTGCCTTGTGGTGTCTGGTGGGCATACCATGATCGTGGAGGTCAGGGATTATACCTCCATGCATGTGCTGGGGACCACGCTGGATGACGCGGCAGGGGAGTCCTTCGACAAGGTCGCCCGGGTGCTGGGAATGCCCTATCCCGGCGGCGCGGCGCTTGACCGTGCGGCAGACGGGGGAGAGGATACAAAATACGCGCTTCCCCGGTCGAAGCCGGGCGCGAATCCCTATGACATGAGCTTCTCCGGTCTGAAAACCGCGGCGCTGAACCAGATCCATCACGCCCTGCAGCTGGGGGAGACGCTGGATATTCCCAGCCTGTGCGCCTCCTTCTCAGCGGCGGTTTCTGATACCCTTGTGCCGAGAGTTGTCCGCGCAATGGAGGAAACCGGCTGCAGGAAAATTGCCGTCGCCGGAGGCGTGGCGGCCAATTCCCGCATCCGCAGGGATATCCTTTCGGCCGCCGAGCAGATGGGCGCGCAGGTGTACCTGCCTCCGCTGTCCCTGTGCGGGGACAACGCGGCCATGATCGGCGCGCAGGCGTATTATGAGTTCCTGGCGGGAAACACGGCGGATATGCGCCTGAATGCGTATGCCACCAAATCCATCGTTGGGGAGCGGCTGTAACATAAAAATGCAGGGGAGCAGAAAATCCCCTGCATTTTTGCATTTTTTGGGATATTCATCCTGATTTTGCATACTCATTTTGCATTCGGCGGATGGCCCTGAATTCCCGGGCGTTGAATCTTCCCGATTCTCCGGAATCCGACAAAAACAGACAATTTCCGGGGAGACTTTCAAAAATGCAGCCTGTGGAAAAACCTGTGGATAGTGTGAATAAACGGCTGAATATCCGCCGATTTTCAGGATTATGGAAACGGAATGCATGAAGGATATTCGGCAAAATCCAAACTTTTCCGGTGCAAAATTCATGGAATTCCGAATTTTGCACCGAATCCTTCGTCATTATTTGCGGTCTATTGACAATGCTGCCCGCAAATGTTAAAATAGCGGAGAGAAGGGGGGATGTCCATGCTTTTGATCGCCAGGTGCGCTGCGGATCTGGATTTTCCGCAGCTGATGCAGGTGTATGCGGAGTCTAACCGGGAAAATGCGGCGGACTTTTACCCGTTCGAGTCCCCCCAGCGGCAGATCGCTATGGCGGAGCAGGCTTTTTACGAGTACCTGCAGCTGGAATTTTTCCCCCAGCCGAATGCGCTGTATGCCATCTGGCAGGTGTCCGGGCAGTATGTCAGCGCGCTGCGGCTGGAACCGTACTGGGATGGTCTGCTGCTGGAGGCGCTGGAAACAGCGCCGGACTTGCGGGGCAGGGGATTTGCCGCCGCACTGATCGAGGCGGTGAAGCCGCTCACGCATGAAAAGCTGTACTCTCACATCAGCAAGCGAAACAGCGTGTCCCTGCACGTCCACGAAAAGTGCGGATTCCGCAAAATACTAGATTACGCAGAGTATGTGGATGGCACGGTGTCCCAGAATTCCTGCACCATGTGCCTGATCCGGGAATGAAAAAGCGGGAGAGGCGAATGCCTCTCCCGTGCTTTTTATTTTCCTCCGGCTGCGGTAATGTCCGGAACCGGGGTGGGACGGGCGGCATCAAATACCGAGTCCACATCAAACAGGTCGGACAGTTTTTCCGGATAGTACCACATCCGGTAGCCGTCAATGTTCCGGCGGGCGGCGCGGTAGCTGGTCTCTGTCAGCTGGCACCAGTATACCTTGGAGTCTACGTTGAAGAAATAGCGGAACCCGGCCTCGTAAAGCACGGTGTACTTTTCATTGGTGAAATCGTACTCCGCCACCCCGGAGATATCCGAGCCGTACGGATACAGCAGGATGTCTGTATCTCCGATGATCGAGCCGACCGTCGTCAGCCATTTTTCCATATCGGTGGCGATACGCTCCGCCGAAATGTCGCCGTAGGCCGGGTGGCCGTAGGTGTGGCTTGCCAGGATCCAGCCGTGGTCCTTCAGGCACTGGGCAACTTCCTTGGCGGCCTCCACCTCCTGCGCGTAGGCTTCGGAGCCCAGTGCTTCCTCATAGGAGGGCTTGGTCCGGTAGCCGAATACACCCTCATAGCCGGTTACGCCCAGGATCGCCCTGGCGCCGTGGTAGGAGAAATCCGGGTGCTCCTGGATGAAATTCTCCAGGATGGGCACCAGGTCGTAGGCGCCTACCAGGGTATTTCCATCGGCGTCCACATATTCGCAGGTGGGGTAGCCATCCTCGCCGATGATGATCCGGCTGGCGAAGCCATCCCCGGTGGCGTCCGCGAAAATCGGCGTTTCGTTTTTGCCGTCGCCGGTGCCGACCATATAGCTGTAATAGTTCACGTCATCCTGGCTCATCATAAAAGGTGTTTTGCCCTCCGGGATGCGGATGGTGCCGTAAACGAAGTGGGTGCCGGATTCATCTGTGACCTCGTAGGCCACATCGTAGGGGGAAACGAGGATGTAGCCCCGGTCATACATCTGCTGGAGGATGGCCTCAAATTCGTCCACCGTGGCCATGTACAGGTTGTATCCGGCCTCGTCATAGTCCCCGTCAAAGGCGCGGTCCGTGTCCACGATCAGGGAGTGGAAGAAGATGTGGGTGACGGTGTCCATTTTATTGTAGGTGATCAGCTCACTGTCCAGCTGGGTGTAATTGTCGATGGCATCTGTGATCTCGCTGACCTGCTCGTAGCCATCAAGGGTTTGCAGCAGCTCGATGGCGCCCAGGTAGTCATATCCGCCGGCAAGTCCCTCCGCTTCGCTCAGGAGCGCTTCCACAGCTTCCATGTCTACCACCGGGGTGGTTTCTGTCGGCTCCGAGGACAGCTGCTCGCCGCCGGTGCTCAACGGGTCCGTCGCTGTCTGCCCAAAGGTGCCCCGCAGGGTCTGAACCGTAAGCACCAGCATAAAAGCGCAGAAGCCCATCAGGATCACCGATGCAAAAGCCGGGAAAAACCGGCTGAAAAAATGCTTGGAAGATTTTTTCCGGGGCTTCCTCCGATTCTTGGAAGAGTCCAGATAGTTACCAGCCATATCCATAACCTCCTTGCTGTGCTGCCTGGTTGGCCGTGGCCGCAGCAATGCTGTGCAATTATTATACTACAATTCGGCAAAAATTCAACACCGATTTCCCCATAACCGGAAATATTATGTTTACCGCCACCCGGGCGGGCAGGCAACGGACGATCGAAACGGAAAAATTTCGCAAATACCTATTGACAAACTGGGCAGGACGCTGTACAATACGGTAGTTAGCAAGCGCTAACCGTAATATTGAGAACTGGGAGTGAGAATCATGCTGCCGCTTACACTGGCAGAACCCGGAGAAACCTACCTGATCCGTAAGGTAGGCGGGCAGGGCGAAGTAAGGAAACATTTGGAGGATCTTGGGATCGTGGCGGGCAGTCCCATTACGATTGTCAGCCGGATCGGGGAAAATCTGATCGTCAATGCCAAGCAGTCCCGGATCGCAATCAGCAGGGAAATGGCGCAAAAAATCATGGTCTGAAAGGGAGGAAATCATTGTGAACACGCTGAAGGAAGCAAAAATCGGGCAGACGGTCAAGGTCGTCAAGCTCCACGGGGAAGGCGCCGTCAAGCGGCGGATCATGGACATGGGCCTGACCAAGGGCGTTACGGTCACCGTGCGCAAGGTCGCGCCGCTGGGGGACCCTATCGAGGTCACAGTCCGGGGCTATGAGCTTTCCGTCCGTAAGGCGGATGCCGCCATGATCGAAGTGGAGGACGCGTAGAAATTTTATTTTTTTTGCACACTAGTTAGCCAATGCTAATTAAGAAAGGAAGAAGTAATATGGATATTCGCATTGCCCTTGCGGGCAACCCGAACAGCGGCAAGACCACGCTGTTCAACGCCCTGACCGGCTCCAACCAATTTGTGGGCAACTGGCCCGGCGTGACCGTCGAGAAGAAGGAGGGCAAGCTGAAAAAGCATGACGGTGTGACCATAACCGACCTGCCCGGCATCTACTCTCTGTCTCCCTACACGCTGGAGGAAGTGGTTGCGCGGAATTACCTGACCAACGAACGCCCGGACGCCATACTGAACATTGTGGACGGCACCAACCTGGAGCGGAACCTGTACTTAACCACCCAGCTCACTGAGCTTGGGATCCCCGTGGTCGTAGCCATCAACATGATGGATGTGGTGAAAAAGAATGGGGACAAAATCAACATCTCTGAGCTGTCCCGTCAACTGGGCTGCAAGATCGTGGAGATTTCCGCACTGAAGGGCACCGGCGTCATGGAGGCGGCGGAGGCCGCTATCGACGCGGCGAACAACGGGAAGACCGTCCCCCTGCACACCTTCTCCGGTGCGGTGGAGCACGCCCTGGCCCACATTGAGGAGGCTGCGGTTCACGGCATGCCGGAGGAGCAGCAGCGCTGGTACGCCATCAAGATCTTCGAGCGGGACGAAAAGGTGCTTTCTGCTCTGAACATCCCGGACGCCACCATGGCGCATATTGAGCAGGACATCCAGGCGGCGGAAAAGGAGCTGGACGATGATGCCGAGTCCATCATCACCAACGAGCGGTATGTGTACATCGCCTCCATTCTGAAGGGCGTGTATAAGAAGAAGCAGTCCGGGATGACCACCTCCGATAAAATCGATAAAATCGTGACCAACCGATTCCTGGCGCTGCCGATATTTGCGGTGGTCATGTTCCTGGTGTACTATGTGTCGGTCACCACGGTGGGCACCTGGGCGACCGACTGGGCCAATGACGGCGTGTTCGGCGATGGCTGGCACCTGTTCGCCATCGGCTCCAGCGCTTACAACGATGCTTCCGAGGAGTACGGCGCAGCCGTCACTGCCGCGGACGCGTTCCTGGGCCTGGACACGGAGGATGAGGCCTTTGACGCGCAGGCGTACCTCGCCGAAATGGCCGCCTATGTGCCGGAGAGCAGCACTGTTTCCTACACTGTGGAGGATGAGGAAACTCTGGCGGAAAGCGAAATCACTGTGTATTACGACACTGTTCCCGCCGGCGTGGACGAAGAGGCCACCAATTCCATGAGCTTCCTGGATGCGCTGGCCTATTTCCAGGAGAACGGCTTTGATGAGCCGGATCCTGCCGACTACGGCGTATGGGTGCCTGGCATTCCCGTGCTGCTTGGAAACCTGCTGGAGTCCGTCAACTGCGCCGAATGGCTCAGCGGACTGATCCTGGACGGCATTGTGGCAGGCGTGGGCGCGGTGCTGGGCTTTGTGCCCCAGATGCTGGTGCTGTTCATTTTCCTGGCGTTCCTGGAATCCTGCGGCTACATGGCGCGGATCGCCTTCGTGATGGACCGCATTTTCCGGCGCTTCGGCCTGTCCGGCAAATCCTTCATTCCCATTCTGATCGGCACCGGATGCGGCGTACCCGGCATTATGGCCTCCAGGACCATTGAAAACCAACGGGACCGCCGGATGACCATCATGACCACCACCTTCATCCCCTGCGGCGCGAAGCTGCCGTTTATCGGCATGGTGGCCGGCGCGATTTTTGGCGGCGCGGCTTGGGTTGCCCCGACGGCATATTTCCTTGGCATGGCGGCGATCATTGTTTCCGGCATTATTCTGAAGAAGACCAAGCTGTTTTCCGGCGACCCTGCGCCGTTTGTGATGGAGCTTCCTGCCTATCACTGGCCCACTGTTTCCAATGTCCTGCGCTCTATGTGGGAGCGCGGCTGGTCGTTCATTAAAAAGGCCGGAACGGTCATCCTTCTGTCCACCATCCTGGTTTGGTTCACCACCTACTTCGGGTTCACAGACGAGGGCTTCCGGATGCTGAGTGAGGACGAGATCGACAAGAGCATTCTGGCCGTGATCGGCAATGCCCTGGCGTGGATCTTCATCCCTCTGGGCTTTGGCAACTGGCAGGCCACCGTGGCCTCCATCACCGGCCTGGTGGCGAAGGAGAATATCGTCGGCACCCTGGGCATCCTGTACAGCTCCGGCGACGGCTCCGTCTACCAGAATATGGCGCAGGCCTTCACCAGCGCCAGCGGCATGTCCTTCCTGGTGTTCAACCTGCTGTGCGCACCCTGCTTTGCGGCCATGGGCGCCATCAAGCGGGAGATGAACAACGGCAAGTGGACGGCATTCGCCATTGGCTACGAGTGCGGCTTCGCGTATCTTGTGGCGCTGGTGTGCTATCAGTTCGGCTGCCTGTTT
The DNA here is from genome assembly GCA_021199635.1 of Bacillota bacterium. Classification (GTDB taxonomy): domain Bacteria; phylum Bacillota; class Clostridia; order Oscillospirales; family Oscillospiraceae; genus Faecousia. Next base: position 10,322 of record JAJQHS010000017.1, read on the forward strand.
GCCGGAAACGGCAATGTGATCGGCGTGATCGTGGCGGCGGCGGTGCTGATCTTTGGAATTTATATGCTGGTCCGCAAGGATAAATACAAGGATGGTCAGCGCCTGCGCACGGCTGCAAAGTGAGGTGTGCAACATGATTGCGTGGCTCAGTGAGAATATCGGCACGATCGTTGTGCTTCTGGCCGTCGCCTGCATTGTGGGCGCAATCTTTGCTTCCATGGTCAGAGGCAGGAAGGCAGGGAAATCCTGCACCTGCGGCGGCTCCTGCGGGAGCTGCCCCATGGGTGGCTCCTGCCACAGCGGGAAGAACGCCTGACGATTTTACAGAATGGTTCCGGGATATTCAAAAATTCTTCACCTTTCGCCTGGCTGGTGTGGTATACTGTACCCAGACAGGAAAAGAATGGGATGCGCCGATGCCATGGAGAATTTCGTGGATAAGCCGACGGAGCTTCCGTGACACATTCTTGGATAGACGCATAACGGATTGCGGCAGCTCCATTTGGAGCTGCCGCCTCTTTTTGGCATTTTTCCATTTTAGTCGCAGACGTACATTCCGAAGAACGCCAGCAACCCGGGGCCGCAGTCGTATTCTATGTCGCATTTTTCCGTCAGCTTCCGCACAAAAATGCAGTAGGCGGACATGCAGGAATATTGGCTCTCCGGATGGGAGCAGGGCTTACCTTCGGTAATGGCGCAGGGGGAGCATAGGCCACAGCCACTGGCGCCGACCAGAAATCCACCGCAGCCCTCCGTCCGAAGCTGCTTGGCCAGACGCAGCCCGGCAGCATTGTGGGAGGTTTTGGCGTGCTTGATTGCCTTCTTGTCGTTATAGTCGCTGATTTCCCAGATGGTTTGCAGCACCAGCGCCCGCTTATGGGCCAGTATGCGCTGCTTCATCTCCTCCGGGGAGCCGCAGGCCGGCGGGCAGGCGTAGTTCACGGCGTATTGGCCGCAGATGTTTTCCTCACAATAGGGGCGGAAAGAGGGGTCAAACGGAATTTCCCCGGTGGATACCACCGCAGCGTTGGCAAAGCCCTCGGCTACGGCGCGCTGAACCAGTTCCTCATCTGTCATAGCGCATTTCTCCCTTATACGTTGAACAGGAAGTTGACGATGTCCCCATCCTTCATAACATATTCCTTGCCCTCGCTGCGGACCAGCCCTTTCGCCTTGGCAGCGGACATTGTGCCGCAGGCCTTCATATCCGTGAAGGCGATTACCTCCGCACGGATAAAGCCCCGCTCAAAATCCGTGTGGATTTTTCCGGCGGCCTGGGGCGCCTTGGTGCCTTGCTTAATGGTCCAGGCGCGGCATTCGTCCGCCCCGGCGGTGAGGAAAGAGATCAGACCCAGCAGGGAATAGCTGCTGCGGATCAGCTTGTCCAGGCCGGATTCCTGTACGCCCAGCTCTTCCATGAACATGGCGCGCTCCTCCGGGTCGTCCAGCTCGGCGATGTCCGCCTCCAGCTTGGCGCAGATTGGGATCACCTGGCTGCCCTCAGCATCCGCCAGCTGCTTCACCGACTGGTAGTATCCGCTCTTCTCCGGTTCGTTGACCTGGGCCTCTGCCATGTTGGCAACGTAAATGGTTTTTTTCAGCGTGAGCAGGTCGGAGGCGGAAATCAGCGCCATGTCCTCCTCACCACAGTCAAAGGTGCGTGCCAGCTTACCCTGGTTCAGGTGTTCCAGCAGCGCGGAAAAGACCTCTGCCTCCCGCAGGAATTTCTTATCCCCGCCCTTGGCGGCTTTTTGGCACTTGTCAATGCGGCGCTCCACCATCTCCATATCGGCCATGATCAGCTCCAGATTGATGATATCGATGTCCCGCAGGGGATCGGTGCTTCCCTCCACATGGGTGACATTGGCATCGTCAAAGCAGCGCACTACATGGACGATGGCATCGGTATTGCGGATGTTGGACAGGAATTTATTGCCCAGCCCCTCCCCCTTGGAGGCACCCTTCACCAGGCCGGCTATGTCCACAAATTCAATGACGGCGGGCGTTGTTTTCTTCGGCTTGTGCAGCTCGGACAGCCATTGTAGCCGCTCATCCGGCACGCTGACCACGCCCACATTGGGGTCAATGGTGCAAAACGCGTAATTATCCGCCGGGACACCGGCGTTGGTGATGGCATTGAACAGAGTGGACTTGCCCACGTTGGGCAGCCCAACGATACCTAATTTCATATAATTTTTGATCTCCTTAACAAACCAGAATCCGCGGAGCGCCGCTGCGCGTACCTACGGCCCCGCTATGCATAAATTTCCGCAATCATTGTAGCACAATGTGCATCAATTCTCAAGCGGAAATGTAATTTCTTTCCTGGTTACCGGGAAATTGCCATAATAAAGGTGGGCTGCAAAAAACTGCAGCCCACCAAAAAACTGGCGATCACTCCACGGCAAAAGCGGAATCGATAAATCCCAGGGAGATCATGCTGTTGTAGGTATAGGAGATGATCCTGCCACTAGTAATGCCGATGTGCAGACGCAGCATATCCTGCACATGCTCGCCGAACAGACGGAGCCGGCGTACCTGGCGCATCCGACGATCCGGGAGCTGGCAGTGAGCGAAAAGAGAAGCGACCGATCCCTGGTCGCGTGCCTTCGGGTCTACCTGCTCAATGGGCGGAGCATTTCAGCCACGGCCAGGGCCCTGGACTTGCACCGTAACACGGTGATATACAGGCTGCAAAGATTGCAGGATGTCCTCAACATATCGTTTGACAGTATGCCGGAGGAGACCGCGTTTTCCCTGATCCTCTCCTGCCAGAACGTGGGAAGCGTTTAGCCGCGATCTATGCAAAAAATATCTGCGGCTGGATACCAGCCGCAGAAAATTTTCATTCAAAGCGTGTACTGCTTCCTGGCGATGGCAACAGCAACGGAAAGGTCGGGCGTACAGTAGGGGATCAGCATGGATTGCAGGGCGTGGTAAATATCCGGCTTCCCCGGCCACACGGTGTCCATCAGCTGATTGTTCTGGTCCAGCTGGTGGAACCAGTTGCCGCAGGTGTGATCCCGCACGGTGCTGTCCAGGTACACCAGGAAATCCCGGTACAGTCCGGCATACTGCTTCTTCCCGGTCACCCGGTAGAGGACCGCCGAAGAGTTGATGCCCTCGGCCAGCGTCCACTGCATCCGGTCATGTACCACGGGCTTGCCGTTCCAGTCCGTGGTGTATACGATTCCGGGCGCGCCGTCAGCGTTCCAACCGTCCCCTACTGCCCGGCAGAACAGGCTCTCCGCTGCGTCCACATAGGGCTTCCACTTCTCCGCCTGGCCGGGATAGGTGGACAGCGCCCACTGGGTGATCAGCCGCGCCCATTCGATGCCGTGGCCGGGCGTTGCGCCGTAGGGCTTGAAACGGTCGTCCGGCTGGTCATGGTTGCATTCCAGGTCCGGCTGCCAATCCTTGGTATAATGTTCCGGAATGCGCCAGCCGTTATCCTTCGCCCAGCCGATCACATGGTCGATGATGCGGCCGGCGCGGGCACGATAGGTGCTGTCGCCGGTGACATCCGCCACAGCCAGGAAGGCTTCCACGGTGTGCATATTGGCGTTGATCCCCCGGTAGTCGTCCAGCTGGGTGAAGGTAGTGTCCCAGGTGTCCCGGGAAAGGCCCTCCTCCTCGCTCCAATAGCGCTGGTCAAACAGCTCCAGCGCCTCATGCAGCAGCTTCTCCGCCTGGGGATGCCCGGCCAGCGTAGCGGAGGCGGCTGCCAGGATGACAAAGGCGTGGGCGTAGCACAGCTTTCCGGGCAGGGGAGAGCCGTCCGGGTTCAGGCTGGTGTACCAGCCGCCGTTGGTAGTATCCCGCAGCTGACCCAGGATGCCTTTCAGCCCGGCGTCGATCAGCTCGTCGCTGCCCGGGAAGCCCAGGAATTTCCCAATGCAGTAGCTATGCACCATCCGGCAGGTTTCGTAATTATCCAGGGTCTTCTCGGGCCAGGGGGAACCATCGCCCTTCAGATAATAGGCGCTGCCGCCGGGGGAGGGGAAATGCACGGCAAAGCGCAGCAGTTCCTCCGCCAGTTCGGATACAAATGCTTTGTTCTCAGGTGTGTCGATGGTATACTTCATGAATGTTTCCACTCCTCGAATAGAATTTTTCAATCGCAGATTATTCGCCGATGGGATTGCGCAGGGTGCCCAGTTTTTCAATGGTGCAGGTCACCTCGTCCCCGGGTTTCAGGAAGACCTGGGGATCTCTGCCCATGCACACGCCGGAGGGCGTGCCGGTGGCCAGGATCGTGCCGGACTGCAGGGTCAGCCCTTGGGAGAACTGGCTCAGCGCCTGGGCGATTCCGGTGCGCATATAGCGGGTATTGGAGTGCTGCCGCAGCTCGCCATTGACGCAGCAGGAAATGTCCAGCGCCACCGGCCAGCCGATTTCGTCGGCGGTGACGATGCATGGGCCGAATGCGGTGTGCTTATCCAGGCTCTTGCCCCGGTACCACTGCTTGTGAGCGGTCTGCAGGTTCCGGGCACTGAAATCGTTGAATACGGTGTAGCCAAAAATGGCGTCAGGGATGGCCTCCTCCGGGCAGTCCTTAATGGTTTTGCCCAGGATGACAGCCAGCTCCACCTCATAATCCAGGGAATCCACCAGCCCGGTATAGGCAGGAACGATCTCGTCCGGCCCGACGGCCTGGCTGACCCGCTTGGAGAAATAGATGGGGATCTCCGGCTCATTGGCGGTGAAGGCCTCCTTGGAGAAGCGGGTTGCCTCCTCGGCGTGCTCATTATAATTGATGCCCAGGCACAGGATGTCCTGCTTGGGGCAGGGGATGGGCGCGAGGATCCGGTAATCCTCCAGGGGCGCGGCCTCCGGCGGCGTTTGCAACGCTGCAAACTGCTGGGGCTGGATGGTGTCGATCAGCGCGTTCATGTCGGGGAAGGAAAAGCCGTAGTCAGAGATTGCGTACAGCGCGCCGTCCAGGGCGTGGGAAACTGCCAGGGTTGGCTTGCCGTGCAGGGATACGGTGTACAGGTACATGTGGGTTGCCTCCTTAATCAAATTCCAGATGCTGCATCCGGTGCTGCTTCCGGTAGATCGAGGGGGATGTGCCGGTATGCTTCCGGAATACCCGGTTAAACTGGGAGAAGCTGTTGAAGCCGCATGGCGCGGACACCTCGGTGATAGGCATTTGCGTATCCACCAGAAGCGCCTGCACGTTCCGGACGCGGGTCATCTGGATATAATCCGTAACGGTAAAGCCGGTTACGGTTTTGAACTGATGGGACAGGTAGCTGCTGCTGATGCCGAAATGCTTCGACAGGGAATCCAGGGAGATATCCTCCGGGTAATGGGCGTGGATATAGCTGGCCACAGAATAAATTTTCTCCTCGATCGCGGACATCTGGGATTCGTTGGAGAATAGATTTTCGTCCTGCTTCAGGAAAATCAGGGTCAGGAACTCGATAAACTTCTGATGGATGATCAGATCCCTCAGCGGGTCCGTTTTCGGCGCGAGCAAATAGATTTCATTGAGCTTGCTGCAAAGCTTTTCCTGCATTTGGGCGTCGAATCGGAAAATCGGCACATCCCTGTGGTAAACATTCAGCAGCTGCTCGTATTCGTTGGACAGACCCGGTATGGTTTTGGGGATGTTGAACTGGATGATCAGCCGCTTGCAGGATTCCCCGGGGGGATATTTGGATTTGTGCAGCAAATTCGGCGGGATGCACACCACGTCAAAGGTCTGGAGCTCGTAGGGAACGCCCGCAATGAATATGGTTGTCCTGGGGCACAGCGGCATGCAGATCTCATAGAAGGGGTGCAGGTGCTGGAACTGCATATTGATGTCCGCGCTGCGGGAGTCATAGTCAAAGAAGTAGTAGATCGGGTCGCCCTCGTCATTGACGTGGATGTAGTATTTGTCCTCATACAGTGCCAGGTTTTGGATCAACATTTTAAGGCTCCTGAATTTCCAGTCCGGTGCAGTCCGTCAGCGCATAGGGCGACGCGATCTGGGGCGCGAGGGCACTGTCCGCCTGGAAGCGGCAGCTTTGGAAATCCGCACCGGATACATTATGGGCATAAACGTAGTGCAGGCCTTGCTCCGTGTAGTCATAGCCGTAAGCCGGGCGCAGGTCGTGGTGGCCCTTCTCGTGCTCAGTGATGGCGCGCAGGGAGACTGACACATGGTCAAAGGTGATCCCGCTGATGGCGCCGGGCACATTGCCATAGAGCAGGATGCCGTTCTCACCGTCACACTGGATGCCGGTGAAGCTGACATTTCGCACCTTGCCCACGGCGGTGTCCGCCTTGCGGGGCAGGACGGTGATGGCGATGGGCTCAGACTGCCCCCAGAATACCTCCTTTTTAAACAGGTGCGTTTGGATGGCGATGTTGTGGAAGGCGACATTTTCAATATTGCCCTTGTCCCGCAGCTGCAGGGAGATGCCCCGGTTGGCGCGGGTGACCACGCAGTTTTCCACCACGATGTTGCGGAAATCCGCCTCGCTCTCGCTGCCGAATTTGAACGCGGAGCTGGTGGTGCAGATGGTGCAGTTGGTTACGGTGATGTTCTCGCATGGGCCATACTGCATGGCGGCGGCGGTGTTCTTGAAAACAATGCCGTCGTCGGCGCATTCGATATGGCAGTTGGAAATGCGCACATTCTGGCAGTGGTCAGGGTCGATGCCGTCGCAGTTGGCCATACGCAGATTGTTCAGGATGCGGATGCCGTCGATCAGCACGTCCCGGCAGCCCACCAGATGCACCGTCCAGAAGGCGCTGCGCGCCAGGGTGACCTGAGTGATGGTCAGGTGGGTCACATTTTCCAGGAACAGCATGGGAGCGCGGGGGTAGAACCGCCCCTCAATGTGCCAGGGGGTCACGGTGCCGTAGAAGATTTCCTCGTTGCCGTCGATTTTGCCGTAGCCGGTGATAGCCACATTTTCGCAGTCCTTGCCGTACAGGAAGCACAGCGGCGGCGCGCCGTCATACTCGCAGTTGATATAGGAGGGGAGGAAGCTGTCCTCCGGGCGGGAGAAGCTGCTGCCGGAGGGGACATAGTCGGCGATCTCGTCGCTGCCCTTCAGCACCGCACCCATTTCCAGGTGGAATTCCAGATTGGAGCAGAGCGCCAGCGCGCCGCTGCGGTACACCTTCCCACCGGGCAGGACCACTTTGCCGCCGCCGTCCTGGCGGCAGGCGTCGATGGCAGCTTGTATGGCGAGGGTGTCATTGGTGACGCCGTCGCCCACCGCGCCGTAGTCAATAATATTGTATTGCATAGGTTAAACCTGCCTTTCTGAATCTTACAAAAGTGTATCACAGATTTGCAGATTATGCAATAGGACATTGCATTTTTTATACCTGAAATTGACAGTTCTCGCTTTTAGGTGTCAAAAAATTGACCCGAATTTTGCGCAAAATGCACAAAACTTTTGGCCACAAAAATTTAAAAAAGCAAAAATTGCAATATTTAATTTGCAATTTAGCAAATTATGCGTAGCATATCTGCGGGAAATGCGGTATAGTTTACTTACCAGGACGCACAAAAAACCCTGCGAAACACATTAAAAATTTAGGAGGAATGCAAAAATGAAAAAGATCATTGCTCTGCTTCTGGCAGTTTTCATGCTCATGAGCATGGCTGCCTGCAGCAGCAACACCGATCCGACCGAAACCAGCGGCACCAGTGCAAACACTGAAGCCACCGATGCCGGTACGGAAGCGACGGATGCGGTCGAGATTTCCGGCTACACCGAGGCTCCCTATATCACCGAGTTGGGTATCTATGGGGACGTGACCGACAGACTTCCTGTGGAAGAGGACATCATGGTCGAAGATGCTGACTACCTGGAGATCGGCACCTACGGCGGCGAGCTGAAGACTTCCACCTCCGTCAGCCCCTGGACTACTGGTAAGATCATTGAAGAGGGCCTGTTCCGCTTCACATCCGAGGGCATTGTGGAGCCCATACTGCATGGCGGCGGCGGTGTTCTTGAAAACAATGCCGTCGTCGGCGCATTCGATATGGCAGTTGGAAATGCGCACATTCTGGCAGTGGTCAGGGTCGATGCCGTCGCAGTTGGCCATACGCAGATTGTTCAGGATGCGGATGCCGTCGATCAGCACGTCCCGGCAGCCCACCAGATGCACCGTCCAGAAGGCGCTGCGCGCCAGGGTGACCTGAGTGATGGTCAGGTGGGTCACATTTTCCAGGAACAGCATGGGAGCGCGGGGGTAGAACCGCCCCTCAATGTGCCAGGGGGTCACGGTGCCGTAGAAGATTTCCTCGTTGCCGTCGATTTTGCCGTAGCCGGTGATAGCCACATTTTCGCAGTCCTTGCCGTACAGGAAGCACAGCGGCGGCGCGCCGTCATACTCGCAGTTGATATAGGAGGGGAGGAAGCTGTCCTCCGGGCGGGAGAAGCTGCTGCCGGAGGGGACATAGTCGGCGATCTCGTCGCTGCCCTTCAGCACCGCACCCATTTCCAGGTGGAATTCCAGATTGGAGCAGAGCGCCAGCGCGCCGCTGCGGTACACCTTCCCACCGGGCAGGACCACTTTGCCGCCGCCGTCCTGGCGGCAGGCGTCGATGGCAGCTTGTATGGCGAGGGTGTCATTGGTGACGCCGTCGCCCACCGCGCCGTAGTCAATAATATTGTATTGCATAGGTTAAACCTGCCTTTCTGAATCTTACAAAAGTGTATCACAGATTTGCAGATTATGCAATAGGACATTGCATTTTTTATACCTGAAATTGACAGTTCTCGCTTTTAGGTGTCAAAAAATTGACCCGAATTTTGCGCAAAATGCACAAAACTTTTGGCCACAAAAATTTAAAAAAGCAAAAATTGCAATATTTAATTTGCAATTTAGCAAATTATGCGTAGCATATCTGCGGGAAATGCGGTATAGTTTACTTACCAGGACGCACAAAAAACCCTGCGAAACACATTAAAAATTTAGGAGGAATGCAAAAATGAAAAAGATCATTGCTCTGCTTCTGGCAGTTTTCATGCTCATGAGCATGGCTGCCTGCAGCAGCAACACCGATCCGACCGAAACCAGCGGCACCAGTGCAAACACTGAAGCCACCGATGCCGGTACGGAAGCGACGGATGCGGTCGAGATTTCCGGCTACACCGAGGCTCCCTATATCACCGAGTTGGGTATCTATGGGGACGTGACCGACAGACTTCCTGTGGAAGAGGACATCATGGTCGAAGATGCTGACTACCTGGAGATCGGCACCTACGGCGGCGAGCTGAAGACTTCCACCTCCGTCAGCCCCTGGACTACTGGTAAGATCATTGAAGAGGGCCTGTTCCGCTTCACATCCGAGGGCATTGTGGAGCCCAATGTTGCCAAGGGCTACGATGTCAACGATGACGCCACCGTTTTCACCATCTATCTCCGCGAGGGGATGAAGTGGTCCGACGGCGTGGACTTCACCGCTGAGGACTGCGTCTGGTTCTATAACACCATCCTGCTGAACAACGTGGATACCAAGGGCGTGCGTGACTGTAACACCAGCTCTGACGGCACCTATGCGGTCGTGGAGAAGGTTGACGACTACACCTTCACCGTGACCTTCAGCGAGCCTAAGTACTCCTTCATCGAGGATTTGGAGGTCGAGCTGAAGTGGTACTATGCCCCCAAGCACATCTTCGAGGACTATGCAAATTATGTCATCGAGTACAACAACGCGACTGACGACACCGCTAAGGCCGAGGCCGAATCCAAGGCTCTGGCCGAGGCTGAGGCTATCTGCGGCGTGAAGTTTGCTGACGTTGCCTCTTCCGGTAAGGAAATGCTGTACTACTTCTGGAACTACTCCGGCATTCCCACCCTGAACTCCTATGTGCTGTCCACTGAGTCTGGCAAGAATGATGTCAGCGGTGACTACTACGAGTATGTCCGTAATCCTTACTACTGGAGGGTCGATGCGGCCGGCCAGCAGCTGCCTTACATTGACAAGATCGTCTACACCACCATCCAGAACACCGACCAGTCCCTGCTGCTCCTGCTGGACGGCACTGTAGACTATCAGATCGTTTCCATGGATGCCATCGCTACCATCCGGACGGAAGCCAACGTGGATATCAACATCTATGAGTGGTCCGGAAGCTCCTGGGGCGATGTGGGCACCCAGATCATGTGGAACCTGAGCATTGCCGATGAGCATCTGAACGCGCTGTTCAACAACTCTGCTTTCCGTCAGGCAATGAGCATCTGCGTGAACCGTGAAGAGTTCGCCTCCATCTACTCCGAGGGCTGGCTGTCCGGCGGGCAGGCGACCCCGTCCGAAGGCATGCTGGGCTACAGCGAGGAATGGGCCACCAAGTGGACCGAGTATGACCCCGATTACGCCAAGGAGCTGCTGGAAAGCTGCGGCCTGGTGATGGGCAGCGACGGCTACTATGACTTCGAGGATGGCACCGACTTCGTGCTGAACATCGTCTCCGTGGCCGACAGCGGCGCAGCCGATACCTATGGTATTCTAAAGCCCTACTACGACGCTGTGGGCATCAAGACCACCTTCCGCGACTACGACCGGAGCAACATCGATAACATGATGCTGGCCAACGAGATCGAGTGCACCCTGTACCCGGTTACCGGCATCGGCGATGTTTCCGTCATCCTGAAGCCCAACTCCGTGGTTCCCGGCACCGCCACCAACGTGGTCTGGTACGGCAACCTGACCGCTGACACCGCTACCGGCGACCTGCTGGAGCTGATCAACCTGAAGGCACAGCTGGACGTGACCTCTGACACGGACGAGCGCACCGAGATCGCCCTGAAGATGCTGGCGCTGCACGAGGAAAATATGTGGGTCATCTCCTATGTGGAGGCCAGCCCCACCTATTTCGCAGTGAACGCACGGATTCACAACTTCCCTGAGGAAGGCGTATTTTCCGACATCTACCGTGATACCGGTCTGGCGCACTGCTGGTGCTGGTACATCGAGGAGTAACGGCTGCAACCAGAACGGAGAACCGTAATTTATAAGCTGTAAAGATGCGGGGAGTGAAATCTTTGTGTCCAAGGATTTCCTCCCCGCATTGTTTGCTGAATCTGATTTTGGAAAGGGTGCAAAACGCCAAATGAAAAAATATATTGGCAAACGATTGCTTCTCTTCATCCCGACGATCTTGATCATATCCTTTGTGATATTCTTCATTATTCAGCTTCCGCCCGGCGATTACGTCACGTCCTATGTTGCAGCGCGTATCGCAGAAGGTGAAACCTTCACGGAGGCTGATATCGCCTATCTGCGCCAGAGCTTTGGATTGGACGATCCTTGGTACGTGCAGTATTTCAACTGGATGAAAGATATTATTACGGAGGGAGACTTCGGCTATTCATTTGAATACGGCCGTGACGTGTGGGATGTCATTATGGACCGGCTGTGGCTGACGCTGGCTGTCTCCTTTACGATCTTTGTGTTCCAGTACGGTGTTTCGCTGCCGATTGGCATTTACTGCGCCAATCACCAGTATTCCGCCGGCGACTATATCTGGTCGTTCATCGGTTTCCTTGGCACGGCAACGCCAAACTTCCTATTGGCAATTCTAGTAATGTACTGGGTGTATAGCGCCACGGGAAGTATGTACCTGGGGCTATTCAGTACGGAAATGATGCAGAACGGCATGCGCTGGGAGTATGTTCCGGAATTCCTCGGGCGCTGCCTGATCCCGCTGTTCGTGATCGGCACATCCGGTACCTGCGGCATTATCCGTACCGTCCGCGCCCAGATGCTGGATGAGCAGACCCAGCAGTACACTCTGACCGCCCGCGCAAAGGGCTGCAGCGAGAAAACCATTACTTATAAGTATTGCCTCCGCTCCGCATTGAACCCTGTGGTCTCCGGAATGGCCCATTCCCTTAGCAGTATCTTCTCCGGTTCGACGGTTTCGGCAATTGTTATGAATCTTCAGATTCAGGGCCCTGTTCTGCTGGCCGCGCTGAAATCGCAGGATATGTATCTTGCAGGAACGATCGTTATGGTTCAGGCCGTGCTTGTGGTCATCGGCACACTTCTGTCCGATATTGCCCTGGCCTGGCTGGATCCGCGCATTCGTTTCTCGGAAAGGGGCTGAGCATATGGTTCTGAATAAAAAGAAAAACAAGGAAAAAGACGAGTCCTATTACCTTGCTTCCCAATGGCAGCTGATGTGGCGCAAGCTGAAAAAGCATAAGCTGGCCAGAATCAGCTTCGTTGTTCTGCTGATCCTGTATTTAGGCGCGTTATTTGCCGACTTTATTGCCCCATATGGCCTGGAGGATTTCTCCTCCATGTATCAGAACGCCAGCCCCACCCATGTCTACTGGACGGATGAGGACGGCAGCCTGAGCGCTCCCTACGTGTATAAGCTGCAAAGGTACAACAACAAGGAAACATGGACAGTGGAAATCACGGAGGACACCAGCGAGAAATACTATCTGAAGTTCTTCGTTTCCGGCACGGAGTATAGTGTGCTGGGCCTGTTCACCTGCGACCTGCACCTGTACGGCCTGGTGAACGAGGCAGGCGAGGTGACCACGGATGCCCGTATCTACCTGTTCGGCGCGGACGGCACCGGGCGGGACATCTTCTCCCGGATCTGGCTGGGCGCCCGGGTGTCGCTGACCATTCCTCTGGTTTCCGCTGCGCTGAGCTTTATTCTGGGTATTATCCTTGGCGGTATTTCCGGCTACTTCGGCGGATTTATTGACAATGTGATCCAGAGAATCATCGAAGTCCTGTCCGCCATCCCGACTATCCCCCTGTGGCTGGCACTTTCCGCGGCCATCCCGGCGGATATCTCCGTTACTGCCATGTACCTGTATATAACGATCATTCTATCCTTCATTGGATGGACGGGTCTTGCCCGGGTGGTGCGCGGTAAGTTTATCTCCCTGCGTAAAGAGGACTATGTCATGGCTGCCAGGCTGGCCGGTGTGAGCAACTTCAAGATCATCACCAAGCACATGGTCCCCGGATTCATGAGCTATCTGATCGTCAACCTGACGCTGGGTATCCCCGGCTCCATCCTTGGCGAAACCTCCATGAGCTACCTGGGCCTGGGCATGAAATCCCCCGCGACCTCCTGGGGCGTTCTGCTGAAGGAAACGCAGGACCTGGTTTCTGTCGCCTCCTACCCGTGGAGGATGATCCCGCTGTTCTTCGTGGTCATCACCGTGCTGGCCTTCAATTTCCTGGGTGACGGTATGCGCGATGCAGCCGATCCTTACAAGTAAGGTCAGAAAGGAGTGCGAATTATGGAAAATGATCAGAAAAACACGGCTACCCCTGAAACTACGCAGGACGACACCATTATCGAAGTCAAGGACCTGAAAATCAACATCAAGGTGGACGAAGGTACGCTGACTGCCGTTCGGGGTGTGAACTTTGAGATCAAAAAGGGCGAGACCCTTGGCCTGGTGGGCGAATCCGGCTGCGGCAAGAGCCTGACCAGCAAAGCAATTCTGGGCATCAATGATAAGAAATGCTCCGCCAGCGGTGAAATTATCTTTGATTCCGACAATATGGGCAAGGTGAACCTGCTTTCCCTGAATCCGAAAGGCAAGGAGATTCGCTCCGTCCGCGGCAAGCAGATTTCCATGATCTTCCAGGAGCCAATGGTGGCGTTCTCGCCCATGTATACCATCGGCAACCAGATTACCGAGGCCACCCTGCTGCACATCACCAAGGACAAGGTGAAGGCCAAGGAAATTTCCCTGGACGTTATGAAGAAGGTGGGCATCGCCAACGCGGAGAAGCGTTACGATCAGTATCCCCACGAGTTCTCTGGCGGCATGCTCCAGCGTGCGCTGATCGCTATGGCGCTGGTGTGCAACCCGAAGCTGCTGATCGCTGACGAGCCTACCACCGCATTGGACGTGACCATCCAGGCGCAGATCCTGGAGCTGATGAAGAGCCTGCAAAAGGACTTCGGCATGTCCATCCTGTTCATTACCCACGACCTGGGCACTGTGGCCAGGATGTGTGACCGCGTCGCGGTTATGTACCTGGGGCGCATTGTGGAATCTGCTCCCGCTACCGAGCTGTACAAGAACCCGCAGCACCCGTATACCCAGGGCCTGCTGGGCTCCGTGCATAAGATCGGCACCAAGGCGCAGGAGCGGCTGTTCTCCATCGAGGGCACGGTGCCTCTGGCGCTGAACCTGCCGGCCGGCTGCGGCTTCTATGAGCGGTGCCACCAGCGGATCGACGGCGTGTGCAATGTTTACGATCCCACCCTGATTACTACCGGGCCGGATCACAAGGTTGCCTGCTTCGCCTGCACAGGATGCCCCAACGCCAAGAAAGAGGAGGAAACCGCAAATGGCTGAGAACAATCAGATTCTGGATGTAAAGAATATCCATATGCGCTTTAACTCCAAGGGCGTCGTTGTAAAGGCGGTCACCGACGTCAGCTTTACCGTGGATGCGGGTGAGACCATCGGTATCGTCGGCGAATCCGGCTGCGGCAAGACTACGCTGGGCCGCTGCATCGTCCGCGCTTATGAGCCGTCGGAAGGAAGCGTGATGTACACCACCAAGGAAGGTGATGTGATCGATTTCCTGAAAATTGACAAGAAAACCATGCAGAAGTACCGCAGCGAGATCCAGATGATTTTCCAGGATCCCTATTCCTCGCTGGACCCCCGTATGACGGTACTGGACATCATCAAGGAGCCGCTGAAGGCCAATTTCCCCAAAATGCCCAAGGAGGAAATGGAGAAAAAGGTGATGGACATCGCTGCTAAGGTCGGCCTGAACACGGCCTATCTGAAGCGGTACCCCCACGCATTCTCCGGCGGCCAGCGGCAGCGGATCGGCATCGCCCGGGCGCTGGTTCTGAATCCCAGAATCATTGTCTGTGACGAAGCGGTCTCCGCGCTGGATGTGTCCATCCAGGCGCAGGTGATCAATCTTCTGCATGATCTGCAGAAGGAGTTTGGCCTGACTTACCTGTTCATTAGCCATGACCTCTCTGTTGTGGAGTATATCTCCGACAAGGTCGGCGTTATGTACCTGGGCAAGCTGGTGGAATACGCGCCCACCAAAGCGCTGTTCACCAAGCCTATGCACCCGTACACCGAGAGCTTGCTCTCCGCCGTCCCGGTCGCCGATCCCACCGTCCAGATCGATCGTATCCCGCTGGAGGGTGAAATCCCCAACCCGGCCAACCCGCCCACGGGCTGCTACTTCCACACCCGCTGCCGCTATTGCACAGAGAAGTGCAAGGAGGTCGCGCCGGAGTATGTGGAGATGGAGCCGGACCACTACGTTGCCTGCCACCGGGCAGAGGAACTGAAACTGAGAGGATTCGACTATGAATAAAAAGCTGATCATCTTCACCGACAGCGGCGATACCATTGTGGACGAGAGTACCCAGGTTTATGATGATCGCGGCATCGTGCTCCGGGCGGATTTTATTCCCGGCGCGGACGTGGTTCTGAAGCAGCTCCATGACGAAGGCTTCACCATCGCGCTGGTGGCTGACGGGGAATGGGAGTCCTTCCAGAACACTTACCGTGAAAATGGGCTTGGTTATTGCTTTGACGCGTGGGTCGTTTCCGAGGTGGTAGGTCAGCAAAAGCCGGCGCCAATCATGTTCGAAACAGCTTACAAAAAGCTAAACTTGACAGAAGCGGATAAATGCCGTATTGTAATGATCGGCAATAATCTCAGAAAGGATATTGCCGGAGCCAACCGTCAGGGGTTGACCTCTGTATGGATGGACTGGTCGCCCAGATATTTCCATACGGCGCAGGAGGCGGATTGGACGCCGGACTACACGGTGAAAACGCCGGCGGAGCTGATCCCGCTTCTGCATTCGCTTGAGGACAATCTGAATAAATAGAGGTAGTATATGGTAGAAGTAACGCAGCGGACAGTGATCGAAGAAAAGCTGGCCAAACTGATGGATTTCTTTTGCCCGATTCTCTATGAGGATGACGAAACGTTCCTGGAGAACATGAAGGATAAGAACCTGGTTGGGGATGATATTCGCCGGTACCAGCATTGGGAATGGACTCAGGGCGTGGGACTGTATGGGCTTTGGAAGCTCTTTACGATCTCCAAGGAGCAGAAATATCTGGATATCCTCACCGAGTTCTTTGACCGCCAGATCGCGGTCGGGTTCCCGGCGCTGAATGTGAACACCATCGCCCCGTTCCTGACCATGTCGTTCGTTGGGGAATATCTGCAATCCGAGCGCTACCTGGCTCCCTGCCGGGAGAGCGCCAAGTGGATCATGACGAACTTCCCCAGGACGGAGGAGGGCGGCTTCCAGCACATGACCTCCGACGCCAGGAACGACCAGGAGCTTTGGGATGATACGCTCTTTATGACTGTTCTGTTCCTTGCCAATATGGGCAGGATCGAAGGCAATCAGGCGTATACCCAGGAGGCACTGCACCAGTTCCTGCTCCACGCGAAATATCTTGCGGACCCGGAAACCGGACTGTGGTACCACGGCTGGACGTTCCATGGCCGTCATAATTTCGCGGAAGCCTTCTGGGGACGGGGCAATTGCTGGATCACCATTGCCATTCCGGAATTTCTGCAAATGACGGCATGTGAACCTGCCGCGAAGCAAACGCTCACCGATCTTCTGCTCAGGCAGGTCGAAGGCCTGGTAAAATATCAGGATCCTTCCGGTATGTGGCACACCCTGATCGACGACCCCACCTCCTATGTGGAGTCCAGTGCCACATGCGGCTTTGCCTACGGTATTTTGCGGGCGGTACATACCGGGCTGCTTGACAAGGAATACGAGGAGGCTGCATGGAAGGCGCTTCCGCCGATCCTCGGCTACATTGACGACAGTGGCGTCCTGCACCAGGTTTCCTATGGGACACCCATGGGCAGAGAGAGCAAGGATTTTTATAAGAATATCGGACTCAAATGTATGCCGTACGGTCAGGCATTGGCGATGCTATTCCTGATTGAGTGCTTACTGGATCAGTAACTGCTAAACGGAGAATGGGGCTGTTTAGCCTCATTCTTCGTTTGTGCGTTCACAGAAAGGGTAGATGTCTATGAATCTTGGCAGACAGTGGTCGGACCGGCTGCGAATCTGGGCCGAGCAATTCCCCAAATTTTACTATCGGATGGCAGATGCGCTGCCGGTTTCCTATTTCACAACTATGGAGCACCTGACCTATGCACAGGCGCTTCAGCATAGCTATACGCCCATCCAGCCGGGTGCGCAGTGGGGGCAGAAATGGGAGTATGGCTGGTTCCGCACCTCGCTGACGGTACCGGAAGCGCTTGCAGGCAAACGGCTGGTGTTCACCCTTCAAACGGCGGAAGAAATGCTGGTCTGGGTCAACGGGTCCGAAGCCGGCTCCATCGATAAGATGCATAAATATATCACCCTTTCCCGGCAGGCAGTGGCTGGCGATGTCTATGAGATCGTGGCGGAATGCTATGCCGGCCATGGCGTGCGCAACGAAGGCGCCGGACCGGTGGCCTGGGGCGCGTGCCCTGTCCCGGAGCCGCCTGCGTGCCAGGTGTGTGTGGGCCGCTCCAGCTACGGCGAATGGAATGAACCGCTATTCCAGGCGGCAATGGATTATCTGGCCCTTTACACTTTGGTGCAGGCGCTTCCGGACAAGAGCCTGCGTGCCATGAAGATCGTGGAGGGGCTGAAGCAGTTCACTTACATCGCGGATTTTGAGCTGCCGGAGCCTGCCATGACCCAAAGCGTTGTTAAGGCCGATCAATTGCTCAAGCCGCTTATGGAATGCAAAAATGGTTCCACTGCCCCGGAATTTACCGTTTTTGGCCAGTCACACATCGATCTGGCGTGGCTGTGGCCGGTGGAGGAAACCATCCGAAAATCCGCCAGGACCTATTCCAACCAGCTGGCGCTGATGGACGAGTACGACGATTACCATTTTCTGCTGTGCGAGCCGCCGCTGCTGGAATGGCTGAAGACGGATTACCCCAATGTTTTCGCAAGGGTGCGGGAGAAGACGGCACAGGGCCGCTTTTACCCGGAGGGGGGAATGTGGGTGGAATCGGACACCAATCTTCCCTCCGGCGAGAGCCTGATCCGCCAGTTCGCATATGGCAAGCGCTGGTTCCGGAAGGAGCTGGGCACCGAGGTTTACATGGCCTGGATGCCGGACACCTTCGGATTCTCCGCGGCGCTGCCGCAGATCATGAAAAAGTGCCAGATCCGCTATTTCGCCACCCAAAAGCTGACCCGGCAGGACCCGGAGGCGGACCCGTTCCCCTACAACATCTTTTGGTGGGAGGGGATGGACGGCAGCCGGATCCTGTCCCACTCCTTCAAGAAGAGCAACGCCGTCCTCACGCCCGGGGACCTGGTTTCCCGATGGGAGAATGACCGTGTTCAGTCCGAAAAAATCGACACGTTCCTGTTCCCATATGGCTTTGGCGACGGGGGCGGAGGGCCGATCCGGGAAATGGTGGAAATGCAGCGGCGCTGCGCCGATCTGGAGGGCGCACCCCGATGCAGAGTCGAAAATCCGGTCCGCTTCTTTGAGCGGCAGACCGATGTGAAGAATGTATACTGCGGCGAGCTGTACCTGGCGTGGCACCGGGGAACGTTGACCTCCCAGGCCAGAACCAAGCGGGGGATCCGTAAGGCGGAAATTTGCCTGAAGCAGGTGGAATACGCCATGTCGCTGCTGCGAATTTCCGGCAGAGAGATTCCGGCGGAGGACCAGGCGGAGCTGGAGCGACTGTGGAAGCTGCTGCTGTTCAACCAGTTCCACGATGTTGCCCCCGGCACCGCCATCGCCCGGGTGTACGAGCGGGCGGAAAGGGAGCTATCAGAGGTCGTGGAGAAGGGGGAGGCGCTGATTCACAAGATGCTCGGGCAGCCATCCGCCCATGGCATGCTGTACAATCCGCTGAGCTGGCCCCGTACGTATCACGGCGTTCACCTTCCTGCCCAGGGCTGCGCTCCGGCAGTGGTCGATGCGGAGACTTCCGGCGCGTCCGTCCGGCAGTATGGCGGGATGTACGAGCTGCGCAACGCGCACCTGATCTGCCGTATTGACAGCCAGGGTCAGCTGTGCAGCATGAAAATACCCGGCTCCGACCGGGAATATATGGCAGGCGAAGGCAACCGTTTCCTGATGTACAAGGATGTGAACGTGGCCTATGATGCCTGGGAAATCGGCAGCATGTACGAAAATCTGCCGGTCCCGCTTACGGAGCCTGCGCGGCTGGAGCCGTTCCGGGACGATACTGGCGCTGGGCTGATCGTGGAGCGCATGCTGCATGACTCCCGCCTGACTCAGAAGATTTTGCTTGGCCATGACGCCTGCCGCCTGGATTTTATCACTTCCCTGGATTTCCGGGAGAAGCACAAGCTGCTGAAGGTAGCGTTTCCCGCAAATATTTACACCAAGGAGGCCATCCACGAGATCCAGTTCGGCTATGTCAAGCGTCCGACCCATCGCTCCAGGCAGGCGCAGAAAGATCAGTACGAGGTATGTAACCACCGCTACTCCGCCCTGTCGGATGGCGCTGCGGGACTGGCGCTGCTGAACGACTGCAAGTACGGGATCAGCGTATCGGATAACGAGATGCGGCTGACGCTGCTGAAATCCCCGATGATGCCGGATGCGGCTGCGGACCAGGGGATTCAGAGATTTACCTATTCCGTTTATCCCTTTACCGGCGCGTTCCAGGACAGCGGTACACTCCGCCAGGCGGCGGAGCTGAATGAGCCGCCCATTTTTGGTGCGCAGATGGACCTGCTTTCCGAGCCGATTTTCCTGCCGGAGAATCCAAACATCGTGGTGGAAACGATCAAACCGGCGGATACTGTGGGAAACGCCCTGCTCGTCCGCGCCTACGAGGCCATGGGCATGGCCACCTCCGCCCGCTTCACGGTGGCGAAGCAGATTCGCGGCATCGCGGAAACGGATATGCTGGAGGAGCATCCGGTGACGCTGCCCTGTGATGGGGCACTGCACCTGGAATTCGGCGCGTTTGAAATCAAGACGCTCCTGCTGTATCTGTAGGCAAAGGCGGTGGCGGAATGTACAGAATCGGCATAGACCTGGGCGGCACCAACATTGCCGCCGGGCTGGTGAATGAAAACCGGCAAATCGTAGACAAATGCAGCGTGAAAACCAACGCGCCCCGGCCGGTAGAGGCGCTGGTGCAGGACATGGTGCGCCTGGTGCGGCTGCTGATGGCCCGCAGCGCCCTGGAGAAGCGGGATATTGCCGCCGTCGGCGTTGGCGTACCCTGCACGGCCAATCCTACCAACGGGCATATGGAGGACGCGAATAATCTGGGCATTGCGGACGCTCCGTTCCGAACGGTGCTGGAGGAGGCACTGGGGCTCCCGGTGTATTTTGAAAACGACGCCAACGCCGCGGCCTGGGGGGAATATCAGATCGGCGATTACCCGGAGGATTCTTTCGCTATGGTCACGATCGGCACGGGCATTGGCGGCGCGCTGATCCTGGGAGGTAAACTCTGGCCGGGGATCAACGGTGCGGCGGCGGAGTTCGGGCACATGACGCTGAAATTTGACGGCGTCCCCTGCAACTGCGGCAGGCGGGGCTGCTTTGAGGCCTACGCCTCCGCCAATGCACTCATCCGCCAGGCGAAAACCCGCATGGCAGAAAGTAAGGGCACCCTCCTATGGCAGCTTTGCGGCGGCGTGGAGGAACGGGTCGAGGCGAAGACTGTATTTGCAGCCGCGCAGTCCGGCGACACGGACAGCCGGGCCCTGCTGGATCACTATACGGATTATCTATCCGAAGGGATCGCAAACATCATCAACATTTTCCAGCCAGCTATAGTGTGCATCGGAGGCGGTATCAGCCAGGCTGGGGAATTGCTGCTTTCCCCCGTGCGGGAGAAAACAGCCCATAAAATCTATTCAAAAAACGCAAACCACAACACGCAAATTGTATTGGCACAGCTGACCAACGACGCGGGCATTCTGGGCGCCGCGCTGTTGGGATGCGACAGGAGGAACATATTATGAAAGCACATTATGAACAGATGATTCTTGACACATGCTTTCGCGCCCGCCAGGCGCTGAAAACGCAGAACCTGGAACAGGGCAGCCCGTATTATGGCGCCTTTGTCATGCCGGACGGCGTTTATATGGCAAAGCACACGCTTTACTGCGTCGCGGATATGGCCGCGGTTTACTGCAATCCGGATGCGGACTGCTATCACGATGAAACTCTACTGACCAGCATGCTGCTGGGGCTGGACTATGCCTCCGGGGAGCAGCATGAAAACGGGCTGTTTGATTATATTACCTGCAATTTCTTTTCCGCGCCGGATACCGCGTTCTGCATTGGCATCCTGCTGCCTGCGCTGCAATATCTGAAGGGCCTGGCAACGCGCACCCCCGGAGAAACGCGCCTGATGGAGAAAATGGATAAGATCGTCCACCTGGGCGGCAGGGGACTGCTGGAGGGCGGCTTCCATACGCCCAACCACCGCTGGGCCATTGCGGGTATGCTGGCCACCTGCGGAAAAATGTACCAGGAACCGGAGCTGACGCAGGCGGCTTTCGCCTATCTCAAAGAGGGCATCGACTGCAACGCCGACGGCGAGTATTCCGAGAAATCCGCCGGAAACTACAACGGCGTGAACAACAAGGCCATGCTCTGGCTGTCGGAGGCTCTGGATGACCCCAGCTACGAGCAGAACGTGATCCGCAATCTGCGGATGATGCTGACCTATTACGAACCGGACGACAGTATTTTCACCGCCAATTCCACCCGGTTCGACAAGGACCGTCTGGTCTATCCCGGTGATTATTACTGGAGCTATTTGTACCTGGGCGCCCGGTACAACATTCCGGATTTTGTGGCGACTGCAAATTACATCTTCCACGTTACGCAGGAAAAGAGGATCCTCTCACCCAATTACCTGATCGAGTATATGCTCCACCCAGAGTTGATCGGCTTTGAATCCCCGGAATGCGGCACGCCCACCCATTACCATGCTCTGTATGCCGACTCCGGTATTGCCCGTGTACGGCGGGGGAACTACACCTACACGGTCATGCGGGAAAAGTCCAACTTCCTGTACGTCCACAACGGCTCCATCAAGCTGGCGATGAAGATCGGCGGCAGCTTCTGCGAGCATCGCGCGTTCCAGGCGGAGACGCTGGAGGAGCGCGACGGCGCATTCCACCTGCACCAGACCATGCACGGCTGGTACTATCTGCCCTTCGAGGAAAAGCCTGCCACCTCTGACTGGTGGAAGATGGACAACGCTTCCCGAAAGAAGAAGCTTGGGCCGGATATGGACATTGACGTCTTCATCCGGGAAGCGGAGCAGGGCATCGACGTGGAGATCGTTACCTCCGGCGTGGAAGGCGCCCCCTGGCGGGTGGAGCTGGCGTTCAACGGTATTGACCGGATCTCCAACAGCCATATGACCATGCCGGTGCATGGGGATGAGGTGCTGGTGCTGAAGGATGATGATTTCACCGTGTCCAATCCCATCTCCCGGCTCAGCGTCGGGCCGGCCTTTGGCGCGCACCATTTCACCGAAGGCAAAGAGGACAGCGAGGCCAAAACGCCCGGCGCCGCCACTGTTTACCTGACCGATTACACCCCGTTCCACCATGTGATTTCCATCCGACCCTGATATAAAGGAGAAGTAAACACCATGCGGCAATATGAAAATCCCCAGGTTACCAGTGAGAACCGCTGCCCGCCCAGAAGCGCTTACATTCCCGGCGGCGTCAGCGAATACCACCTGCTGAACGGGACGTGGCGTTTTGCCTACTTCACCCGGGACGTGGACGTACCCAGCCAGATCCTGGCATGGGACGCGATCCCTGTGCCCGCCTGCTGGCAGCTGCACGGGTACGAAAATCCCAATTATTCCAACATCAATTACCCCTATCCCTGCGACCCGCCCTATGTGCCGGACGACAATCCCTGCGGCATTTACGAAAGGGAGTTTACCTTGGCGGAAAAATGGGGGAAAGTGTACTTTGTCCTGGAGGGTGTGTCCTCCTGCGCGTACCTGTACGTCAATGGGCAGTATGTGGGATTCACCCAGGGCAGCCATCTGCAATCCGAGTTCGACATTACAGACTTTGTCTGCCCCGGGGAGAATACCATCCGGGTAAAGGTGCTGAAATGGTGCTGCGGAAGCTACCTGGAGGATCAGGATTTCTTCCGCTACAATGGCATTTTCCGGGACTGCTACATCCTGCAAAGGCCGTTCGGCCACATCACCGATGTGGATATGATCCCCACGGATAATGAGATCCGGATCACGCTTGCCGGGCATGCTGGCGTTCGCATCCTGGACGGGGAGCAAGTGCTGTACCAGGGGGAGATGACGGACAGCTTCGCCTATGCGCCGGACGCGCCCATATTGTGGAATGCAGAAAAGCCCCACCTGTACACCGTGGAGCTGGAGCGGAACGGCGAAATCCTCACGCTGAAGGCGGGGCTGCGGAGCATTGCCATCTCAGAGCAGTATGCGTTGCTGGTCAACGGCGTTCCTGTGAAGCTGCACGGTGTCAATCACCACGATACCAGTGCCCACCGGGGCTGGTGCCAGAGTGACGAGGAGCTGCGCGCTGACCTTCTGCTGATGAAGGCGCTGAACATCAATTGCATCCGCACCTCCCATTATCCGCCCACGCCCAGGTTCCTGGAAATGTGCGACGAACTGGGCTTCTATGTGATCTGCGAAACTGACATTGAGACCCACGGCTTTGTCCGCCGTCTGCCGAATGCCGCGTACCACTATGACGTGGAGACCAACGCGTGGCCCTGCACCAAGGCGGAGTGGAAGCATGAATTTGTGGAGCGCATGATCCGGATGGTGGAAATGCATAAAAATCATCCCAGCATCCTCATCTGGTCAACGGGCAACGAAAGCGGGCACGGCTGCAACCACCTGGACATGATCCGATGGACAAAGCACCGGGACCCCACCCGGCTGCTCCACGCGGAGGATGCCAGCCGCAAAGGGCAGATCCACAATGCGGACCTGTACTCGATGATGTACCCCTCCCTTTCCGATGTGGAGGGCTACGCCCTCACCGATGACATCAATATGCCGGTGTTCCTGTGTGAGTATTCCCACGCCATGGGCAACGGCCCCGGCGATGTGTACTACTATAACGAGCTGTTCGATCGCTATCCCAAGCTCATCGGCGGCTGTATCTGGGAATGGGCGGATCATGTGGTTACGGAAAACGGTGTCCAGAAATACGGCGGCGATTTCCCCGGCGAGCTGACCAACGACGGCAATTTCTGCTGTGATGGTCTGGTGTTCGCGGACCGCACGCTGAAAGCCGGCTCCCTGGAGGCTAAAGCAGCCTACCAGCCCATCCGCACCCAGCTGGAGGGGAATACCCTGACGGTTTACAATCGCCTGGATTTTACGAATCTGGAGGAATACCGCTTTGACTGGTGGGTGGAATCGGACGGCGTCGGCGGCACGCTGCACAGTATGTCGCTGTGCGCGCAGCCCCATACCGCGGTAACGGTACCGATCGATTACACCCAGACGGCCTGCCGCTACGGCGCGCATCTGAATGTCCGGCTGTACAAAGATGGCAGGGAGGTCGCCTCCGCGCAGCATAAGCTGCCCTGCAGCATTCTGGAGCCGGAGCGGGCGCCATCCGCATCGCTTACCGAGGACGAATGGAATATTTATGCACAGGGGGATGGCTTCCGCTACACCTTCTCCAAGCATTATGGCGCATTTGTCAGCATGGTCGTGGACGGGAAAGAGCAGCTTGCGGGAAAAATCGAGCTGTCCGCCTGCCGCGCACCTACGGACAACGACCGGAACATCCGCATCCACTGGCTGCAAATGGATGAATGGCAGGGCGAAAACCTGGATAAGTCGTTTACCAAGGTCTACGACTGCGCCGTTTCCGATGATGCGATCTGCCTGACCGGCTCCCTGGCCGGAATTTCCCGGCTGCCGGTGATTCGCTTCCGTCAGAACATCCGTGTTTCCGGGGACGGAACGGTCGCTTTCACGATCCATGGCGATGTGCGTGAGGATGCCGTGTGGCTGCCCCGCTTCGGCATGGAGTGGACGCTGCCCGGTGAGAGCAGCCGCTTTACTTACTATGGCTGCGGCCCGGCGGAAAGCTACCGCGATATGTGCCACGCCGGGTACGTGGGCATCCACGAGAGCGACGCGGCGGGAGAATATGTGCGCTACGTCCGCCCGCAGGAGCATGGCAACCATACCGCCGTAAAAATGCTGCGGATCGGAGAGCTGGAATTCCTCGCAGATCCGGAAATGGAGATCAACGTTTCCCGCTATTCCTGCGGCGTGCTTCTGGCCGCCGAGCATACGGACGAGCTGCATCCGGACGGAAATACCCACCTGCGGATCGACTACAAGGTTTCCGGCATCGGCTCCAATTCCTGCGGCCCGGTGCTGGAGCGTCCCTACCGCCTGGAGGAGAAACAGATCGACTTCCGCTTCCGCGTCCGGCCCGTGCGCTGATGGAGGAGGCTCGTTGTGAAACTTTGTATTCGTGCCCATGACCTGGGCGTTACCGGTACGGAGGCGATCCTGCAGCGCCTGGACGCGCTGGGGATTGATGGCGTGCAGATGGTGTGCTATAAAGCCTATCCGGATATCCCGCAGGCTCCCGGCGGTATCACTCCCGCCCGGGCGGCGCAAATTGGTCAGGCTTTCGCCAATGCCGGGAAGGATATCTCCCTGATCGGTGCGTACTTTAACCCCATCCACTCCAACGCACAGAAGGTGGCCGGGAGCCTGGAAATCTTTGAGGATTATCTCCGGGTCGGCAGCGCGCTGGGGTGCAATGTGGTGGCCTCCGAAACCGGATCCCGGAACGATGACGAATGGACCTATCATCCGGAAAACCGGACGGAGGAGGCGCTCCAGGGCGTCGTGGCCGCGTTCTCCCGGCTGTGCGATACTGCCGCGGACTGCGGGAGCATCGTGGCAATGGAGGGCTGCGCCGGTCACGTGTGCTGGAATGTGGAAACGCTTTCCCGCGCCCGGAAGATGATCGGGCGGAGGACACGGGTCGTCTTCGACCTGTATAATTTCATGGACGCGGAGAACCAGGGGGCGTATCTGTCCATCCTGGACCGCGGGCTGGACCTATTCGCCGGGGACATCCAGGTGTTCCATATGAAGGACTGCATGCTGTCCAGCGGCCGGCGTCCCATCCAGACGCCCTACGGCAGGGGAGAGCTGGATCACACCGAAATCCTTCGCAGGATCAAATCTTATGACCCCAATGCCGTGCTGGTGCTGGAGGAAACCACCGGCGAGCATATTGCCTACGCGGTGCAGACAATCCGCCGCATTTGGGCGGAAATATAGTGCTTCAGGAGGAAACCATGCGTCTGTTAAAAACCGATGATACCCATTATTCCGGTCAGGCGGACCCCTATATTCTCAAAAGCGGCGGCAGATATTACATCTACGTCACAGGGCATGACGCCATATATGCCTACCAGTCGGACCATCTGCTGACCGGATGGACGTTTTATGGGCCGGTCCTGTCGGTCCCCGGGCTGTCCGCCTTCTGGGCGCCCAGCGTCATCGAAATAGATGGGAAATTCTACATGTATAATTCCATGGAGGGGACGGGGGATACCCCGGACCCGGGCGGCCATGTTGGGGCTATGCACGTTTCCGTGGCGGACAATCCCCTGGGCCCATTTACCGGAACGAAGCAGATCCTCCACCCGTTTTCCATCGATTCCCATATTGTCCGCAACGAAGCCGGACTGTTCCTGTTCTACTCGGCGAACCGCTTCACCGGGGAACGGATCGGCACCTGCATCTATGTGGATCGGATGCTGGACCCGTTCACCCCTGCCGGGAAGCCGGTGCTGGTGGTGGAGCCGACGCTGGATGAGGATATTTACCAGAGGGACCGCTATCAGCCCGGGCAGCACTGGCACACCATTGAGGGGGCTTTCTATTTCCGGGAGGGTGATTGGCAGTATGTCATGTATTCCGGCAATTGCTTCGAGCAGCCCACCTATTACATCGGCTACGCCAGGGCAAAAACGAACGAAACCGATCTGACGAAAATCAAATTTGAGAAATACCCCGATGATCATACCTACAGCCCGGTGCTGTGCGCCAATGATTTTGAGGAGGGGACCGGGCACCACTCCATGATCCGGGAGGATGGGCAGTGGTACGCGGTGTACCATGCCCGGGATTATATCCGGGATGGCGGCGCGGATGCGTTCGATGCCCGGAATGCCAGGATCTGCAAGCTGAATGTACGCGACGGCGTGATCACCGCCGAGCGTTATCCGGATCACATTTGACACTGACAGGAGGGACCGGCACATGGATGCCCAGCAAAAGGAATGGATTTTACGCTATCAGCCCCGTATCTACAGGGACAGGAACGACCCGTTTCCCATCCGGTACCTGGGATGCACCGTTTTTACCCGGAAGGAGCGTTCCAGCAGTTTCCCCAAATGGGTGATTGACCCGGCTGAGGAAGGGGCACAGGCAATTATTGAGTACGCTATCTATTACGACTATGACATCCAGCACCTGTACGACCTGGAGCACATCTGGGTGGCCGTGGGCGAAGATGGGGGCGTGAAGGATTGCTGGGGCAGCTTCCACGGAATGCGGCTCCGGGCGGCGGGCGTGCGCGCTTTCCGCGTGGAGGGGACACATCCGGTGCTGTATGCCCAGCCGGGCAAGCACGCCATGATGCCAGACCCGGAGCTTTTTGAGCTTCTGCCCCAGATGCGCCAGACCTGCAGCCTGGGGGCCGGGGGCGGGCTGCTGATTCCTGGGTTCCTCCAGGGCCGCATGGAAACCAATGCCGCGCAGGATGAAAAGATCCGTATGTATCTGGTCAACCACTTCTCCTTTGTGCCGTCCATGGAGTTTGAACCGGAAACGCTGGAACCGGAGCAATTCCTCTCCTGGCCGGAGCTTCTGGAGCGAATTCCGCAGCTGGTCGCCCGGCAGATTCAAATCATTGAGGCCTCCTAGCATATGGGAACGGGACTGCCTTGCAAGCGGGTAAGGCAGTCCCGTTTTTTGCGGAATTTCCGGGCGGAAGATGGAAGGCACCATGCCCGGCTATTGACAGAACCGGATTTTCTGGTAAAATGGACACAATCTGATCAGGGAGCGTATCTATGTTTGTATTGCAGAAAACCGAGGGGAAGGCTCGCCGGGGCGTCTTTACCTGCGCTCACGGCACGGTCCAGACCCCGGTATTTATGAATGTCGGCACCCAGGGCGCCATCAAGGGCGGGCTGAGCGCCGTAGATTTGAAAAACATTGGCTGCCAGGTGGAGCTTTCCAATACCTACCACCTGCACCTGCGTCCAACGGACACGCTGGTGCGGGAAATGGGCGGACTGCACAGATTCATGACATGGGACGGCCCGATCCTCACGGATTCCGGCGGATTTCAGGTGTTCAGCCTGGCTTCCCTGCGGCGCATCAAGGAGGAGGGCGTGTATTTTTCCTCCCATATCGATGGGCGCAGGATTTTTATGGGGCCGGAGGAAAGCATGCAGATCCAGTCCAATCTGGGCAGCGACATCTGCATGGCGTTTGACGAGTGCATTGAGAATCCCGCCCCGCGGGAATACGTCCAGCAGAGCGTGGACCGCACCTATCGCTGGCTGGCGCGGTGCAAGGCGGAAAACGCCCGACTGAACAGCCTGCCGGATACGGTCAACCCGCAGCAAATGCTTTGGGGCATCAACCAGGGCGGCACCTACCCCGACATCCGGATCGCCCATATGCAGCAGATCGCCGCGCTGGAGCTACCCGGCTACGCGATCGGCGGACTGGCGGTGGGGGAAACGGCGCAGGAGATGTACGACATCATCGAGGCGGTGGAGGCGTATATGCCCGCCGATAAGACCCGCTACCTGATGGGGGTCGGCACGCCGGGCAACATCCTGGAGGCAGTAGCGCGGGGCGTGGATTTCTTCGACTGCGTTATGCCGGCGCGGAACGCCCGCCACGCCCGGCTGTTCACCTGGGAGGGCGCCATCAACCTGAAGAACGCCAAATATATGCGGGATGAAAATCCCATCGACCCTAAGTGCGACTGCCCGGTATGCCGCCGGTATTCCAGAGCTTATATCCGCCATCTGTTCGTAGCGGAGGAGATGCTGGACATGCGCCTGGCGGTGATGCACAACCTGTATTTCTACAATAAATTGATGGAAAAAATCCGGGAAGCCCTGGATGAGGGGCGTTTTGAAGCCTTCCGGCGTGAATATTCTGTTAAATTAGACCAGAGAATATAAATTCTGCTTGCTTTTTCCTGGCGGAATGGTATAATATTTGCGATTAACAAACTAAAGGAGCTTGTCCAATGTTACAATTTCTGGAAACTACAACGGATACCACCGGGGGCCTGGGCAGCACAGTGATTATGCTGGTCGTAATGGTCGTCATCTTCTACTTCATGCTGATCCGCCCGGAAAACAAGCGGAAGAAGGAAGCGGAGAACCTGCGTTCTTCCCTGAAGGTGGGCGACAACATCACCACCATCGGCGGCATTACCGGCACTGTCATCAGCGTGAAGGACGATAAATTCGTCATGGAAGTAGGCGCGGATGAAGTCCGTCTGGAGTTCGAGAAGTGGGCGCTGTCCACCAATCAGACTGCTGCCGCCGCCGCACAGGAGAAGGCCAAGAAGGCCGAGGAAGCCAAGGCAAAGGCCAAGGCCGCAAAAAAGGCGGAGAAGGTCAGCAAGGAGAAAAAAGCGGAGTAAAAAGGAAATCCCGGACTTCTGCAAGCCCGGGATTTTTTATTTTTCATAAGTCAGGATCTCTTTGGCCAGGTAGATCGGCCGCTGTTTGCTTTGCTCGAAAATTTTGCCCACATATTCTCCAATTATGCCGATGCAGAACAGCTGCATACTCCCAAGCAGCAAAATCAATACGATCACCGTGGCATATCCGGGAATGTCGATCCCTACGATGAGCTTTTGCAGCACCACGATGATCAGGTAGATGATGGCCGCCGCCGCCGTCAGGCAGCCCAGATATGCGGCCAGCCGCAGAGGCCGGGTGGAGAAGCCGATGATCCCCTCCAGCGCGTAATTCATCAGCTTCCGGAAGCTCCACTTGGAGGTGCCGGAGGCACGCTGACATGCGGTGTAGGGGATGTACCGGGTGCTGTAGCCCACCCAGGCAAATATGCCCTTGGAGAAGCGGTGGTATTCCCCCAGCTCCAGAATACTCTGTGCCACGCTTCTGCGGAAGGTGCGGAAGTCGCTGGCATCGCTGTGCAGCGTCACATCGGACAGATGATTGATGATGGCGTAGAAGGATTTCTTGAATAAGGAGAGCACCTTCCCCTCGCCCCGGCGGTCCTGATAGGCGGCGACTACGTCACAGGAATCGTCCTCGTCCAGGATCTGCACCATTTCCCGCACGATCTCGGGGCGCTGCTGCAGGTCCGCGTCGATCAGGGAGATATACTCGCCGGAGGCATGGTGGAGCCCGGCAAACAGTCCGGCTTCTTTGCCAAAGTTCCGGGAGAAGGAGATGACCTTCACCGGGCATTTCTGCTGGGCGAAGAGCTTCTTCAGATTGTGCAGCGTGGCATCCTTACTGCCATCGTCCACATAGACGATCTCATAGTCGTAGCCGCAGCCGTCAAATGCCTGCATCACCGCCGACTGGAACAGTTCCACGTTCCCCGCCTCGTTATAGCAGGGGACGACCAGGGATAATTTCATAGGCAACCACCCGCATTCCTCAAAGTTTACACCATTATACGCCTTTTTGCCAGCCGCGTCAAGAAATGGTTGACATTTGGACGAAAATGTGGTAACCTAGCCACGACAAAGCGTGGATGGGGAGGTTCCGCCACGGCTTCCTTTCAGAGAGCGTGCGTTTGCTGGGAGCGCGCAGGGAGTCGGGCGGATGGTCGCCCCGGAGCCGATTTTCTGAAGGCACAGTAGGGAAGTCCGGGTATGCCCGTTACAGCATTCGAGTGTCCGGCCTGCGCCGGAAATTCAGGTGGTACCGCGGAAATGTGATTTTCGCCCTGAGTCTGTGGACTTGGGGCGTTTTTTGTTGGAAAGGAGCGTTTGGAAATGGCAAAAGAGCTGCCAAAGGTGTATGAGCCGCAGCAGGTGGAAAGCCGTATTTACAAAATGTGGGAGGATGGGGGCTATTTCAAGCCTGCAGGACGGGAAGGCGCAAAGCCTTTCACTATCGTCATGCCGCCCCCCAATGTGACGGGTCAGCTGCACATCGGTCACGCCATGGACGATACGCTTCAGGACATGCTGATCCGGTTCAAGCGGATGCAGGGGTACGATGCTCTGTACGTCCCTGGCGTGGATCACGCCGGCATCGCTACCCAGATCCGGGTGGAGGAGGAGCTGCGCAAGGAGGGGCTGACCCGCTATGATTTAGGGCGGGAGAAGTTCCTGGAGCGGGTATGGGCCTGGAAGGAGCAGTACGGCAACCGCATCGTCCAGCAGCAGAAGAAGCTGGGCGTATCCTGCGATTGGGACCGCTCCCGGTTCACCATGGACGAGGGCTGCTCCAGGGCCGTCCGGGAGGTGTTCGTCTCCCTGTACGAGAAGGGGCTGATCTACAAGGGAAGCCGGATTATTAACTGGTGCCCCCACTGCGTCACCGCGCTGTCCGATGCGGAGGTGGAATATGTTGACAAGCCCGGGCACCTGTGGCATATCCGGTACCCATTTGCCGACGGCACGGGCGAAGTGGTGGTCGCCACCACGCGGCCGGAGACCATGCTGGGCGACTCCGGCGTGTGTGTGAACCCCAACGATGCGCGTTATCAGGCCATCGTGGGCAAAACTGTGATCCTGCCCCTGGTGAATAAGGAAATCCCCGTGGTGGCGGACGACTACGCGGAGATGGATTTTGGTACCGGCTGCGTGAAAATGACCCCCGCCCACGATCCCAACGACTTCGAGGTTGGCCTGCGGCACAACCTGGAGATCATCCGGGTCCTGGATGACAATGGCAAGGTCAACGAAAACGGCGGAAAATATCAGGGGCTGGATCGCTACGAAGCGCGTAAGCAGATCATAGCCGATCTGGACGCTGGCGGCTACCTGGTAAAGACCGAGGACTATTCCCACAATGTGGGAACCTGCTACCGCTGCCATAACGATGTGGAGCCCATCATTTCCGCACAGTGGTTCGTGAAGATGCAGCCGCTGGCGGAGGAGGCTATGCGCAGCGTCAATGACGGGGAGATCAGATTCGTACCGGAACGGTTCACGAAGAATTATATGAACTGGATGCGCAACATCCGGGATTGGTGCATTTCCCGCCAGCTGTGGTGGGGGCACCAGATCCCCGTGTGGTACTGCGATGACTGCGGCCACATGACCTGCACCCGGGAGGACCCGACCTGCTGCGAAAAGTGTGGCAGCACACATATCCAACGCGACCCGGATGTGCTGGATACCTGGTTCTCCTCCGCGCTGTGGCCCTTTGAGACACTGGGCTGGCCGGACGACACCGAGGACCTGCGGAAATATTATCCCACGGATGTGCTGGTCACGGGCTACGACATTATCACCTTCTGGGTCGCCCGGATGATTTTCTCCGGCCTGGAGCATACCGGGAAGGCACCCTTCCACACCGTGCTGATCCACGGCCTGGTGCGGGACGATAAGGGCAGAAAGATGAGCAAATCCCTGGGCAACGGCATTGACCCGCTGGAAATGATCGACAAATACGGCTGTGACGCTTTGCGGATGAACATGGTCACCGGCAATTCCCCCGGAAACGATATGCGCTTCTACGTGGAGCGGTGCGAGGCCATGCGGAATTTTGCCAACAAGCTGTGGAACGCCTCCCGCTATGTGCTGATGAATCTGGCGGACGGTGCGGAAAACGCACTGCCGGACACGGCGCAGCTGGAGATCGCGGATAAATGGGTGCTGTCCAAGCTGAATACCCTGATTTCCGATGTCACCGAGAACATGGAGAAATATGAGCTGGGCATTTCGGTGCAGAAGATTTACGATTTCGTCTGGGATACCTATTGTGACTGGTATATCGAGCTGACCAAAGCGCGGCTGTATGCCGAGGACGATGCTCGGAAGAAGACGGCAATGTCCGTGCTGGTGTATGTGCTGGATCAGCTGATGCGGTTGCTGCATCCGTTCATGCCTTTCATTACCGAGGAGATCTGGCAGGCTATCCCCCATGAGGGCGGCGCGCTGATCGCTGCGTCCTGGCCCCAGAGCAGCCCAGCGCTGGAATTCCCTGCCGAGGAGGCGCATATGGAGGCGGTGATGGATGCCATCCGCGCCATCCGCGCCCGCCGCACGGAAATGAATGTGCCGCCCAGCAAAAAGGCGGCGCTGTATGTGCTGACCTCCAAGCCCCAGGTGTTTGCAGAGGGCGAGGATTTCATCCGCAGGCTTGCTTACGCGGATGATGTGAAGCTGCTGGACGTGGAGCCGGAGAATCTTCAAGGCATGGTGGCCATCACCACGGCGGAAGCGAAGCTGTATATCCCCATGGGTCAGCTGGTGGATGTGCAGAAGGAGCTGGAGCGCATCGGCAAGGAGCTTGAGAAGGCTCGGAAAAATCTTGCCGGACTGCAGTCCAAGCTCAGCAATGAGAAATTTATCTCCCGCGCGCCGGAAGCGGTGGTGAACGCTGAGCGGGATAAGCTTGCGAAGGCACGGGCACTGATTGCCCGGCTGGAACAAAGCGAAGCGGAAATGAAGAACCTGTAATTTAACCTATGCGGTGCAAGTCATTGACTCTTGCACCGCATTCTTTTTTTCTGCACCGGAATCCGACTGCAAATCTTAACGCCATATTCCTATACTTACCAGGTAAACAGCAAAGGAGGAAAGCACCATGCACTTTACCAGTTTTCTGGAAAACGGCAAATTAACGGTAGCGCTGACCGGAGAGATCGACCACCACTGCGCGAAGCAGTATATCCAGGCCATCACGGGGAAAATCGAGGCATATACCCCGGAGGTCTGCGTTCTGGACTTCCAGGATGTCAGCTTCGTGGATTCCTCGGGGATCGCGGTGGTGATCAATGCTCTGCGGAATATGACCCAAATTGAAGGGAAATTGATCCTGACCGGGATCTGCCAGCAGCCCATGCGGGTGTTCCGGGCATCGGGAATTGATAAATTGGTGGAAATCAAGGAGGCAGTATCATGAAATTCGACAACTTTATGATTTTGGAGTTTCCCAGCAAATCCTGCAACGAAGCCTTCGCGCGCAGCGCAGTGGCATGCTTTGCCGCGCAGATGGACCCGACGCTGGAGGAGCTGGGGGACATCCGCACGGCGGTATCCGAGGCGGTCACAAACTGTATCGTCCATGCCTATCCCGACGCGCTGGGCGTCGTCACAGTGCGCTGCCGGATCCTCAAGGACAATGTGCTGGACATCGTGGTGAAGGATAAGGGCATCGGCATCGCGGATATGGAGCAGGCGCGCCGCCCAATGTTTACAACCGGCGGTGCGGACCGCAGTGGCATGGGCTTTACCATCATGGAGAGCTTCATGACTTTCTTTGAGGTAAACTCCGAGCCGGGCAAGGGAACCACCGTCCATATGCGCCGCAAGCTCCAGCGCAGGCAATGAGCAGGCTGGAGGAGCTTCTCCGCCGGGCAAAGGCGGGGGAGAAGGAGGCGTCGGAGCTGTTGGTGGCGGAAAATGCGGGGCTGATCTGGTCTGTAGCCAGGCGGTTCCTGGGCAGGGGTACGGAAGCAGATGATCTGTACCAGCTGGGTTGCCTCGGCTTCCTGAAGGCGGTGGAGGGCTTCGACCTGGCGTATGGCACCCAGTTTTCCACCTACGCCGTGCCGAAAATATCCGGAGAGATTCGCCGCTTCCTACGGGACGATGGCGCGGTCAAGGTCTCCCGCACCATAAAGGAACAGGCCGCAGCGGTCAAAACCGCACGGAATCTGCTGGCTTCCACGCTGGGACGGGAGCCGACTCTGCAGGAAATTTCCCGGCAGACCGGTCTGACGCCGGAGGAGATTGCCGTGGCGGAAACAGCCACCGCTGCCACCGAATCGATCCAGCGGGAATCCGGCGAGGATGGGTTTACTCTGGAGGACATCCTTTCGGACACGGAGACGGAGGAGGCTATGGTGGAGAAAATCTCCCTGCGTCAGGCAATCTGCCAGCTGCCGGAGCGGGAGGGCACGGTGATCCGGCTGCGATATTTCCACGGGCTGACCCAGGAGCGGGTGGCCAAGGTGCTTTCCGTCAGCCAGGTTCAGGTCTCCCGCATTGAGAAAAAGGCGCTGAGCCAGCTGAGAACCCTGCTGGAATAGAAATTCCTCTTTACCTTTCGCCCAAAATGCGGTAAAATAGACCCATTAAAACAGATAGGGTGCGGCTATGACACAGGACTATGAAGAAAGATTTCTGCTTGCCCGGCGCAGATACATCGCGGGGCAGTTTTCCAATTTGAATCCCATGCAGCAGGAGGCCACGCTGACCACCGAGGGGCCGCTGCTCCTCCTGGCGGGCGCTGGCAGCGGGAAGACCACTGTGCTGATCCACCGGATCGCGAATCTGCTCCGCTATGGTCGGGGCAGCGACAGCACCTGCAATGAGGTTCCGGATTCTATTACCCAGGCGGATGTGGAATTTCTGGAATCGTTGCCGCCCGCACCCGGCGCGGAGCAGCAGGCCCGGGCAGATGCGCTGTGCGCTGTGGAGCCAGCCCCGCCCTGGAACGTGATTGCCATCACGTTCACCAATAAGGCTGCGAACGAATTGAAGGACCGGCTGACCGCAATGCTTGGCTCCCAGGCCCAGGACGTGTGGGCGATGACGTTCCACTCCGCCTGCTGCCGCATTCTGCGCCGGGATATTGAGCGGCTGGGGTATACCAGGCACTTTACAATTTATGACGATTCGGAGTCCGAGCGGGTGATCAAGCGGATCATCCGCGACCTGGGGCTGGACGAGAAGACGTTTCCCCCAAGATCTGTGCTGAACGCCATCAGCCGGGAAAAGGACGCGCTGACGACGCCCCGGGGCCTTGCGGAACGGGCGGAGGAAGCGGGCGACATCCGGCTGCGCCATATTGCGCGGGTGTACCGGGTCTACCAGGAGCAGCTGAAGGATAACAACGCCGTGGATTTTGACGATATCATCCTGCTGACCATCCGCCTGCTCCAGGAGAACGAGGATATCCTGCGGTACTATCAGCGGAAATTCCGCTATGTCCTGGTAGATGAGTACCAGGATACCAACCATATGCAGTATCTGCTCACCAGCCTTCTGGCTGGGGGGCGGGAAAATCTGTGCGTGGTGGGTGACGATGACCAGAGCATTTACCGTTTCCGGGGCGCAACGATCTCCAACATCCTGAATTTCGAGAAGCAGTACCGCGGCGCCCGGGTGATCCGGCTGGAGCAGAACTACCGCTCCACCCAGTCCATTTTGAATGCTGCCAACGCTGTGATCGCCCACAACCTGGGCAGGAAGGGCAAGCACCTTTGGACGGCCAACGGCGCCGGGCAGCCGGTCACTCTTTACGAGGCGCAGAACGAGGGCGGGGAGGCTTCCTTTGTAGCCGATCAGATTCTGACCAGATCCCAGGGGAGGGACTTCCGGAACTTTGCCATCCTGTACCGCACCAACGCCCAGTCCAATTCGCTGGAATATGCCTTCAAGCGCAATGGGATCCCTTACCGCGTTATCGGCGGCATCCGCTTCTTTGAGCGGGCGGAGGTCAGGGATATGCTGGCGTATCTGTGTGTCATAAACAACCGGGCGGACGATTTCCGGCTGAACCGGATCATCAATAATCCGCCCAGAGGCCTGGGCGAAAAGTCCCTGGAAACGGCCCGGCGGCTGGCATCCGCGGCGCAGATTCCGCTCTACAGCGTGATCTCCGACCCGGAATCCTTCGCGCCGCTTCAGAAGCAGGCGCCGAAGTTCCTGCAATTCTCCCAGATGATTGAGGGGCTTGCCCAGCTCCTGGAGGAGGGCGTGAGCCTTCCGGATTTCTACGAGGAGGTTATGCTCCGCACGGGATATGTGGATATGCTCCGGAAAAAGGACACGGAGGAGAACCAGACGCGTCTGGAGAATATCCGGGAGCTGAAATCCAGCATTCTGGCCTATGCCCAGCAGGAGGAATCACCAACCTTGGCGGGATTTTTGGAGCAGATCGCCCTGTATACGGATATCGAGGAATACCAGGCGGGGGACGATACGGTGGTCATGATGACCATGCACGCCTCCAAGGGATTGGAATTTCCCCATGTGTTCCTGGTGGGATTTGAGGATGGGCTGTTCCCTGGAATGAAGGCCATTGGTGACCGGGAGGAGATGGAGGAGGAGCGCAGGCTCTGCTATGTGGCCATCACCCGGGCGAAGCAGACACTGACCATTTCCTACGCGCGCCAGAGGACGCTCTATGGCCGCACCAGCGCATCGCTGCCGTCCCGGTTCCTGCAGGAGCTGCCCGCAGATGAGGTCGTCCGGAAGAGCAGCGCCAGCACCTGGCACTCCGGCGGATATTCCGCCCGCCCGGCTTACACGCCTCAGCGCGCCGCTGTGGGCAGGCCGGCTGCTGCCGCCATCCGCCCAACCCCCAGCCTGGAGCTGAACAAGGGGGATATGGTGGTACATACCGCATTCGGCAGGGGGATGGTGCTTTCCGTGCTGAAAATGGGCGGGGACGCGCTGCTGGAGGTGGCCTTTGACGAGTTCGGAACGAAAAAGCTGATGGCAAAAACCGCTTCCGCGCACATGAAAAAGCTGGAATAATCCCGCCGCTTCCGCATAGAATTTCCGGAGGTGATTCTATGCGCCGCTGGCTCCGAAAGCTGACGCGGATTGTTTGCGTAGTGGCTATTGTGTGCATAGCGCTGCTGGCCCTGTTCCGCAGCCGGTACCATGCCGCAATCTTATCCCTGGCGGAAACCCAGGTGAAGAATACGACATCCGACCTGATCAACGACGCCATTGACCGGCAGATCGAGGCAGGTACCATCCAGTATGACCGGATCGTATATTTCGAAAAGGACCTGAATGGCCGCATCACTGCCCTGAAAACCAACATGAGTGAGGTCAACCGCCTGAAAACCGATATCCTGAACCTGGTCAATGACGAGATCCTGGCGCTGGACACCTCGGAACTGGGGATCGCGGTGGGGAGCCTGATTTTCCCGGAAATCTTCTCCGGGAGGGGGCCCCAGATCCCGGTGGAGATTCTCTCCATCCGCAATTCTGACGCCAGCTTCACCAGCAACTTTTCCCAGGCGGGCATAAACCAGACCCTGCACCAGATCACCATGGAGGTGCTGGTGGATGTTTCGGTGCTGGTTTTGGGACGCACGGAGCGCTTTACCGTCACCAGCCAGGTGGTGGTGGCGGAAACCATCATTGTCGGCGATGTGCCCGACACATTCTTACAAACCGGAGGGTAATATGGAAGCAAAAGAGAGAGTGGACGCCCTGACCGAGCTGCTTACGCAGGCCAATTATCGCTACTATGTGCTGGACGATCCAACAATGCCGGATTTTGAATACGATGCCCTTCTGCGGGAGCTGGAAAATCTGGAGCAGGCCAATCCTTCCCTGGCGCGGGAGGATTCTCCCACCCGCAGGGTTGGGGGAGAAGCGCTGAGCCAGTTTGAAAAGGTCACCCATCCCGTTCCGCTGATGAGCCTGCAGGATGTATTCTCCCCGGAGGAGCTGCGGGACTTTCTGGAGAAGACACTGGAAACCGCACCGGAAACGGTATTTTCTGTGGAGCCGAAAATCGACGGTCTTTCCGTGGCGCTGGAATACGAAAACGGCATATTTGTCCGGGGCGCGACCCGGGGGGACGGCACCGTAGGCGAGGACGTGACCGAAAACCTGAGGACCATCCGCTCCATCCCCATGACCCTGGAGGGCGCGCCGGAGCGGCTGATCGTCCGGGGCGAGGTGTTTATGCCCAAATCCAGCTTTGCCGCGCTGAACCAGCGCCAGGAGGCTGAGGGGAAGCCCTTGTTCGCTAACCCCAGAAATGCCGCCGCGGGCAGCCTGCGGCAGCTGGACCCCAAAATTGCCGCAAAACGGAAGCTGGACATTCTAATTTTCAATGTGCAGCTGGCTGAGGGTATTCATTTCCGCAGCCATCAGGAATCGCTGGAATATCTGCGGGAACTGCATTTCAAGGTCATTCCCAATACCATGCTGCGGGAGCCGGACGCCATCGTCAGCCAGATTTTTTCCATCAACGAGAACCGGGAGAAGCTCTCCTGCGACATTGACGGCGCGGTGGTCAAGGTGGACGATCTGGCGCAGCGGGAGCGGATGGGCGCAACCGCGAAATTCCCCAAATGGGCAGTGGCGTATAAATACCCGCCGGAAATCAAATCCACCGTGGTGGAGGAGATCGTTGTCCAGGTGGGACGCACCGGCGTGCTCACCCCAAAGGCGGTCGTGCGTCCGGTGCGGCTCGCCGGTACCACCGTGACCAACGCCACGCTGCACAATCAGGATTTTATTTCCCAGCGGGACATCCGCGTTGGCGATACCGTCCGCATCCGCAAGGCGGGGGAAATTATCCCGGAAATTCTGGATGTGGATTTTTCCAAGCGCCCGGAGGAGGCGCAGCCCTATCTGCTGCCGAAGACCTGCCCAATCTGCGGCGCTGCCACGCAGAAGGATGCCGACGGCGCGTTCCTGCGCTGCACCGGCGCGGAATGCCCTGCACAGCTCAGCCGGAACATCGCGCATTTTGCCAGCCGGGATGCGATGGACATCGAGGGGCTGGGTGCGGCAAACGTGGACAAGCTGATCGAGAAGGGCTTCCTCCGTTCCCCGGCGGACATCTACTATCTGACGCTGGATGAGCTGAAAAGTCTGTGGGAAAAGGGGGACACCGCCGCCAGGAACCTGATGGACGCCATTGAGAAGAGCAAGCAGCAGGACCTGAGCCGCCTGATCTACGCCCTGGGCATCCGACAGGTGGGCGCAAAAACGGGGAAGGTGCTTGCCGCGCAATTCGGCTCGATGGATGCGCTGATGTACGCTTCCCAGGAAACGCTTACGCTTGTTCCCGATGTGGGCGGCGTGACCGCGGGGAGCATTGCCCAATGGTTCGCACAGCCGCAGTCCCAGCACATGATCCAGCGCCTGCGGGACGCCGGGGTGAATTTCCAGAGCAAACGGTCACTGGCGGACACCCGTTTCGCCGGAATGACCTTTGTGCTGACCGGCGCGCTGACCCGGTTCACCAGGGACGAGGCCACGGAGAAAATCGAGCTGTTCGGCGGCAAGGCTTCCGGCTCTGTATCGAAGAAAACCACCTATGTTGTTGCCGGGGAAAATGCCGGCTCCAAGGAGCGCAAGGCGCGGGAGCTGGGGATCCCCATCCTGTCGGAGGAAGAATTTTTAAGCATGTTGCGATAAGATTTGCGGTCTGCTCCAATCAGGGCGGACCGCAATTTTGTTTTTTGCACAAAAAATTCCAGAATTTTACAATTTGTGGTTGCATATTTGCCAATTCTGTATTATAATCCGCGGTTGGCGGGCTCGTCGAAATTTGTATCAATTATAGATAAGGAGAGAAAACATGAAAAGATTTGCGGTCCTTTTACTGGCCATTCTGATGCTCACCTCTGTTCTTTTCGCCTGCTCCGGTGAAACTGAGGACACCACTCCCAGCACCACGAATCCCACCGAGGCATCTACCGCCCCCACGGAAACGGATCCGGAGCCCACAGAAACGGAGCCGGAAATTGAAGTGATTACCATCGCCGAAGCCCTTGAACTCTGTGGGGAAGAGGGGAATGTTACGGAGGATCGGTATTACATTCGGGGCACCGTAGATTCCATCGATAACGCCAATTATGGCGCTATGACCATCAGCGACGAGACCGGCACGATCTCTGTATACGGAACCTACAGCTCCGACGGCTCCATCAATTACAGCGATATGGACGAAAGGCCCTACAAGGGCGACGAGGTGCTACTGTACTGCATTCTGCAGAATTATGGCGGTACAAAGGAAGTAAAAAATGCATGGCTAATCGAGTTCACCGTTAACGAGGTACAAATCGACACATCTTTGTACCAGGATATGAGCGTTGCCGAGGTAAGAGCAGCTGAAACCGGGACCATGGTGCTGGTAGACGGCGTGGTGGCACAGATCACCTACGCTTACGGCATGGTTCCCAGCGGCTTTATCCTGGTGGACGATACCAGCTCCATTTATGTGTACGATGGTGATGCCGCTGCAAGAGTCAAGGTGGGCAACACCGTCACGGTCGCGGCGTCCAAGACCTACTGGATCCTGGAGAGCGAGTCCAGCTATGCGGAAACCTACGGGTATACCGGATGCAATCAACTGGAGAGCGCCGTCCTGGTTTCCAACGACGGTGCGACGGATACGGCGTTTGACACCAGCTGGATCCAGGAAACCACCATCAAGGACATTCTGGACACCCCTGTTTCCTCCGATATTACCACGCTGATCTATAAGGTCAATGCGGTGGTACACAAGGTGGACGGCAGCGGATTTGTGAACTATTACTTCAACGATCTGGACGACAGTACTGGCTCCTACACCTATACCCAGTGCAGTGGCTCTGACTTTGCCTGGCTGGACGAGTATGACGGCAAGATCTGCACCGTTTATTTGATGGCGCTGAATGCAAAATCCTCTTCCTCTGGCTGCGTTTATCGGTTCCTTCCGGTGCAGATCGTGGACGATGAATACACCATTGACACCGATTATGCGGCTGAATTTGCGGTGAAGTACTATGGCGTTACCCAGCTGCAGAGCAGCTACACCGGCGATCCGGAATTGGAGCTGATTACAAGCGTTTCCTCCGCACTTTTAGGTGTGGAAAACATCAAGCTGTCCTATAAGTCCAGCGACACCTCTGTGCTTACATTCACCACCTCCGGCAGCAAAGTCATTATGAATTGCCTGGCCTCCGGCAAGGCCACCGTTACTGTCACTGGCTCCTACGGCGGC
Organism: Bacillota bacterium; assembly: GCA_021199635.1. Lineage (GTDB taxonomy): Bacteria > Bacillota > Clostridia > Oscillospirales > Oscillospiraceae > Faecousia. The sequence goes on from JAJQHS010000017.1 coordinate 52,208, forward strand.
AAGGAGTACAGCCAGAAGGTATCCATTTCCGTAACAGTTGCTAAAAAGGAAGTCTCGTATCCCACAGTTGCGGATGCCATTGCTGCATCCGTGGGAGAAACCGTCACCGTGAAGGGCGTCGTCGGCCCGTCCCTGGTGAATCGGGTGGGCTTCTACCTGATCGATGATACCGGCGTGATCGCGATTGTCACTGACTCGGATACTATGAGCACTCTGCAGATCGGTCAGGAGGTCGTGATCGAGGGCAAGCGCGACCGCTTCTATGAGGCGCAGAGCTTTGAGCATTATGGGCAGACTGCCTTGACAGGATGCACCGTAGTGACCAATTTCTACGGCAATCAGGCATACTCCACCGCCAGCTTCGACGGCGAGATCTCCGCTGCAGACTTCAACAATCTGGATGTTACAAAGGATTATTCCACCAGCGTCTTCACCATGACGGCCACCGTCTATGTGGTAGAAACCTACTATTATACCAATATTTACTTGGTGGATGGCGAAACGCAGGTCGCACTGTACTGCAGCAGCGCAAGTCAGTACAGCTGGCTACAGGCTTACGCAGGTCTGGAGGTCACAGTTGAGATCGCTCCGTGCAACTGGAATAACAAGAACGCCTATAAGGGCTGCGTGCTGGCCGTCATTACGGACAGCGGCAAGATCTTAAACGAGCTGAATTTCGGCTGATCTCTGAAATCGAATAAAAAAACCGGGTGGGTCGCCAAACATTGGCGATCCACCCGGCATTTTGCATTTACAGGGAGAAATCCTCCTGGTCGTATCGCTGAAAATCCGGTGCCTTGGGCTTCGGCGGAATCCGCTTGCAGGGGTCATAACGGAATTTTCTGCATTTTCCGTCAGCGGGGACCATGCCCCGCTTCGTGCAGAGGATCTGCCCGCCCTCCAGCACCGCGCCAAATCCGCAGTAGGAGCAGGATTTCTCGATTTTTTTCCGGAACAGCATGGCTTTCCCCTCGCTTTGTAGGATATGCTGAAATTATACACCAATTATTCCTGGAATGCTACTGCTTTTTTCTCTTTTTTGCAGGAGCCCGATGCCAAAAGCCAGCGCGGCGCCAAGAACCAGGGGCAGCACCGGGGAAATCCGGCACCGGAGCGCCATGGGAAACAGCACAGCCTGGGCAAACGCGGCCAGCAGCAGGCTGATCACGCATTGCAGGCCTTTCCCGCATAAATACCATGTCAGGCGCAACCCCTTTGCTACGGATGCGGTCTGCATGGCAACGCATACGCCCCCAAGACTCAGCATCCCGGAGCAGAGCAGGAACCGCAGCCCCACATTCTCCACCGTGCCCAGAAGAACGCAGCCGTTTGCCAGCTCCAGCCCGCCTGAGAAGGCGGCCTGCGCCCAATCCGGCATCAGCCAAAGGAACCATCGGGTGCAGAAGGCCAGGATCACCCGGAATATCACGATCCATCCGCAGACATTTGCCGTGATGCGCAGCGCCCGCTCCATCGCCTGGGCAAGCGTTACCGGCTGGGCAGGCAGCTCAGTGCGCCGTTTCTGCTTCGCGCCGGGGAGGATGGCACCCACCGCCACCGCGGAGAGGATATGAATGACCCACAGCAGCCAGAGCATCCAGCCAGCGGGGAATTTTGACGAGAGCACGCCGAACAGAAAGGAGGGGCCTGCGTTGCTGCAAAAGCCCAGCATCCGCTCCGCCTCGTCCTGCTCCAGCAGACCTGCACGCCACGCCTGCGCAGTTGCCTGCGCGCCGGAGGGGTACCCACCCAGCAGCCCGGTCAGGAAAATGGTTTCCGACCCGCCGGGTATTTTCAACAGTCTGCCGATGGGCGTCAGCCACCTGGCCCCTGTGCCGCCAAAGGCGCCGGTCAGCAGGATGGACAGGAGGAAGAACGGGAACATGGACGGGATTACCACCCGCAGGCACATCCATACAGCCTCCGTTGCGCCGCTGAGCGCCGTTTTGCCATCCAGGATCAGAAGCAGGAGCCCAAGCCCGGCGAAAATCCCCGTAAAGATTCTGCGTTTCATTGCGTATCACCTCGAAAGAATCTATGCGTCCGCGGGCAATTTCATCCCCGGGCATTCATATGCTTTTCCAAAGGGAGGGGACTGTATGCCAAAGCAGGGAGAAATTTTGAATCGGCTTTCGTCGGCAGCGGACCTGCCTGACGAGCCGTTCCCCGGCGTTCCGCTGATCGAGATCGCCGGGCAGGACCGGGTGCTGGTGGAGCACCACTGCGGCGTTACCGAGTACAGCACGCACCAAATTCAGGTGCGGGTGAAGTACGGCTATGTGTGCGTGTGCGGCCAAGGGCTGGAGCTGGCCAGGATGACGAAGGGGCAGCTGATCATCACCGGGCGGATCGAGAGCATCCGGCTGATTGGGAGGAAAGCGTAAATGGATTTGTGGCATTCCCTCGGGGGCATGGTGCAGGTCAGCCTGACCAGCGCCGACCCCGCTGCCGCGCTGACGGCCATCCACGCATCCGGTATCGTGCTTTATGAAGCCGTCAGCACGGACGAAATGACGCTGCGTTTCCGGCTGAGCAGGCGGAGCTATCCGGCACTGCAAAGGGTCGCATCCCGCAGAGGGGAGAAGCTGGAGCTGGTCGGGCGGCGGGGGCTGTACTGGGCGGCCAGAGCCATGCTGAAACGGCCAGTGCTGCTGGTTGGGATCGCACTGATCCTGCTGCTTGGCTTTTATCTTCCCACCCGGGTACTGTTTATCCAGGTGGAGGGGAATGGGAGCGTTCCTGCGAAGCGGATCCTGGAAGCGGCGCAGACGTGCGGCATCCGTTTCGGCGCGTCCCGTCAGGCGGTGCGCAGCGAGCAGATGAAGAACGCGCTTTTGCAGGCCATTCCGGAGCTGCAATGGGCCGGGATCAATACCAAAGGCTGCGTCGCCACCATTTCCGTCCGGGAGCGGCAGGCTGCGGAGGACACGGAAAAATCCGGCGCCGGCGTCAGCAGCATTGTGGCCGTGTGCGATGGGGTGATACAAAGCTGCACCGTCACCAGAGGGACTGCCGCCTGCAAGGTCGGTCAGGCGGTTTCCGCGGGGCAGGTGCTGATCTCCGGCTATACGGACTGCGGGATCTCCATCCTCGCCACCCGGGCGGAGGGCGAGGTGTACGCCCTTACGCGGCACTTTTTCACCGCTGTGACCCCCACGGAATGGCAGATTCGGGGGGAGCAGACCGTGACGGTGAAAAAATATAGCCTGATTTTCGGAAAAAAACGGATAAATTTCTACAAAGGTAGTGGAATTTTGGATGGTACTTGTGCTAAAATGTATACGGAGGATTATCTGACCCTTCCTGGCGGCTTCCAGCTGCCCATAGCCATTGTCACGGAGGAGTGGGTCTACTATTCCGAATCGGCCCAGGCCACGCAGGAGGCGGATGCCTCCGCGCTGCTCAGCGGATTCGCGGATACGTACCTGCGCAGCCAGATGGTGGCCGGGCGAATTCTGTCGGGTACAGAATCTACGGCTTCCGATGCCGGGGTCATGGTGCTGGAGGGGGAATATTCCTGCCTGGAGATGATCGGGCAGGAGCGAAGCGAGGAGATCATTGAGCCATATGAGTAATTTTACGGAACGAACTGTCAATGTGGAGCGGGTGGAGGACTTAATCGCCGTGTTTGGCTCCTTTGACGAGAATATCAAGCAGATCGAGGAGGCGCTGGGCGTTGCCATTGTCAACCGGGATACCGAGCTGAAAATTTCCGGGGATGCCGAGGCAGCTGACCATGCGGTGCGCACCCTGAATGGTCTGCTGTCCCTGGCCGCCAAGGGCGAGCCGATCGACGAGCAGCGCGTGCGCTACCTGATCACCCTGGTCCGGGAGGGGAATGACGGGCAGGTGGCCAAGATGGCGCAGGATGTGGTGTGCATTACCGCCGCCGGGAAGCCCATCAAGGCGAAGACCCTGGGCCAGCAGGATTATATTAAGGCAATCCGCAGCAATACCATCACCATTGGCGTGGGACCCGCCGGTACCGGCAAGACCTATCTTGCGGTTGCGGCCGCGGTGTCCGCGTTCCGGGAGCGGCAGGTGAACCGGATCATTCTCACCCGCCCGGCGGTGGAGGCTGGTGAGCGCCTGGGATTTCTGCCCGGGGATCTGCAGAACAAGGTGGACCCCTACCTGCGCCCGCTGTACGATGCACTTTATGAGATGCTGGGGCCGGAAACCTTCCAGAAGTACCAGGAACGCGGCTCCATCGAGGTCGCGCCCCTGGCATACATGCGGGGCCGCACCCTGGACGACAGCTTTATCATCCTGGACGAGGCTCAGAATACCACCCGGGAGCAGATGAAAATGTTCTTGACCCGCCTCGGCTTCGGCTCCCGGATCGTCATTACCGGCGATGTGACCCAGATCGACCTGCCGGCGGATAAAATTTCCGGATTGAAGGACGCCATCCGGGTACTGCAGGATGTGAAGGACATCGCCATCTGCCGCCTGACAGCCGCGGATGTGGTGCGCCACGCGCTGGTGCAGCGGATCATCAGCGCCTATGAGAAGGCGGATAACAAGCCGGAGCCCAAGAAGGCGCCGCAGGAATATAAAGGACGCTACCAGAGGAAGAA
>JAJQHS010000074.1 GCA_021199635.1 Bacillota bacterium
GCCGTAATGCCCGGCATCCAGGCAGATTTTGATTTCGCTCATTTCGTTTCCTCCTAGCATTTTATAGAATTTCCTCATCCAGCGTCAGGATAAAGTCCGATGGCGCGTATCCAGTCGGCAGGATGCAGCAGATGCGGAAGTAGGGCGCAGTGGTCAGCCGGATCTGCGTCGTGCTCCCCAGGTTTTCGTTGGACTCCATTTTCCAGGTATAGATCCCATCGTCCAGAGCATAGTCCGTGAACAGGGTCGGAAACCCGTTGGCTCTGGAGCAATAGCCGGACAACGCGTCACCGGCCTGGGACGCAAAGGACATGGACACGTAGCTGCCGTCGCCGTAGCTGCTCAGCTCCAGGCCGCAGTCTGAGGTGAGCGGCAGATTCGTCCGCACCACCGTCGTCCCCGGCGTGTATGGGATGAAGCCGGTGACCATATACGGCCCTGCGGAGGTTTCGTCCACAGCGGTCAGCACACCGGAGCTGTTCACCCGGTACCCGCCGGTGCATTCCAGCGTTTCCAGGATGTTGGTGAAGTTCTGCACCGCCGCCGCGGTGATCACGATGGCTCCGGTCACGCTGTCGATGGCGATCACGCCGCCGGATACTGCGGACGCCGTCACATCCACGCCGTTCATGGTCACCGTCACCTGGGACAGCGAATAGTATTTGTCCGCCGCCAGCGATGCCGAATAGCTGCTGCCGATCTCCGCGTAGGTGTTCCCATTCATGGTCACGTTGGTCAGGTCGGCGGTGACGCTGACCGTGTTCACCGCAGCCGCTGCCGTGATGGTGATGTCGCCTGTCACTTCCCCGATGGTGATCGTCCCGCTGTCCGCGTCCCAGACCTCCTGGGTCACGTCCACGCCGTTCATGGTGACGGTGATGGCGGTCAGAATGCCTTCAACCGTCAGCGTAGTGGCGTAGCTGTCCCCGCTGGCGACAGAGGCGGCGCTGTTCCCGCTGGTCACGTTGGTCAGGTCGTAGGCCACCGTATTCTGGAAGCTGATGTCCTCCGGCGTGCCGCTGCACATTGCACGGCGGTAGCGGTTGATCTGCTTTGCCGTAAGCCCCGCCCTGGCGCACCAGTACAGGATGTTGCCCAGGAAGGTACTCTGCCCGAAGCCGGTCATATAATTGACCAGGCTGACCCACCCGGTAGAAGTCCGTACCCGCCCGGTATAGGACAGGCAGAAGTTGGTCAGCTCCCCGTCGATGTCGCAGTCCGGCTCGGATACGCCCAGCAGGGCGCTCAATATCCAGCAGACGACCCGGGTGCGATCCGCGCCTGCCGTGCAGTGGATATAGGTGGGAACACCCAGGCAGGCGTTTTCCATGGCCTTGGCCACAGCGCTTGCCGTGCTCTTGTAGTAGGTGTAGGACGTCAGGTGGACGTTTTGCCGGTAATCGGCATCGGTCATGGGATACCGGTTGTATTCGATGTCGTCACCGATCGCGGAGGCCGTCGCGTAGGAAGCGCCGTCATCCGTGCGCAGATCAATGTCGGATTTGATTTTGCAGACCCGGGTCAATGTGTCCGCCATGGCCGACGTGGGGGCAACACCACGGTACAGGACGCCGTATTTTACGGTACCCGCGTCGCAGTCCCGCCCGCCGATATCCCGGCAGTTGTCCAGCCCGTCAAAATAGATCATGCGGACCATGCCGGTCGCCTGCAGCTTCCCATTCTGGGTCGTTTCGCCGCTTGCGTTGACGATATACCACCGATAAACATGGCCGGGGATCAGATTGTACACCGTATAGCTGCCCGCGGTGACCTCCTCGGAGAAGCTGCCGGCGGTGTCGGTTTCGTCCACCAGGTACAGCGTGCCCGCCTCCTGGATGGTAAGCCCATAGCCCACCGGGTCATCGTGCCGCTCCCCGTCCAGGTAGTCGCTGACCACGGATACCGTGCTGTAATTGCTTTCCGTGTAGGCGCTCTGCGCGCTTTCCACATACTCCGCCACGCTGTCATTCATCTGGTTCCACACTTCTACCGTGTCCGCCATCCCGCCGGATGCAGCCAGCTGCGCCATCCGCGCCGCAAATTCCGCTTCTGTACCGGTATAGCCGCCCTGCACGGCATAGGCATAGGCGGACATGCCGTCAAACGCGCCGGATTCGGCATCCGTCTGCACGGACTGCGCCAGCGCCAGCGCTTCGCTGGCGGATTCCTCCGCCGCGGCGGCCAGCGCCAGAATCTGGCTGTACACCGTCTGCGTAGGCTCCTGCGCCGCGTCCGCACTGACCGCGCCCTCCCGGACCCTGCCCAGCTCCGCCCACACGGTGGGCAAAATCCGGCCGTCCTCCTGTGTGCCGTAAACCCCGACCTCCACCGTAGAGCCGGCCACGGCCAGCACCTCCCAGGGAACCAGGCACTGATCGTCCTCCGTCAGCACCTGAGAAACCTGCTCCCCGCTGCCCCGGAACACCGCGGTCCGGTCCACGCCCTCCCAGTCGCCGCTGAATTGGAAGCTGCACAGATACGCCTTCTGCGCGCCGCTGGTCAGCAGCTCCCGCCCGGTGCATTCCATCGCCGCCTTGTTTACACGCAATGTGATCATTGTGACCCCTCCGTTTTGTCATAGTCTGAGGCGGAAAATTGGATTTTCCTTCTCATAACTGGGGAGAAAACCCTCCCTCGTTGCACGGATTGCGTCAACTCTGCGTGTCTGCGGCGGCTATCTTTATTGTATTCCGTCGGGCGCGGCCTGCCACCGGACTTTTCGCCCCTGGTATCTTGACATCCTGTCGAAAAGAGGTATAATGAAGCCGTTGCATCCGCAACAGTTTCTGAAAAGAGGTGCGTATCCCTTGCATTCCGACTCCAACGCCCTGACCGAGGGCTCGATTTGGAAAAAAATGATCTTATTCGCCCTGCCGGTGTTCCTGGGCAATTTGTTCCAGCAGTTTTACAACACCTTTGACTCCTGGTGCGTAGGGCATTTCCTGGGCGACAGCGCGCTGGCGGCTGTCAGCTCCTCTGGGAGCCTGATCTTCCTGATGGTGGGCTTTTTCAACGGTGTGGCTATGGGCGCCGGTGTGATCATCGCCCGCTACTTCGGCGCGAAGGACTATGACTCTATGGAGAACGCCATTCACACCGACGTGGCTCTTGGCCTGGTGGCGGGCGTCGCCCTGAGCGTGCTAGGCGTGGCCTTCACCCCGACGATCCTGCGCTGGATGGACACCCCTGAGGATGTGCTGCCGGAATCCATAACCTACTTCCGCTTCTACTTCTGCGGCGCGATTTTCACGGTAATGTACAACATTTTCGTGGGGATCCTCCACGCGGTGGGCGACAGCCGGCACCCGCTGTACTACCTGATGTTCTCCACCGCCACAAATGTGGCGCTCGACCTGCTGCTGGTGGGCTACTTCCGCCTGGGCGTAGGCGCGGCAGCGCTGGCCACCACCGTTTCCCAGGGCATCAGTGCCACGCTGTGCTGCGTCAAACTGGTCCGCACCAAGGAGGTTTTCCGGCTGGACCTGCGCCGTCTCCGCTTCTGTGGGAAGAGTGTGCGGGAGATCCTGCGATATGGCCTGCCCTCCGGCGTGCAGAATTCCATGATCTCCATCGCCAACGTATTCGTCCAGAGCAATATCAACAGCTTCGGCAAGGCCGCCATGGCCGGATGCGGCGCGTATTCCAAAATTGAGGGCTTCGCGTTCCTGCCGATCACCTGCTTTGCCCAGGCGCTTTCCACCTTCGTCGGGCAGAATCTGGGCGCCCGCAAGTATGACCGGGTGAAAAAGGGCGTGACCTTCGGCATTATCTGCTCCACGGTGCTGGCGGAGGTCATCGGCATAATCGGCTGGAACCTGGCGCCGTACCTGATCGCCATTTTCAACGACTCCCCGGAGGTCATCGCCTACGGCACGGAGCATATGCGCACCATTGCCCTGTTCTACTGCCTGCTTGCATTCTCCCACTGCATCGCCGGGATCCTCCGGGGTGCGGGAAAAGCTACGGTGCCCATGCTGACCATGATGCTGTGCTGGTGCATCCTGCGCATTTGCTACATTACCGTTGCTGTGCGTTATGTAAACCAGCTGACCACCGTATCCTGGGCTTATCCCATCACCTGGCTGTGCAGCAGTGTGATTTTCCTGATCTACTTCCTCCGCGCCGACTGGATGCATAATTTTGACCGGATCGACGCAAAAAAAGCCCAGGCCTGAATCCGCCCGGGAAAAGCTCCGCCACATCCGCAGCGGGAGGGCATTCGCCCTCCCGCTTGTTGGATGTGCTTTTTTATGCATGTGGCCGGCCGCGCCGGAAGCGGGGTCATTCCCCTTCCTTCAACGCCTTCAGCAGCGCCATGGTGACCCGGGCGCAGCGCTGGGCGGCGATGGCCTCAAAGGTAGGGTAATCCATCTGTGCGCTGTCATCCGCCTTGTCGGAAATTGCCCGCAGGACCACAAAGGGAACGCTGTTGCGGTAGGCGGTGTGGGCGATCGCCGTGCCCTCCATCTCCGTGCAGAGCGCGCCGGTATGCGCCAGGATCGCCGCCTTCTGCCCCTTCTCCGCCACGAACTGATCGCCGCTGGCAACGCGGCCGATCCGGGTGTGGCCAGGGTTGACCATCTCCGCCGCCTGGAAGGCGAGGGCTACCAGCTGTTCGTCCGCCGGGAAAGTAAGGACCGGCATCCCCGGCACCTGGCCAATGGGATAATCCAGCCCGCCGCAGTCAAAATCGTGGTACATGGCATCCCCGCTGACTACCAGGTCGCCAATATCCAGTTCCGGGCACAGCGAACCGGCCACGCCGGTGTTCACCACATGGGTGACCGCGCATTCCCCGCAGAGGATCTGCGCGCACATGGCGGCATTGACCTTGCCCACGCCGCTCTGCACCAATGTCACCGGCAGCCCTGCCAGCGTCCCCTCGTAAAAATCCATGCCCGCTCTGGTTTTCACCGTGATCTGCGCCATATGCGCCTTCATCTCGGCAATTTCCACCGCCATGGCGCCAATGATTCCGATTTTCATAGCTTCTCTCCTGATTCCGGATAGTGTAGCCGGTCATATCCGGCATGCTTCAGCAGGGCGGCGTAGCGCCCGGCCCAGTAACGCGCCATTGGCAGGTTCATATCCAGGTAATTCCCGCAGTCCCTGGGGCTGGCTCCCGGGATCTCGCCGGTATAGGCGGCAATGAAATCGAAGCAGTCCGCGACCAGCGGCAGCGCCTGCTCGGAAGTCAGCGCCCCCACCAGCAGCAGGTAGAACCCCGTCCGGCAGCCCATGGGGCCGAAGTACAGCACGGAATCCTTCCAATCCGGACGATTCCGCAAATAGGTGGCGGCCAGATGCTCAATGGTATGCACCTCCGCCGTGTTCATCACCGGCTCCTCATTCGGTGAGGTCAGCCGCAGGTCAAAGGTGGTGACGGTCTGCTCCCCCACCCGGTCCTGCCGGGATACGTACAGCCCCGGCTGCAATTTTTCGTGATCGATGGTAAAGCTGGTTATTTTCTCCATATTCGTGCCTCATCGGTTCTGGCTGCAGTTGGCCGCGTCGATGGCGATCACCAGCAGCAGCCCGGGAATTTCGTCTGCCATCTGCCCGTAGCGCAGCACATAGGTATCGCCCCAGTGGAACAGCTCCTTGGACACGGTCATCACGGTCCGGCCGCCCTGGTCGACCCGGTAATCCCAGCCCATCAGGTTTCCCGTCACGTTCCAGCCCCGGAAATCCACATAGTAGCGGGGCATCAGGAAGGAAAACTCCTTGCAGATGGTGCCGACGCTTCGCCCGGCAATGACGATTTCAAAGGCGGGCAGGAAGCGGAACAGCTTCTGATGGATCGAGCCGACCTCCCGGCCGGAGCGTCTGTCCACCACGTGGATCTGGTGCCCGAGGGCAAAAAACTCCGCTGCGACCTCATAACGGGCTTCGCCCCACTCGTCGTAAACATCATAGCTGTCCCGCCAGGTAAAGACCCGCTGTTTGATCCGTAGCTCCATAATATCGCCTCCTCCCCGGTATCATACACCATGCTCCGCCGAATTGCAAGAAAAATCCGATTCAACCGCTGGTTGTCCGGTTGTCAACCGCCGGTTGGGGAGAAAATTTTCCAAAATTAACGGATAATTGATAGCCTTTTCCAGGAATCTGTGGCATAATGGCCTCAGAAATCCAAAGGAGGTGGCGCACATGGGAATGCCCGCCGCAGGCCGGATCGTGCTGGCGCCACCTCGGAGCCTGTAATCACCATGGGGCTCTTTTTTACAGGAATGCAAAGGAGGAACTTACATTATGGAGGAAACCTTAGGCAAACGCATCGCGCGTCACCGCCGCGCTCTGGGCATGACCCAGGATCAGCTGGCGGAAAAATTAGGCGTCACCGCCCAGGCGGTGAGCAAATGGGAAAATGACCAATCCTGCCCGGACATCGCCACCCTGCCCCGCCTGGCAGAAATCTTCGGCACCTCCGTGGATGCGCTGCTGGGCCGCGCGCCGGACACCGCGGCCAAGCAGGGTGAAGTAGCAGAGGATTCCGAAAAGGGGGACGATCACCACGGCGGCAGGAACTGGGAATTTAAATGGGAATCCGGCCGCCGGGGTTGGCTTGCCTTCGCCGTTTGGGTTCTGCTGACCGGCGGGCTGCTGCTCCTTTCCAATCTGCTGGAGCTGGGCGCCGGGTTCTGGGACATCCTGTGGCCGACCTGCCTGCTGGTGTTCGGGATCGCCTGGCTGTACCCCAAATTTTCGTTCCTGAATCTGGGGATCGCCCTTGTGGGCGGGTATTTCCTGCTGGACAATCTGGCGCTGCTGCCCGCGACCCTGGACAGGGATCTGCTGTTTCCCATCCTGCTGGTTCTGTTCGGCGTGAGCCTGCTGGTGGATGCCCTGCGCAAGCCCCGCAAGCCCTTTGTTTCCTCCACCTTTGTCCGGAAGGATCAAAAGGATCAAGAGGGCAATAAGGTCGTGCGCGACTACTGCGATGGGGATACGGATTTCGATTACAGCCTGGCCTTTGCAGAGGATACCCACGCCGTCAGCCTGCCCCTGCTCACCGGCGGAGAAGCATCCGTCGCGTTCGGGAACCTGACGCTGGACCTGCAGGACTGCCAGAGCGTCAGTGAGCGGTGTACCATCGAGGCCACCTGCGCCTTCGGCGTTCTATACCTCCTCGTCCCTAAGCGCTTCCAGGTGAAGCCCACGTCCAGCACCTTCCTGTCGAGTCTGGATATCATGGGGGAGCCGGATCCGGACGCCGCAGAAACCATCTATCTGGATGCCTCCGTCAGCTTTGGCAAGATCGAAGTCCGGTATGTGTAAGGAGCATTGACAAAAACCTCCTGCGGGATTACAATATAGCCATAAATCTATGATTTTGAGGTGATTCCCATGGATCAAACGCTCCATACCGAAACCCTGTGCATCCAGGCAGGCTATCATCCCGGCAACGGAGAGCCCAGGCAGATCCCCATTGTCCAGAGCACGACCTTCAAATACGCCACCTCCGAGGAGATGGGAAAGCTCTTCGACCTGGAGGCTGACGGCTATTTCTACTCCCGGCTGGCAAACCCCACCTGTGATGCCGTGGCGGCAAAAATCGCGGCGCTGGAGGGTGGCACCGCCGCCATGCTCACCGGCTCCGGCCAGGCGGCAAATTTCTACGCCATGTTCAACATTGCCTCCTGCGGGGACCATATTGTCGCCAGCTCGTCGATCTACGGCGGGACCTACAACCTGCTCAGCGTCACCATGAAGCGGATGGGCGTAGAGGTCACCTTTGTGGACCCCGACTGCTCGGAGGAAGCGCTGAACGCCGCTTTCCGCCCCAATACCAAGCTGCTTTTCGGAGAGACCATTGCCAATCCGGCGCTGACTGTGCTGGACATTGAGAAATTCGCCCACGCCGCCCACGCCCATGGCGTGCCGCTGATCGTGGATAATACCTTCGCCACTCCGGTCAACTGCCGCCCGTTCCAGTGGGGCGCGGACATCGTCACCCACTCCACCACCAAGTATATGGACGGCCACGCCAGCGCCATTGGCGGCTGTATTGTGGACAGCGGCAAATTTGACTGGACGGCCCACCCGGACAAGTTCCCCGGACTTTGCACCCCGGACGAAAGCTATCACGGCATCACCTACACCCAGCGCTTCGGGCTTGCCGGCGCGTTCATTACCAAATGCACCGCCCAGCTGATGCGGGACCTGGGCTCCGTCCAGTCCCCCCAGAGCGCCTACTACCTGAACCTGGGGCTGGAGAGCCTGCCCTTCCGGATGCGGCAGCACTGCACCAACGCCCAGACCATTGCGGAGTACCTGCAGGGCAACGAGAAGGTGGCATGGGTGAAATTCTGCGGCTTGGAGGGGGACAAGTACCATGCCCTCGCCCAGAAATACATGCCGGGCGGCTCCTGCGGCGTGATCTCCTTCGGCCTGAAGGGCAGCCGCCAGGCGGCGGAGGTCTTCATGAAGCACCTGAAGCTGGGCTCCATCGAGACCCACGTGGCCGATTCCCGCACCTGCTGCCTGCACCCTGCCTCCTCCACCCACCGGCAGATGTCTGACGCGGAGCTGGAGGCTGCCGGGGTGGGCGCCGACCTGATCCGCTTAAGCTGCGGGCTGGAAAACGCCCAGGATCTCATTGCCGACCTGGAGCAGGCCATCGCGCAGGTATAACGGAAATTTGGGCGCGGATGTTTCGCAACGCTCATGATTGGGTGCTCCCCTGATCGCCAGCCGGCGGCCATAGCCTGATAATAACAGCCCGCTTGTCTGGGAGTTTCCCACAAGCGGGCTGATCTTATGCCATAAGAACCTGGGCAAGTATGGTTACGAGAATATTGACGACCATGACCACCGTCAGGGTGATCACCCCGGCGGAGCCGAAAAAGGATTGCGCGCACCAGGGGTGGATGGGATCTGCCCGGCGATAGGCGGAAATATCCCTGCGCCTGACCAGCAAAATGATCACCGCCGCCAATGCGCTCCCCCAGATCAGGGCGGCAAAAATGCCATCCGAAACCGCCGTGGGGAGGAATTGAGTCAGCCGGGGCAGCGTATCCCCCAGGAGCAGATTGTTGATCATATGCAGCAGCATGGCCCAGACGATGGAATGCTCCACCGCTACGTAACCCAGCACCAGCCCCACCGCGAAGGCATAGGGCGTCTGGACAATGTTCCCGTGGAACATCCCGAACAGGAACGCCGACCCGAGGATAGCGAATCGCTTCCCATACGGCTCCAGCGTCCGCAGGATCAGCCCCCGGAACAGGATCTCCTCGGAAACCGGCGCCAGCAGCGCCAGGTACAGGAACATGCTCAGCGACTCCGAACTGGCGGAAGCTGCCTCCACCGACTCTGAAATGGACAGCCCCATCTGGTTGAACAGCAGCTCCAGGGCATAGCTCAGCAGCTGGAACAGCGCCTGCGCGCTGATAAACAGCGCCAGCAGCTGGAAAAAGCTGCCAACGTGCATGGGCTTCTCCGCCTTCCAGATGGTGCGCAGGCAAAATTCCCGCTTCTTCCACAGCAGCATCAGCACCGCGCCGATTCCGATCGCCAGCGCATAGCCCCAGCCGCTTTCCCCGGACCAGTAGGCGTCAGCGCTCTCGGAAAGCATAGCACTCAGCATCTCCACGACCATCACCAGTGCCACAGCGGCATTCATGACCAGGTAATAAACCAGCAGTGCCCATCCGGTCCTGCCAAATTCCTTGCGCAGACCGCGGCGAATCTCTTTCTCATCCATATTTATGCCTCCCAATCCGCCAGCAGCGCCTCTGCCGACAGCATTCCGTCAATGGCGGCGGACATAATGCCGCCAGCGTAGCCTGCGCCCTCCCCTGCCGGGTAGAACCCGTGCAGGCTTGCCTGCCGGTCCTGCCCCCGCAAGATCCGCACCGGTGAGGAGCTGCGGGTTTCCGGCGCAGTCATCACCGCATCCGGCGGTGCGAATCCAGGCAGCCGCCGCTCCAATAGGGGCAGCGCCTGGGAAAGTGCCCCGGTGATTTTCTCCGGCAGCACCGTATGCAGGTCGCACCACACCACCCCGGGGCGATAGGTCGGCTGCACGCTGCCGGGTCCGGTGCTGGCCCGCCCGGCAAGGAAATCCTCCACCCGCTGCACCGGAGCGCGGAAGGAGCCGGAGAGCGCATATGCCTTACCCTCGATCTCCTCCTGCCAGTGCATTCCGCCCAGCGCCCCGGGATAGGGGAAATCCGCCGGGTTCAGGCTGACCAGCAGCGCGGCATTGGCGTTCTCCCCGTCCCGCGCCGCCAGGCTCATGCCATTGGTGACCAGTCTGCCATCCTCCGACGCGGCGGCTACCACATAACCGCCGGGACACATGCAGAAGGTGTACACCGTCTCCTCCGGCAGGTGCTGCACCAGCTTATAATCCGCCGGAGGCAGGGGCAGATCGTCCCGCCCGTACTGCGTCCGGTTGATGTCCGCCTGCCGCTGTTCTATGCGCACACCCATGGCAAATGGCTTAGGCTCCATTGGCAGGCCCGCCGCGTGCAGCATCCGGAAAGTATCCCTGGCGCTGTGGCCGATGGCAAAAATGGCATGGCTGCATGGCACAAATCCCCCGCCGGTTTCCAGCCCGGTGAGCTGCCCGTCGGCCATGCGCAGGCCGGTGACCTGGGTGCGGAAGCGCACCTCGCCGCCCAGCGCCAGGATCCGGGCGCGGAGATTCTGCACCACCGTAACCAGCACATCCGTGCCGATATGGGGCTTGGCATCGTACAGGATGTCCTCCCCCGCGCCAGAGAGCGCAAATTGCTCCAATATCCAGCCGATCCGGGGATTGTTTACCCCGGTGTTCAGCTTGCCATCGGAGAAGGTACCGGCACCGCCCTCCCCGAATTGCACATTGCTTTCCGGATCCAGCTGCCCCGTCCGGAAAAATTGCGTCACCTTCTCCCGGCGGGCGGCGGCCTCCTCCCCCCGCTCCAGTACGATCGGCTGCGCACCGGCCAGCGCCAGCACCAGCGCGGCGAACATCCCCGCCGGGCCGAAGCCCACCACCACCGGGCGCTGCGCGCCCTGGCGCCGGAGCCGGGGAACGGTGTAGAGAACCGGCGCGGCAATGGACGCCCGCTTGCAGCCACTCCGCTTCAGAATCCTGCCCGCGTCCCCGGCCACCGCCACATCCACGGTGTAGACAAGGCGCACATCCGGCTTCTTCCGCGCGTCCACCGAGCGGCGCACCAGCTTCAGCTCCCGGATGGTATCCGGCTGCACCCGCAGCATCCGCGCCGCCTCCAGCCGCAGAGCCGCCTCATCATGCCCCGGGGACATGGAAATATCCCGGATCCGGATCATAGCCGACCTCCTCCGGCGCTGAGCCCGGCCAGGTAGCCGGAGCTCCACGCCCACTGCAAATTGTATCCGCCGCAGTCCCCGTCAATGTCCAGCACCTCGCCGCAGGCATACAGCCCAGGCACCAGGCGGCTCTCCAGAGTGCGGCTGTCAAACGCATCCGTTGCCGCGCCGCCCGCCGTTACCTGGGCGGCGTCCATCCCCAGAGTGCCCGTCAGCGGGACCGGCAGTGCCT
>JAJQHS010000001.1 GCA_021199635.1 Bacillota bacterium
CCCCACGCTCCGAAGCTGATCAGCCATGGCGCGCCGCCTCCAAAATCTGCCGGATGCACCGCGCATCCGGCTCCACCGGATTTGTGCGGCAGCAAGGATCCGCCAGCGCCGCCTCCACCAGAGCATCCTGCTTTTCCCGGAGCAGAGCCAGGTCCGCTCCGGCCTGCACCAGGCTGGCAGGCAAACGCAGCCGGGTCCGCAGACGGATCAGCCCGCCGCGCAGATTCCGCACAGCCAGGGTATCCGTGCTTCCGCCCAGACCCGCCGCCCGCGCCAGGCGGGCATACGCCCGAGACGCCGCAGGTGTATTGCAGTCCATGACCCAGGGGAGCAAGATCCCGTTGAGCCGCCCATGGGGAATGTGGAACGCGCCGCCCAGGCTGTGGGAGATGGCGTGGCAAAGCCCGAGCCCCGCCTGAGTGAACGCCATCCCCGCCATGGTCGCGGCCAGATGCACCGGGAGCCGCGCCGACTGCTGCCCGGCAAAGGACGCAGGGAGCCCCGCATAGGCCGCCGCAAACGCCGCGTGGGCCAGAGCATCGGTGATGGGGGAGGCATTTATCGCCGCGCAGGCCTCCAGGCAATGCGCCAGCACGTCGAATCCGCCATCCGCCGCCAGCTGGGGCGGCAATTGGGTAAGCAGGCCATCGTCCAGCACCGCCATCGTCGGCCGCAGCCGGGCATCCACCAGGGGATGCTTCACCCCATCGTGGGTCAAAATGGCGAAATCCGTCACCTCCGAGCCGGAGCCGGAGGTGGTGGGCACCGCCGCCAGGCAGGCTCCGCTGCCGCTGAAGTAGAGCATGGCCTTGGCGCAGTCGATGGCGCTGCCGCCGCCCAGCGCCACAATGCCGTCCGGCTGGAACGCGCGGACCTTTGCCGCGCCCTCCGCCGCCAGCGTCACTCCCGGGTCCGGCTCCACCCGGTCATATATTTCATAGCACTCCGCCTGCGCGGCCTGGGCGACCTGCTCCGCCGTTCCATTTCTGGCGAAAAACGGGTCCGTGACCAGCAGCAGCCGCTGCAAATGCAGCTCTTTCAGCGCGGAAATGCTGCCGCGGCCGGATACGACCCGCGTCATGCATACAAATTCATTCATCCTTCCACCGCCTTTTCACAGCTATTATTTCCCAAGGTGGGGAAAATCATGTGCTGCGCCAGATTTTTTGAAAATTTCCGCTCCCATACTAGCGCAGCGGAGCGGATTGTGCTATAATGTGCACAAGTATACCAATATGGAGAGATTGACTATGCTGGAACTTCTGGCCCCCGCCGGTTCCATGGAGGCGCTGCACGCTGCCGTTCAGAACGGCGCGAATGCGGTGTACCTGGGCTGCGGGACCTTTAATGCCCGACAGGGCGCAAAAAATTTCACACCGCAAATGCTCACCGAAGCGGTGAAATACTGCCACGTGCGGGGCACAGCGGTGCATTTTACATTGAATACGCTGGTTTCCGACCGGGAAACGCCGGAGGTCTGCGCCCTGATCCGCAGCGCGGCGCTCAGCGGTGTGGACGCGTTTATCGTGCAGGATCTGAATGTGATCGGCCTGTGCCGCCAGATCGCGCCCGACATCCCCATCCACGGCTCCACCCAGATGACCATCCATTCCCTGCCCGGAGTGCTGTTCTGCGCCGCCCTGGGGCTGAAGCGGGTTGTACTCAGCCGGGAGCTGAGCCGGGACGACATCCGCTATATCGTGCAGAATTCCCCTATCGAGATCGAAATTTTCGGCCATGGCGCGCTTTGTATGTGCTATTCCGGGCAGTGCTACCTGTCCTCCGCCATCGGCGGCCGCTCCGGCAACCGGGGGCGGTGCGCGCAGCCCTGCCGCCAGAGCTACGGCTTTGGCCGCTGGGAGAGCAAGCACCCGCTGAGCCTGAAGGACAATTGCCTGGTGGACCATGTGCGGGAAATTGAAAAAATGGGCGTGACCTCCCTGAAGCTGGAGGGGCGGATGAAGCGCCCGGAATACGTGGCCGCGGTCACCGCCGTGTACCGCCAGGCCATCGACGGCAAGCCCGTCACCCAGCAGATGATGGACACCCTGACCGCCGCGTTCAACCGCCAGGGCTTTACCGACGGCTACTATACCGGCAACCCGGGGCAGCATATGTTCGGCATCCGGGAGGAAAAATCCGAGGACGCCAAATGGCTCCAGGAGGCCCGACAGAGCTACGAAACCGCGGAGAACAGTCTGGTGGCTGTCCGCTTTGAAATGAATGTGACCCGCCGCAGCGCCACCCTGACAGTCACTGACCCCCAGGGCCGCAGCTGCCGGGTGGAAGGCCCCAGGCCGGAGGTCGCCCGCAGCCGTCCGGTGACGGTGGAGGCGCTCTCCGAGCGGCTGGGCAAAACCGGCGGGACGCCCTACTACTGCCAGGAGGCGGTGATCCACCTGGACGATGGCCTGAGTCTGTCCGCCGCCGCCGTCAACGCCCTGCGCCGGGACGCCCTGAGCCAGCTGACGGCGCTGCGCGCCCGGCGGGCGCAGCCGACGCTCCGCCGCCCGGAGAAGACCGCCCATTATGACGGCAGCAGGGAGCATCCCGGCCTGACCCTGCAGGTCACCTCCCGGGACCAGATCACCGAGAAGATGCTGAAAATGCGGCCGGAGGTCCTGTACGTCCCCCTGCACATCCTGGCGCTGGACCCGGATTTCTGCCGGGAGTTGAGCCAGAAGGTACGGGTGGTCGCTGTGCTGCCCCGGATCCTCCATGACAACGAGATGGACCCGGTGAAGGTGGACCTGCGCGCCATCCGGGACATGGGCGTGCGGGAGGCGCTGGCCGGGAACCTGGGGATGATGCTGCCCCTGCGGGAGCAGGGCTTCCGCATCCGGGGGGACTACGGGCTGAACCTGTACAATTCCGGCGCGGTGAACCTGATGCGGGAGCTGAAGCTGCTGTCCGCCACACTGAGCTTTGAAATGACCCTCCCCCAGATCCGGGACGTCAGCAAGGCGGTGCCCTGCGAAATCCTGGCCTACGGCCGACTGCCGCTGATGGTGACGGAGAATTGCCTGGTTCGCAGCCGCACCGGCAGCTGCACCTGCAACCTGAGCCGGGAGAAGCTGATGGACAAAACCGGTGCGGAATTCCCCATCATCCGGGACGGCGGAAAATGCCGCAGCGTCCTGCTCAACGGCAAGAAGCTGAACTGGCTGGACCGGCAGGAGGACTTGGCGCGGCTGGGGCTTTGGGCCGTCCGGCTGTACTTCACCACGGAAAGCCCCCGGGAGGTGGACAATGTCCTCTCCGCTTACCGCAACCCCCCACCCTTCGACCCGGGCGCCTGCACAAGAGGGCTGTACCTCAGAGGTCTGGAGTAGAGAAGGAGGCAAATATGCGTATCATCCTCGCATCCCAATCCCCCCGCCGCCGGGAGCTGATGGCGCTGCTGCGCCTGCCGTTTCTGGTGCGTGCGGCGGATATTGACGAAACCATGGACCCGGCGAAGGACCCCTACGACGAGGTCGCCAGGGTCAGCCGGAAAAAAGCCGGGGCCACGCCCCGGGAGGAAGCGGATATTGTCATCGCGGCGGACACCATCGTGGTCTGCGCCGGGAAGGTGCTGGGGAAGCCCCGGAGCCAGGAGGAGGCGGTGCAGATGCTGACCCTGCTCTCCGGCCGGGACCACCAGGTGATGACCGGGCTGACCGTGCTGCGGGGCGACTGGGAAAAAACCTGCACTGAGGTCACCCACCTGCACTTCCGCCCCCTGAGCCCAGCGGAAATCGCGGACTATGTATCCACCGGCGAGCCGATGGACAAGGCCGGCGCCTACGGTATCCAGGGCGGCGGCGCGCTGTTCGCCCAGCGGATCGAGGGCGACTATTATAATGTAATGGGGCTGCCGGTGTGCCGGCTGCGGCAGATTCTGGAGGAAGCCGCACCGGAGCTGTTTTAAGGAGATAGTATGAGGCATTATTTTTCCACAAAAGTGAAAGTCGTCCTGGTGCTGGCAGTGATCCTGACGGCGGGGCTGGCGGTGACCGGCAGCCTGACCGGGCTGACCGTGGGCGAAATGTTTGTCCAGGGGGTGCTGACGCCCCTGCGCACCGGTGCCAGCGCGCTGACCGCCCAGGCGGAGCGGTTCTACGACTACCTGTTCCGCTATGAGGCTCTGGAGGCGGAAAACACCGCCCTGAAGGAGGAGCTTGCCCAAATGCGGGACGATGCTCTGGCGGCAGAGTCCGTCCAGCGGGAGAACGACCGGCTCCGGGCGCTGCTGGAGCTGAAGGAGGAGCATGAGGACTACCAGCTGGTGGACGCCTACATCATCTCCTGGAGCTCCTCGGATTTTTCCAGCACCTGTACCATTAACCGGGGCACCTCCTCCGGCATTGAAACCGGGATGTGCGCCATCACGGAAAGCGGCGAGGTAGTAGGGCTGGTGACAGAGGCCGGCTCCAACTACGCCGTCATCCGCACGATCCTGGATTCCTCCCTGGAGATCAGCGCCATCATTTCCTCCTCCGGCTACAGCGGCATGGTTTCCGGCAGCTACGTCACCGGCGAGGAGGGGCTGCTGCGGATGGATTACCTTTCCTCCGCTGCCATCATCCGCAATAACGACCAGGTGGTCACCGCCGGCTCCACCGTCTATCCCCGGAACCTGACCCTGGGATACATTGTGGACGCGGGCTTCAATGACAGCGGCGTATCCAAATACGCGATCCTGGAGCCTGCGGCGGACATCAGCAGCCTGGAGCAGGTGTTCATCCTGACGGATTTCAGTACGGAGTAAGCCCATGTTTCGAAAAAAATACGATTTCAAGCCGGATAAAACTGACCCCGGCATCCTGAAAAAGCTGTACCTGACCCAAAAGCAGCGGCTTTCCATCTGCAGATGGACGCTGTACGCGCTGGCGCTGCTGGTGCTTTCCCTAGTGCAGGACTGCATGCTCTCCCATGTCCGGATCTACGGCGCCACCACCGAGCTGGTCAGCGCCGGAATCCTGCTGTGCTGCGTGCTGCTGGACCCGGATTCCGCCGGGGTATTCGCCCTGATCAGCTCCGTGATGTACTACCTCTCCGGCTCCGCCCCCGGGGTGTACACCATTGCCCTGCTGACGGTCCTGGGCACGCTGCTGTCCATCTTCCGCCGGGGCTACCTGCGCAAGGGCTTCAGCACCACGCTGGTCTGCGCGGGTGCGGCGATGCTAATGTACCAGGTGGCGGTCTTCCTGCTGGAGCTGTTTTTCGGGAGGACCCACCTGGGCAGGTTCGGATATTTCTGCCTTCAGGGCGGGCTGTCCATCGCCGCCATGCCGGTGCTGTATCCCGTGTTCGTATCCATCGGTAAAATCGGAGGAGAATCATGGAAAGAATAACCCGTGTACGCGTAACCATTCTTCTCGCCCTTTTCTGCGTGATCCTTGGATTTTTCACCCTGCGGCTGTTTAATCTCCAGGTGGTGGCCAACGACGGCGACACCGACAACCGGAAGCTGTACTACACGGTCACCCGGGTCAAAGCCGCCCGCGGGGACATCCTGGACTGCAACGGCAATGTGCTGGTGACCAACCGCGCCACCTACGACCTGGTGTTCAACCACTACGTCATCAAGGACGCCACCGGCACCAACAATTACCTGCTCCAGCTGGTGCAGCTGTGCCGGGAGCTGGGTGTGGAGTATATCGACCATTTCCCGGTTTCGGAGGATGCGCCCTTTACTTACACCCTCAGCGACTATAGCAGCACCTGGCAGGGCTATTTCCAGGCGTACCTGCCCACCGTCGGCGGCGGCCTGGACTCGGACATCACCGCGCCCCTGCTGATGCGCAAGCTCCGGGACGCTTACAGCATTCCGGAGGATTGGAGCGACGAGGATGCCCGGGCAGTGATCGGCCTGCGCTACGAGCTGGACCTGCGCAGCGACATCACCAATCTTTCCAACTATGTATTCATGGAGGATGTGGACAACGACACCCTGGCCGCCATCCTGGAGCTGAATATCCCCGGGCTGAAAACCGAGGAATCCATGGTGCGGGTGTATAACACCGAATACGCCGCCCATGTTCTGGGCTATATCGGCGCCATCACTGAGGAGCAGTGGGCAGAGACCTATAAGGAGCTGGACGGCTACTCCATGGACGCGCTGGTGGGGCAGAGCGGCTTCGAGCTGGCGTTCGAGGAGTACCTCCACGGGGTGGACGGCTACCGGGTGGACGTGACCACCTCCGACGGCACCCTGGTGGAGCAGTACTACCGCACGGACGAGGACGGCAACGAGCAAGTCCCCGTGGCCGGGCAGAATGTGGAGGTCTCCATCGACATCAACCTGCAGGGCGTTGCCGAGGAGGAAATGGCGACCCTGTTCGCCCAGCTGCGCGCCCAGGACGAGGACGAGGACGGCGCGGATGCGGAAGGCGGCGCTGTGGTGGTGATGGAGGTCAAAACCGGGCAGGTGCTGGTATGCGCCAGCTATCCCACCTACGACCTGGCCAATTTCCGGGAGATTTACAGTGAGCTCCTGGAGCAGGACTACGCACCCATGTACAACCGGGCGACCCAGGCGACCTATCCCCCCGGCTCCACCTACAAAATGTCCATGGTCATTGCCGGCATTGACTCCGGCGTGATCACCCAGTACACCACCATTGAGGATGAGGGTGTATTCACGAAGTACGAGGGCTTCACCGCCAACTGCCTGTACTGGACTAATTATGGCTTGACCCACGGCTCCATTACCGCCGCCCAGGCGCTTTCCGTCTCCTGCAACTATTTCTTCTACGAATTGGGAGATATGGTTTCCCTGGAAGCCATGGACGCTACCGCCAAGGCTCTGGGCCTGGGGGAGAGCACTGGCATTGAGTTGGCGGAGAATATCGGTTACCGTGCCAACGCGGAAACAAAAGCATCCTTGTACTCCGGGGACGACGCCCGCTGGTACCGTGCCGACCAGATCATGGCGGCCATCGGCCAGTCCATCAACCGCTTCACCCCCATGCAGCTTTGCGTCTACACCAGCACCCTTGCCAATCGTGGCGTGCGGTACAAAGCCACCTTCCTGAGCCGCGTGCTGTCCTCAGGCTACGAATCCCTGGTCTACACCAACGAGCCGGTGATTGTCAGCACGCTGGAGATTTCCGACGCGGCATACCAGGCCTACAGCGAGGGAATGCGCCTGGCCGCCACAGAGGGCACCGCCAGGGGCTCCCTGGGAGACTTTGCCATTGCCGTAGCGGCGAAAACCGGTACGGCAGAAACCTACAGCAGCGTTTCCGACAACGGTGCGTTCGTCTGCTACGCTCCGTATGACGACCCGGAGATCGCCATCGTGGTCTACGGCGAGAAGGCCGGCCACGGCACCACCATGGGCCAGATCGCAAGGGCGATCCTGGAAGCCTACTTCAGCGACGAGCTGTCCGGCAGCACATCCACCGGAGAAAACAGCGTCAGCTGATATTGCCGGACGATCCACACACCATCCAATCCGCAGGGAGGGGCAAGCCCCTCCCTGTTTTGTTCCCCGCCGCGGATGCGCTGGCGTTTGGAGTGCGTGCAGATATTTTCGGGGCAGGGACAGGCAATTGCCCCGGGAATCCGGGTAAATTTTCAGGAAAGTCAACTGGTTTTGTCCTTTTTTGCGCCGGGATGCAAAAATTTAACGCAAAAATGGCAGAAATTCTTTGCTTTTTCCATACGGCATGATATAATAGTAGTCACAGCGTTCCGCTGAATCAGACAAGGAGGAATTTTCCATGCAATCTATCAAAAAATATCTGGCAGAGTTCATCGGCACCTTCGTCCTGGTGCTCTTTGCCTGCGGCACTGCGGCGGTCGTGGGCTGCTCCGGCGCCAGCCCGGATGCCGCGTATCTGCTCACCGCTCTGGCCTTCGGACTGGTGATCGTGGCCATGGCCTACTCCATCGGCAACATCTCCGGCTGCCACATCAACCCCGCAGTGTCCATCGCCATGCTGGTCAGCAAGAAGATGAGCGTGAAGGATTTCATCGGCTACGTGATCGCCCAGTGTGCGGGCGGCATTGCCGGTGCGGCGATCCTGGGCGTTCTGGCCGGATGGGACTGCGGCTTTGGCGCCAACGGTCTGTATGACGGCAGCATTGCCAAGTCCCTGCTGATCGAGGTCATCCTGACCTTCGTATTTGTGCTGGCCATCCTGGGCGTCACCTCCAAGACGGAGAACAGCCATGTGTCCGGCCTGGTCATCGGCCTGACCCTGACGCTGGTACATATCTTTGGCATTTACTTCACCGGCACCAGCGTGAACCCTGCCCGCTCCCTGGCCTCCGCCATCTTCGCCGGCGGCGATGCTCTGGCAAATGTGTGGGTGTTCATCGTCGCGCCCCTGGTGGGCGGCGTACTGGCCGCTCTGGTGTGGAAATTCCTGAGCAGCGAAAAGGAATAATCCCCTCCCGCAAAATGCTGCTGAGGCTTTGCCTTGTGCGTATCCGGCGGTAATTTCAGGAAAAATATGGCGCAGTCCCTTCTGTGGGGCTGCGCCATAACCTTTTTATATAGTCAGAGGCTGTACCAAAAGCGATTGCTTCGGTACAGCCTCTTCTCTGTTTTTTGGAATTACGCCTGGTAAATGGCCTTGCAGGCCAGCATGGTTTCGTAGCAGTCCAGCTTACTCACCAGCTCCATAGGCGCGTGCATGCACAGCACCGGCACGCCGGCGTCCACTGTGACGATGTTCCGGTTGGCCATATAAGCGGCTACCGTGCCGCCGCCGCCCTGGTCCACCTTGCCCAGCGTGGCGATCTGCCAGATGACCCCGGCATTATCCAGGGTGGTGCGCACATGCCCCATAGCCTCGGCGGAGGCGTCGGACGCGCCGCCCTTGCCCCGGGAGCCGGTGTACTTGCAGATGGCCACGCCATAATTCAGCATGGAATTGTTCCGCCGGTCGCAGGTCTCGGCAAAATTGGGGTCGAAGGCGTTGGAAACGTCCGCCGACAGGCAGAAGGAGTGGGCGAAGCAGTCCCGCAGGTTCACGCCCTGGGCATCGCAAAGCGCGCCCATGAAATACTCGAAGGCCTGGCTCTGCATTCCGGAGATGCCCACGCTGCCGATCTCCTCCTTGTCCGCCAGGATGCACACAGCGGTCTTCTCCGGATGCTCGACGGCAAACAGCGCGTCCAGCTCCGCATAGGCGCAGACCCGGTCGTCATGCCCGTAAGCGCCCAGCAGGCTCCGATCCAGGCCCACCTCCCGGCACCGCCCGGCGGGGACGATGGTCAGTTCAGCGGAGAGGAAGTCGGCCTCGATCAGGCCGTATTTCTCGTTCAGCAGCTTCATGATGTTCAGCTTTACCAGGTCGCTGCCCTCACCCTGGAGTGGCTCGGTCCCCAGGATGACGTTCAGCTGCTCGCCCTCAATACCCTTGGCCAGGGGCTTCTGCATCTGGTCACCGGCCAGGTGCACCAGCAGGTCGGAGATCACCAGGATGGGGTCATCCGCGTCCTCGCCGATGGTCACGGTGACCACGCTGCCGTCCTTCCGGTACACGACGCCATGCAGCGCCAAAGCTATGGTGGGCCACTGGTACTTCTTGATGCCGCCATAGTAATGGGTCTTGAAATAGGCGATCTCCGTGTCCTCGTACAGGGGGTTGGGCTTCAGGTCCATTCTGGGAGAATCCACGTGGGCGGCGCAGATGTTGGCGCCATCCGCCAGGGAGCGGGTGCCCACCACTGCCAGGATGATGGACTTGCCCCGGTTGTTCAGGTAGATTTTGTCGCCGGGCTTTGCCTCCATCCCGGCACTCAGCGGGCGGAAGCCCCGGCGCTCGGCCTCGGCGGATGCCCACGCGGTGGCCTCCCGCTCGGTCTTGCAGCTGTCGATGAAGGCAGTGTAGCGCTGGCAGTAGGCTTCCATCTCCTGGCGGTCCTCAGCGGAAATGCGGGTGTAGCCGTTTTTGCTGCTCATCAGCAGGGATTCTTTCAGTTCGTCATTGGTCATGATTGCGTTCTCCTTTCGATTCTGTCTATATGATAGCAAGTTTTTTCAGAAAAGCAAGACATTTGCGGCAGAAAGCCTCATCGCTTTCCCCATTTTCCAGAATGTAGTCGCATTTTTCCCGGAACCATTCGTCCGGATGCTGGGCGCGGATGCGGCTGCGGGCGTAGGTCTCCGAGATGCCGTCCCGGCGCATCAGTCGGGCGACGCGGACCTCTTCCGGAGCCAGCACGCCCACGGTCACATCGCAAAGCTCCGCCAATTCCCCCTCAAACAGCCCGATGGCGTCAATGGCAGCCAGATCTGGGCGGGGCGTAAGCATGCGCACGACCTCCCGCTTCACAGCGGCATGGGTGATGGCGTTCAGCGCCAGCAGGGCACTTTCGTCGGAGAAAACCAGGCTGCCCAGCTTCTTCCTGTCCAGCACCCCGTCCGTCACGGTCCCGGGGAATCGGGCGCCGATGGCACGGGTCAGGGTTGGGTCATCGGCGAGCAGGCGATGGTAAATGGCGTCGCAGTCCAGCGCGGTGCCGCCCTGCCGGGCGATCTGGTGCAGCAGCGTCGTCTTCCCGCTGCCGCTGCCGCCGGTGATGCCGATGATCATTCCTCCACCTCCCCGTCCACGATGTGGAACGCGGCAGCCTTTCGCAGCCGGTTCTGCACGGCATAGGCCACGCCGCCGCCCTCCGGGCAGCGGGCATAGACCTGGTGGATCGCCGGATCGTCCAGCACCCGCAGCGCCGCGAACAGTCCGGCGGAGAGGCTCGCCACATCCGCCTCCCGGCCATAGGCCAGGGGCGCGCAGTCCTGATACAGCGGCAGCTCCTCCTCAAAGCAAAGCACCCGGTCGCCGGGAACAAAATGGCGGTGGATATAGGCGGCGGCCTTCTGCCGGGAGCCGGATACGATCACCACCGGCTCGGCGGGGGCGTAGTGGCGGTATTTCATGCCGGGAGCCTTCACCACCGCATCGTGGTCCACCGGAGCGGTGACCGCCTTATCCACCTCCAGCATACCCAGAATAGCAATGAGCTGCTCCGGCGTGATGCCGCCGGGGCGGAGCAGCCGGGGGCGGTCCTCCGTCAGGTCCACGATGGTGGACTCCACGCCCACCCGGCAGGGGCCGCCGTCCACCACCGCGTCGATTTTCCCGTCATGGTCGTGGAGCACGTGGGCCGCCGTAGTGGTAGAGGGCTTGCCGGAAAGATTGGCGGAAGGCGCGGCAATGGGGACCCCGGCCAGGCGGATGATCTGGCGGGTCACGGCGCTGTCCGGGCAGCGGACGGCCACGGTGCTCAGGCCGGCGGTAGTACGGCGGGGGACGATGTCTCTGGCGGGCAGCACCATGGTCAGCGGCCCCGGCCAGAAGGCTTCCGCCAGGGCATAGGCCGCGGGAGGGATCGAATGGCAGAATTTTTCAATTTCCTTCGCCTCGGATACATGCAGGATCAGTGGATTGTCCTGGGGACGGCCTTTGGCCTGGAAGATCTTCGCCACGGCGGCCTCATCCAGGCCGTTGGCGCCCAGGCCGTAGACGGTTTCCGTGGGGATGGCCACCAGCCCGCCCCGGCGGATGATCTGCGCTGCCGCCTTCGCGGATGCCGGGTCCTCCGCGGGTAAACAAAGCGTTTTCAAATTCGCACCTCCTGAATCACGGAAAAGGAGCAGCTGCGGCGCAGCTGCTCCCAGGGATAGCAGAAATCAGATCGTAGGCTGGTTGGCAGCTTCGATAATCTGCACGAACTTCTCCGGCACCAGGGACGCGCCGCCGATCAGGCCGCCGTCGATATCCGGCTGGGAGAGCAGCTCATAGGCATTCTTCTCGTTCATGGAGCCGCCGTACAGGATGGAGATCGCCCGGGCGTGCTTGGAGGAGTACAGCTTGCGCACCACGGTACGGATGCTCTCGCAGACCTCCTCGGCCTGCGCCGGGGTAGCGGTGCGGCCGGTGCCGATGGCCCAGATGGGCTCGTAGGCGATGATGACCTTGCGGATCTTCTCCTCCGGAACACCCTGGAGCCCCAGCTTGATCTGCATGGTGATATGCTCGGTGGTGATGTCGGCCTCCCGCTGCTCCAGGCTCTCGCCGCAGCACATAATGGGGATCAGGCCCGCGTCCAGCGCGGCCAGGACCTTGGCATTCACATCCGCGTCGGTCTCGCCCATGGCGCGGCGCTCGGAGTGGCCGATGATTACGTACTTGCACCCGGCATCGGTCAGCATATTGGCGGCGATCTCACCGGTGTATGCGCCGGAGGCGTTGGCGTTGCAGTTCTCCGCGCCGATGCCCACCCGGGTCTCCCGCATGGCGCGGACGGCGGCGGGGATGCAGACGGCGGGAACGCACAGCGCCACATCACACCAGCGGCCCTTGGGCATAATGGCCTTCAGCTGGGTCATAAACTCCTTGGTTTCGGAGGGAGTTTTGTTCATTTTCCAGTTACCGGCAATGACGGTCTTGCGATATTTTCTGTTCATTATCCATTCTCCTTAAATATATATCCACATCGGAATGCCGATGCAAATCTGCAAATTCAAATAGCCCGGGGAAGCTGCCGCGCCTGCGGGCGCGGCAGCCATACATGATACACGGGAGGCAAGAAAGCGCTTACTTATCCTGCAGGCAGGCGATACCGGGCAGCTCCAGACCCTCCAGGAACTCCAGAGAGGCGCCGCCGCCGGTGGAAATGTGGGTGATCTTGTCCGCGAAGCCCAGCTGCTCGCAGGCTGCCGCGCTGTCGCCGCCGCCGACGATGGTCACGGCATCGGAATCTGCCAGGGCCTGCGCCACGGCGATGGTACCCTTGGCCAGGGTGGGGTTCTCAAACACGCCCATCGGGCCGTTCCACACCACGGTCTTTGCGCACTTGGCGGCGGAGGCGAAGATTTCGCAGGTCTTGGGTCCGATGTCCAGGCCCATTTTGCCGTCGGGGATGGCGTCGCAGCTCACGTATTCCACGGAGATTTCCCCGTCGATGGGAGAGGGGAACGCATCCGCCACGGCGGTATCCGTGGGCAGCAGGATCTTCACGCCCTTGGCCTGAGCCTTGGCCAGCATATCCTTGCAGTAGTCGATCTTCTCCTTGTCCACCAGGGAGGTGCCCACGCTGTAGCCCTGGGCAGCCAGGAAGGTGTAGGCCATGCCGCCGCCGATGATCAGGGTATCCACCTTCTCCAGCAGATTGTTGATCACGTTCAGCTTATCGGAAACCTTGGCGCCGCCCAGAATGGCGACGAAGGGGCGCTCGGGGTTGGCCAGCGCCTTGCCCATGATGGAAACTTCCTTCTGCACCAGGTAGCCGCAGACAGCGGGCAGGTAGTCCGCCACGCCGGCGGTGGAGGAATGGGCGCGGTGGGCGGTGCCGAAGGCATCGTTCACGAAAATGTCCGCCATGTCTGCCAGTGCCTTGGAAAGCTCCGGATCGTTCTTGGTCTCGCCCTTCATGTAGCGGGTATTCTCCAGCATCATCACGTCGCCGTCCTTCAGCGCGGCGGCCTTGGCCTTGGCGTCCTCACCGGCCACGTCAGCGGCCATGATGACCTCCTTGCCCAGCAGCTCGGAGATGCGCTCCGCCACCACCTTCAGGCTCAGCTCCGGCTTCCACTCGCCCTTGGGCTTGCCCATGTGGGAGCAGAGGATGACCTTCGCGTTGTGCTCCACCAGGTAGCGGATGGTGGGCATGGCGGCGACGATGCGCTTATCGGAAGTGATCTTGCCGTCCTTGGTGGGGACATTGAAATCGCAGCGGCACAGCACCCGCTTGCCGGATACGTCAATGTCTTCAATGGATTTCTTGTTGTAATTCATAATGCATTTCCTCCAAATCCTTCGGGGATCGGGCCCCGCATTTTTCCAAAATCCTGCAAGCCAGGGAAGGAAAGCTGCCTCAGTGCCTCGTACACGGTGATGGCGGCGGCATTGCTCAGGTTCAGGCTCCGGATGTCCGGCAGCATGGGAATGCGGATGCATTCATCGTAGTGCCGGTTCAGGAAATCCTCCGGCAGGCCGCGGGTTTCCTTGCCGAACAGCAGATAGCACCCGTCAGCGAACTGCGCCTGGGTGTAGCTGCGGGGCGCCTTGGTGGACAGGCACCACATCTGCGCCACGCGGTTGCGGGCAAAGAAATCATCCAGATTCTCGTACTCCCGCACATCCACCAGGTGCCAGTAATCCAGCCCGGCGCGGCGCACGGCCTTCTACGAAATGTCGAAGCCCAGCGGACGGACCAGGTGCAGCACCGAACCGGTGGCGGCGCAGGTGCGGGCGATATTGCCGCAGTTCTGGGGAATTTCCGGCTCCACCAGTACCACATTCAGCATAATTTCCCTCCCAGCGCAACCGTGTGCGTTCCTCTCCGCTTGCTCTCCTATTGTATGCCAAAATTTTGGCAAAATCAATCCAAAAATCAGAAAAAGTTTTATCTTTTTATACTATTCACATAAAAAAAGGGAAGGCATTCCCAAATTTGTTGAAATTGCAGAGCGGAATTTTTCAAAGCCTCCGGTTTCCCGGAGAAATCCGGAAAAAAGCGGCGGAAAAAATTAAGATTTTCCGCCGTTTGCCCCGGAACCGCATGGCGCTGCCGGGGGTTCCGATTTTTGGAAAATCTCCCCTCCGCCCCTTTACGCGGGGCAGAAAAAGGTGTAATATAGAAGCGATTCACATCGCCTGGAGGAAAAATAACATGGGTGAAACGAGTATCGGCGGCGCGCTGCGGAAAATGAAGGCGGAATTCCGGGATATGACCTTCCGGCAGCGGGTGAGCTATTTTTTCTATTATTATAAGGGCGCGGTGCTGGCCGTGATCGTGGCAGGCATTTTGCTTGGGTCGCTGATCTATGACATGTCCCGGCCGACCACGCAGACGCTGGTAAATGGCATGGCGGTGAACGTGGCTCAGACGCAGGCACTCCAGGAATGCCTGACGGACGGGATGCTGGACGCGCTGGGCGGCACGGACCCGGAAACCCAGGCGGCAAACCTGAGCCACGCCACCATCACGGACGCCCGCGGCGACGCGGACGCGGTAATCAACAACAATTACAGCGAGCTGCTCACCATTACCGCCCAGGTGTCCACCGGGAATCTGGACTATCTGCTGACGGACGGCGCCGCCAGGGATTTCCTGCTGACCCAGGGACTGTTCGGGGACCTTTCGGCGCAGCTCTCCCCTGCGCTGCTCACCCAGCTGGCAGACGTTCTGGTTTACCAGACGTCGGAGGATGGGGAGGATGTCCCCGTGGCAATCGATCTGACGGGCACGGCTTTCGGCCAGACCTTTGCCGGGGAGGACGGAACCCTCTACCTGGGATTTCCCGGAAACTCCACCCACAGTGACCGGGCGGAGGACGTGATCGGGTACCTGCTCGCCTGGGAGCCGGGAAATTTTGCGGAGAACGATTGACTTTTTCCGGGTTTTGTGAAATAATGAATCGACTAATTTTTGTAAATAAGGGGATGTGTCGCCATGACCCAATCCAGAACCCATAACTGCGGCGAGCTGCGGCTGACAGACGCCGGAAAATCCGTCACCCTGGTCGGGTGGCTGGAAAATGTCCGGGAGGTGGGCGCGAACTTTGCGTTCGCGGTGCTCCGGGACTTCTACGGCACCACGCAGATCGTTGTGCAGACCGAAGAAATGATGAAGGTGCTGAAGCCCATCAATAAGGAATCCACCATTTCCGTCACCGGCGTCGTCCGGGAGCGGGAGAGCAAGAATCCCAAGCTCCCCACCGGCGATATTGAGGTGGTGCCATCGGAGATTTCGGTGCTTGGCAGATGTATCCACAATCAGCTGCCCTTTGAGATCCGCAAGTCCAAGGACGCGGACGAGAATATCCGGCTGAAATACCGGTACCTGGACCTGCGCAATCCCGCGGTCAAGGATAATATCGTGCTGCGCTGCCAGGTGGTGGCGGAGCTGCGCCGGCGGATGACGGAGAAGGGCTTCCTGGAAATCAGCACCCCCATCCTCACCGCCTCCAGCCCGGAGGGCGCCCGGGATTACCTGGTCCCCGCCCGGAACCATCCCGGCAAATTCTACGCCCTGCCCCAGGCGCCCCAGCAGTTCAAGCAGCTGCTGATGACCTCCGGCTTTGATCGGTACTTCCAGATCGCGCCCTGCTTCCGGGACGAGGACGCCCGGGCGGACCGCACCCCCGGCGAATTCTATCAGCTGGATATGGAGATGGCGTTCGCCACCCAGGAGGACGTGCTGTCCACCCTGGAGGATGTGCTGGAGCCGGTGTTCCGGAAATTCGGCAAGTACTCCCGGGTTTCCCCCGCGCCCTTCCGCCGCATCGCCTATAACGACGCCATGGAGCGCTATGGCTCCGACAAGCCGGACCTGCGCATTGACCTGGAAATTCAGGATATTTCCCAGATCGTCCAAGGCTGCGGCTTCGCGCCCTTTGCGGATGCAGTGGTCAAGGCCGTGGCGGTGGAGAATTTCACCCAGGGCAGGAAGTGGATCGATAAGCTGCTGGCGGATGTGGAGATGCAGACCGGGAATAAGGCCTGCTGGTTCAAGGTGGACGAGAACGGCCAGCTCACCGGCGGCATTTCCAAATTCCTGACGGACTGCGCCCCCGCGCTGACGGAGAAGCTGCAGCTGAAGCCCGGCGCGTTCGTGTGTATGGCCGCCGGAAAGAAGCAGGCCGCCCAGAAGACCGCCGGCGTGATCCGCATTCTGATGGGCAGGCGGATCCCCGGCCATTTTGACGAGGAGCAGTACGCCCTGTGCTGGATCGTGGACTTCCCCATGTACGAGATCGGGGAGGAATCCGGCCAGCTGGAATTCTGCCACAATCCCTTCTCCATGCCCCAGGGCGGGATGCAAGCGCTGCTGGATGCCGAAGGTGACCAGCAGAAGCTGCTCAGCGTGAACGCTGACCAGTATGACCTGGTGGTCAATGGCTATGAATCCGCCTCCGGCGCGGTGCGGAACCACGACCCGGAGATCATGGTCAAGGCCTTCCAGATGGTTGGCCTGGGCGAGGCGGATGTGAAGGCCAAGTTCCCCGCCATGTATAACGCCTTCACCTACGGTGCGCCGCCTCATGCCGGCGCGGCCCCCGGCATTGACCGGCTGGTGATGCTGCTCACCGGGGAGGAATCCATCCGGGAGGTCATCCCCTTCCCCATGAACAAGAACGCCCAGGACCTGATGATGGACGCGCCCACCACGGTGGACAAGAGCCAGCTGGACACGGTGCATATCGCAATTGTGGAATAAAAAGCCCCCGCGATCAAGATCCGCATTGAGGCGGGCATGCGCCCAATACCACACCATTAAGCCATTAAAAAGCTGGACTTCACAAAATGTGAGGTCCAGTTTTTTGTAATGTTTCCTGTTCACAGCTTGATGCTTTGGCCCGGAAAATGTCTGCACGGCATGGCTCCTATGGAGTGCTATGCTGCTGCATAAAAGATGGCCCTGCCGAAGCATAGGCCATCTCTAGCGAAATATTCTTTTGTTTTTTCACTGTTTGCTTGATAGGGGCACTTCTCATGGAGACATATTGACATTAAGAGAATATTATCGGATGCGAACGTAGCGGGTGGACTTGCCTGTGCCTTCGCGCTTCAGCTCGCCTGTTTCCACCAGCTTTCGCAAGCTGCCCTCCACGGAGCTAAGGCTCAAGCCGGGGCACAGCTCCAGGATATCCCGCTTGGTAAACCGGCCGATTTTACTCTGCGTAGCCTTTCGCACCATCTCAATAGCAGGAAGCTTTTCTTTCACGATCGCAAACCGATCTTCAAAATCCTTATAAGCTGCCAGAATGGTACCAAGGATATACTTGATAAATGGCATGGCGTCTTCGGTGCCCTCGTGCCATCCATGCTGGGACTGGTTCAGCGCATCATAGTATAGGTCCTTGTCCTTGGCAATTATGGCTTCCAGGGAGATATATTTCCCCACATAGAAGCCGTTCTGATACAGCAGCAGCGTGGTCAAAAGGCGGCTCATTCTTCCATTGCCATCATTAAACGGATGGATGCACAGGAAATCGTGAATGAACACAGGAATGGCAATCAGCGGTTCCACTTCCATGTTGCCGATCACTCGGTTATATTCCTCACAGATTCTATCCAATGCCTCCGGTGTTTCGTAGGGGGCCAGAGGCGTGAACAGGGTTTCGGTGTGTCCATCCGGATAGGCAGCACTGACATAATTCTGCACATTCTTTGTCCGCCCGGCCATGGGGTTGTTCATGTGACTATACATGATTTTGTGCAGCTGAAGGATATAGTTCTTTGTGATGGGGATCACATCAAAGCTTTCGTGGATGATGTTCAGTGCATCCCGATAGCCTGCGATTTCCTGTTCATCCCGGTTTTGGGGCGTGGTCTTTTCCTGTACCAGCTGCCGGATCCGGGCATCTGTTGTCACAATTCCCTCGATCGCATTGGATGCTTCCGTGCTCTGGATCTTTGCAATCTCAACCAGCTTTTCCAATCCCTCCGGGCGCTGCTCCAGATAAAGCTCTTGCTTACCGGCAGCTTTATAGATTGCTGCAATATAGCCCAGAACGTCGGAATCCCATTTCTGGTCCTTGATCCAGGAGTAATTAAACGGTCGCATTCCCTTAATCGCCTCGCTTTCCCTTAAACAATAGCACATTTTAAGGGAAAAGTCAATGGTCAAACGTCCGGCATATTCCGCCGCCCCACATCGGACGGATACCCAAAAAACGCTGCGGCTCCCATACCGAAGCCGCAGCGTCCTGTTTCGTTATTCTCTTATTCCTCCGGCTGCACCGCCCGCTCCAGAATTTCGTGAGCCGGCGTGCCGAGCTTTTTCAGGGAAACGACCTTGCCGTCCTGCAGGAAGCAATGCTGGGATGTGGCGGTGGCCACCAGCTTGCCGGTCCGGGAATTGGTCATCCGGTAGCCCACCTCCAGGCGGACGCCGGTATACCGCTCGATCCACACCTGGATAGCCACGGTGTCGGCAAAGGTGCAGCCGGTTTTATAATCCACCGACAGCCCGACCACCGGGGACACGAAGCCCATTTCCTCGAACTGATCATAGGGCAGGCCGATCTGCTCCAGGAACGCCACCCGGCTCTCCTCCATCCACTTGATGTAGTTGGCATGGTGGGCAAGGCCCATTTTGTCCGTTTCGTAGTAATTCACTTTCCGCAGATACGTGTGCGTCATGGTGTTTCCTCTCCCATTCCAGTATGTGCCGAGCCGTTTCAGCGTTTCTTCTTCAGCGCCTTGCGCGCCTGCTTCACTTCATCCTCCAACGCGTCCAGCGCCTCCTCCCAGGCGGAGCTGATATATTCATCCGCCAGGATGGCGGCGTAAATCGCCCGGGCGGTGGCCGTCATGGCCTCCTCCACCTCCGCGCCGATGCCCAGCAGCCGCAGGTTGCCGGTGCCGTCCTCGTCCAGGAATACGATGTCGGGGACGGCATTTCTATCCGAATCGACAAAATACAGGTTGAATTCGCCGTCGCCAGTCAGGTCCACCGCCAGGGTGTCGATGTCGCCGTCGCCAGTGGTATCCAGCAGCGCCACATCCGCTTCCCTGTCCCCGTCCACATCGATGAGGATCTCGTCTTTAGCGCTGCGGACCAAAGCCTTGTGCCAGTCCCGATCCATGCGCATTTTCGTCTTTAATTTTCTCAGCGTGCCCATAGTCATGTCTCCTTTTGCCGGGGACCTGCCCCGGGAGTTCTGGCCGTATTCTACCAGCTTTTTTTCAAGCCAGAATCAACCCAGGCTCAACATTCGTTGAAAATGGGCCGGGCTTACACACCCAACAGGGATTGGGCAAACAGGAAATAGACCACCAGGGAAATGGCGTCCACGATGGTGGAGATGAACGGCCCCGCCATCACTGCCGGGTCCAGCTTCAGCGCCTTAGCCGCCATAGGCAGCAGGCAGCCCACCAGCTTGGCGCAGATGACTGTCACCACCAGGGTCAGGCACACCACCGCGTCCACCATCGGCGTAATGCTCTCGTTGCCCATCAGGAGCCGGTCGATGAGCCAGATCTTCGCAAAGCACACCGCCGCCAGGCTGATGCCGCACAGCAGCGCCGTGCGCAGCTCCTTCCAGATCACATGGCCGATATCGGAAAGCCTCACCTCATCCAGGCTCAGCGCCCGGATCAGCGTCACAGAGGACTGGGAGCCGGAATTGCCGCCGGTATCCATCAGCATGGGGATGAATGCCGTCAGCGCCACCTGGGCGGCCAACGCGTCCTCAAAGGCGGTGATGATCAGCCCCGTGAACGTGGCGGACACCATCAGCAGCATCAGCCAGGGGATCCGGCTCCGGAACAGGTCCAGGACCGTGCTTTTGGTATAGGATTTTTCCGAGGGCACAATGGCGCTGATCAGCTCCATATCCTCGGTAGCTTCCTCCTCCATAACATCCATGGCGTCGTCAAAGGTGACAATGCCCACGATCCGGTTCTCGCCGTCCACCACCGGCAGCGCCAGGAAATTATACTTGCTGAACATCCGCGCCACGTCCTCCTGGTCGGTGACCGTGGTGACGGAAATCAGATTGGTTAACATAATATCTTTGATGAGGATATCGTCATCCTCCGCCAGCAGTAAATCCTTCACCGTCACCAGGCCGATCAGCGTCCTGTCCTGGGTGACATAGCAAGTGTAAATCGTCTCCTTGTCCACGCCCTGGCGGCGGATACGCAGGATGGCCTCCCCCACCGTCATATTCGGGCGGAGGGTCACATATTCTGTGGTCATGATGGAGCCGGCGGAATTTTCCGGATAGCGCAGGATCTGGTTGATGGAGCTGCGCATCTCCGGGTCGGCCTGCTGCAGGATCCGCTTGACCACGTTGGCCGGCATTTCCTCCACCAGGTCGGCCGCATCGTCCACGTACAGCTCGTCCACGACCTCTTTCAGCTCGCTGTCGGAAAAACTGCGGATCAGCACCTCCTGGGCGTCCGGCTCCATCTCCACGAAGGTTTCCGCTGCCAGCTCCTTGGGCAGCAGCCGGAACAGCAGCGGCATCCGCGGCTCGTCCAGGTCCTCAAACAGCGCGGCAATATCGCTGGGATTCATTACCAGCAGAATTTCCCGCAGCCCGGCGTACTTCTTCTTGTCCAGCACCCCCAGCAGGGCGCTTTTGATAATTTCATATTTTTCTGTCACGGTGCAAACTTCTCCTTTTCAAGTTATTTTCAGGAAAAGGCAATGCACCCAACCGCAGTTACAGGCCCACAGGAAACCGGGCCTGCCGGATACTTCGGCCGGGGATACTGCCATTATTGCCAGGTTCCACTGTGTTCCCTCCTTTACAGGTCTTTGACTTATTTTACCCCGGTTTTTTTCACTTGTCAACCTTGACGGCAGGAGAATCCCGGCGTAAAATAATCCTGGTAACCATCCATTCTCAGGAGGATACACCCATGCTACGGCTTGCCAAGGAGGCGGACATTCCCGCCATGGTGGATATTTACGCGCCATATGTACTGTCCACCACCTACACGTTTGAATACACCGTTCCCACGCTGGAGGCGTTTACGGAGCGCTTCCGGCTCTGCACCCGGCAGTGCCCCTGGCTCGTGTGGGAGGAGGACGGCGCTGTGCTGGGCTACGCCTACGGCAGCCTGCCGTTTGACCGGGCGGCCTACGCCTGGTGCAGCGAGATTTCCGTCTACATTGCCCCCGCCGCGCAGCGCAGGGGCGTGGGGCGCAGCCTTTACACTGCCCTGGAGCACATTCTGTTCCTGCAGGGCTACCGGGTAATCTACGCCCTGATCACATCCGAGAACCATGCTTCCCTGGCGTTCCATCAGGAGATGGGCTACCGCTTCACCGCCTGCATGTCGGACTGCGGCATCAAATTCGGCCGCCAGCTGGGCGTGGTATGGATGGAAAAGCGGCAAAACGTTGTGGAAATTCCCAGTGTTCCCCCGGTTCCATGGCGGTCAATTGTGAAAAATGACAGAAATTTCGCTGATATTTTAGACAATTTGTCCCTTTCTTAATGGGCGAAAATGTGATATGGTATGCATGGGTTCTTATGTGCGCCTCCCGCGCGATGTCAGAACCTCAAGTCACGAAAGGAACCGATTACACCATGACCCAAGCATTACAAGCCTTTCTGGACGCCTATCACAGCGGAACCGCCATCCGCGCATATGAATTTCTGGGCTGCCATCCCGAATCCCGGGGCGGCCAGGCCGGCTTCGTATTCCGGGTGTGGGCGCCCAATGCGAAGGCCATCTGCGTCACCGGCGATTTTAACGGCTGGAGCCGGGATGCGCTGCCCATGGAGAAGCTCACCCACGGCGTCTGGGAGGCCTGGTCCTCCGGCGCCTACGAAGGCTGCGCCTACAAGTACCTGGTCTGCGACCAGTCCGGCTCCACGATTTACAAGGCCGACCCGGTGGGCTTCCGCAGCTGCCGCGCCCCGGACACCTCCAGCATGATTTTCCTTCCCGGCGGCTACGAGTGGCAGGACGCGGCCTGGATGGCCTCCAAGGAGAAGACGCTGAACGCGCCTGTCAATATCTACGAAATGCACCTGGGCTCCTGGCGGCGCAAGGCCGGCGGGGAGGTTTACTCCTATTCCGAGCTGGCGCCCATCCTGGCAGACTACCTGAAGGACATGGGCTACACCCATGTGGAGCTGCTGCCCCTGTGCGAATATCCCTATGACCCCAGCTGGGGCTACCAGGCTACGGGCTACTTCGCCCCCACCAGCCGCTACGGCGCGCCGGACGAGCTGATGGAGCTGGTGGACACCCTGCACCAGAATGGCATCGGCGTGATCCTGGACTGGGTCCCCGCCCACTTCCCCAAGGACGCCTACGGCCTGTACGAATTCGACGGCACCTGCACCTACGAATCCTCCGACCCCACCCGGAACGAGCATCCGGAGTGGACCACCCGCATTTTTGACCTGGGCAAGCCGGAGGTCCGCAGCTTCCTGATTTCCAGCGCGGTTTACTGGCTGGAGCAGTTCCATGTGGACGGGCTCCGGGTGGATGCGGTCAGTGCCATGCTGTACCAGGATTTCGGCCGCTCCGCCGACCACGCCTGCCGGGAGGAAACGGTGGCCTTCCTGCGCCAGCTCAACGCCGCCTGCTTCCGCGTCCGGGAGAATGTGATGATGATCGCCGAGGAATCCACCGCGTTCCCCCTGGTGACCAAGCCGGATTACGACGGCGGCCTGGGCTTCCTGTACAAATGGAACATGGGCTGGATGAACGACACCCTGCGCTATATGAAGCTGGACCCCCTCTACCGCAAGTATAACCATAATATGCTCACATTCTCCATGACCTACGCCTTTTCGGAGAATTTTATCCTGCCCCTGTCCCACGATGAGGTGGTGCACTGCAAGGGCAGCCTGCTGACCAAAATGCCCGGAGATTATTTCTGGCGCTTCTCCAACCTGCGGCTGCTGCGGGGCTACCAGATGGCGCACCCCGGCAAGAAGCTCCACTTCATGGGCGGCGAATTTGGCCAGTTCATCGAGTGGAACTACCTCCAGGAGCTGGACTGGGTGCTGCTGGACTTTGATATGCACAGCAAGACCCAGGCGTTTTTCCGGGACCTGAACCGCTTCTATAAGATGCACCCCGCCCTCTGGGCGGACGACGGCAGCTGGGGCGGCTTCCAGTGGCTCCAGCCGGACGACAGCGACAGCAGCCTGATCGCCTTCTGCCGGATGGCGCCGGAGGGCGAAAGGCTGATCGTACTGTGCAACTTCACCCCCGTCCGCCGGAAGGATTACCTGCTGGGGCTGCCGGAGCCGGGCGTGTACGAATGTCTGCTCTGCTCGGACGATGCCCGCTATGGCGGCACCGGCCATGTCCCCCGTGCGGTTACCACCCAGGATACGCCCTTCCGGGAATTTGGCTGCTCCGCCCTGTTCGACGTCCCATCCATGAGCATTTCCTTCTTCACGAAGAAGCCAGACCGTAAGCAAATGTGACCCTACATTTATCAATATAAGGAGCTGTAACCATGTACTTTCAGAAGAAACGCTGCATCGCCATGCTTCTGGCCGGTGGCCAGGGCAGCCGCTTGAAGGTCCTGACGGAGAACACCGCCAAGCCTGCCGTCCCCTTCGGCGGGAAATACCGCATCATCGACTTCCCCTTGAGCAACTGCGTCAATTCCGGTATCGACACAGTAGGCATTCTGACCCAATATCAGCCGCTGGAGCTGAACGAATACATCGGCAACGGCCAGCCCTGGGGCCTGAACAAGACCCACAGCTGCGCCCAGATCCTGCCCCCCTACGAGCGTCACGACAAGAAGAGCGGCTGGTACAAGGGCACAGCCAACGCCATCTACCAGAACATCGACTTCATCGACCGCTATGACCCGGAATACGTGGTCATCCTCTCCGGCGACCATATCTACAAAATGGACTATGCCGCCATGGTGGACTATCACGAGAAGAACCACGCCTCCTGCACCATCGCCGTGCGCACCGTCCCGCTGAGCGAAGCCAGCCGCTTTGGCATCCTGAACACCAACCCGGATAACTCCATCTACGAATTTGAGGAGAAGCCCAAGGTTCCCAAATCCACCAACGCCTCCATGGGCATCTACGTGTTCAACTGGAAGGTTCTGCGGGACGCGCTGATCGCCGACGAGGAGGACGAGAACTCCAGCAACGACTTCGGCAAAAACATCATCCCCAACCTGCTGAACGCCGGGCACAAGATGATGGCCTACAATTTTGAAGGCTACTGGAAGGACGTGGGGACCATCGACTCCCTCTGGGAGGCCAATATGGAGCTGCTGGGCAAGGACCCCGCCTTCAACATCCGCGGTGACGAGCGCAGCAAAATTTCCGCCCGGAACAATGCGCTGCCCTCCTCCTACATCGATACCGGCGCGAAAACCGTCAACAGCTTCATCGCGGGGGGCTCGGAAATCTACGGCACCGTCCGCCACTGCATCATCTCCGTCGGCTGCACCGTAGGTGAGGGCGCGCTGGTGGAAGACAGCGTGGTCATGCCCGGCGTGGTCATCGAGCCGGGCGCCATCGTCCGCCACGCCATCCTGGGCGAGGACAGCAAGGTCGGCCGCAACGCCGTGGTCGGCGGTGCCTTCGGCGCCGGGGAAAAGAAGAAGATCAGCGTCACCTGCAAGGGCGCTGTGGTAGAGGCCAACACCGTGCTGCTGCCCGGTGACATGCTGTAAGGAGGGACAACGCTATGAATGTAATGGGAATTATTTTCGCCAACGATGGCGAGCTGGGGGACCTGACCTATAAGCGAACCACCGCCTCCGTCCCCTTCGGCGGGCGCTACCGCCAGATCGACTTTGCCCTGTCCAATCTGTGCAACGCGGGCGTGCGCCATATCGGCGTCATCTCCCGCCATAGCTACCAGTCCCTGATGAACCACATCGGCTCCGGCGAGGAGTGGGGCCTGGAGCTGGGACAGGGGGGACTGGAATTCCTGACGCCCTACTCCATGTCCACCACGGACAATTACCGCGGCAAGCTGGAAACGCTGTACTCCGCCATGGATTTCCTGGAGTTTGGCCCCAACGATGACTATGTGGTGATGAGCGGCTCTGCCATCCTGAGCAATATGGACATCAACAAGCTGGTGTCCGCCCACATTGCCAGCGGCAAGGATCTGACCGTGGCCACTAAGGAGGGCATCGCCGACGGCGTGAAGCGGCTGGACCTGGCGCTGAAGCTGGACGAAAGCGGCGCCATCGCCGACATGGTCGTGGACTGTGCCGCCCCCGCTGAGTACCTGGCCTCCATGGACATGTTCGTGATCTCCAAGGACGTGCTGATGACGCAGGTCAAGGACTGCATCGCCCACAACCGCTACCATATGGACCGGGACCTGGTTCTGGGCGGCTGGCAGAAGGGCAGCGTATCCGTGAATGTCTACCAGTTCGGCGGCATTGCGCTGTATAACGAAACCATCGAGGAATACTTCCGCAACAGCCTGGCGCTGATCGGAAAGGACTGCCGCCATGACCTGTTCGGCGGCAACCACTCCGTATTCACCAAGGTCCGCGACCGCGTCCCCAGCTACTATGGGGAGAACTGCGCCATCCAGGACTGCATCGTAGCCGACGGCTGTATGCTGGACGGCAACGCCAAAAATTCCGTCCTGTTCCGCCAGGTCACCATTGCCCAGGGCGCCCAGGTGGAGGACAGCGTGATCATGAACGACGCCGTAGTCGGCGAGGGTGCGGAGCTGAAATGCGTCATTCTGGATAAGGATGTGGTCATCCGTCCCGGCGCAAAGCTGTACGGCACGCCCAAAAATCCCATTATTATCAAAAGAGGAGAAATCGTATGAGGATTGTCATTCTCGCCTCCGAGGGCGCGCCCTATGTAAAATCCGGTGGTCTGGGGGACGTTATGGAGGCGCTGCCCGCCGCCCTGGCGCGGATCCCCGGCAACGAGGTCACACTCATCCTCCCCTATTACAAGAAAATCAAGGATAATCCCGCCTATCCGGTGGAGCGGGTGCTGGAATACTCCGTCCAGCTGGGCTGGCGGGACCAGTACGCCGCCCTGATGCGGCTGACCAACCGCACCGACGGGGTGGACGTGTACTTCGTGGATAACGAATACTATTTCGGCGCGCGCCCCGGCGCGATCTACGGCGACCTGGACGATGGGGAGCGGTACGCCTTCTTCTCCCGCGCCTGCCTGAACGCGCTGTCCATTCTGGACTATATCCCCGACATCATCCAGTGCAACGACTGGCAGACCGCCCTGGTGCCTACGTACCTGAAGGCCATGTACCACGAGCGCTTCGCCGGGACCCGGTGCATGTACACCATCCACAATATCGAGTACCAGGGCTGGGCCAATGCCGGATTCTTTGACGATGTGCTGGGCCTGCCCTGGGAGTACCGGGGCTGCCTGGACATGAACGGCTCCGTGAACATGATGAAGGGCGCGATTGAGACCGCCGACATGGTCACCACCGTTTCGGAGACCTACTCCCGGGAGCTGATGTACCCCTACTATGCCCACGGGCTGGACGGCATCATTGCCAACGCCTCCTGGAAGCTCACCGGCATCACCAACGGCATCGATGTGAACACCTTCAACCCGGAAACTGACCCCAATCTGCCCGCCCATTTCAACGCGGACACCTTCGTGGAGGGCAAACGGCTGTGCAAGGCCGCGCTGCAGGAGGAGGTCGGCCTCCCGGTGAACCCCGACACGCCGCTGATGGTGATGGTCACCCGGCTGGCGGGGCACAAGGGGCTGGATCTTCTGTGCTATATCGCCCGGCGGCTGTTGTGGGAGGAGGACTGCCAGATGCTGATCCTCGGCACCGGCGAGCCGCAGTTTGAGAGCTTCTTCCTGCAGCTGCAGGAGGAATTCCCGGACCAGGTGTCGGCGAAGATCACCTTTAACCTGGGGCTGGCTGCCCGCATCTACGCCGGGGGCGACGTCTACCTGATGCCCTCCAAATCCGAGCCCTGCGGCCTGAGCCAGATGAACGCCATGCGCTACGGTACCGTCCCCGTGGTTCACGCCACCGGCGGCCTGCGGGACACCGTTCCCCCCGCGGACGAAAACGGGGAGGGCGGCTTGGGCTTCACCTTCCAGAGCTACAATGGGGACGATTTCCTGGCCTCGCTGAAGCGGTGCCTGCACCTGTACCACAATGACCGGGAGGGCTTCCACCGCCTGCAGCACCGGGACATGTGCCAGGACTTCAGCTGGGACGCCCCCGCCGGGCGCTATATGGAGCTGTTCCACCAGATGCTCGGCGCCTGACACGGCAAATTTCCGGATACGATCGCAAACAGCTCCCAGCGGGGATTCCCGCCGGGAGCTGTGCTTTTTGGGGTGTTTATCTTACTCAAACTGGGCGGCGTACAGCCGGTAATAGGCGCCCCGCTGGGCCATCAGGTCGGCATGGGTGCCCTGCTCCACCACGTCTCCGTGCTCCACCACCAGGATGTGGTCAGCGTTGCGGATGGTGGACAGGCGGTGGGCGATCACGAAGCAGGTTTTCCCCGCCATCAGCTCCCGCATGGCCTTCTGCACCTGGCGCTCCGTGCCGGTGTCCACGTTGGAGGTGGCCTCGTCCAGGATCAGCATTTTCGCGTCATAGAGCATCGCGCGGGCGATGGTGAGCAGCTGCTTCTGCCCCTTGGAGATGTTGCCGCCGTCCTCGCTGATGACCGTGTCATAGCCCTGGGGCAGGCGCATGATGAACGGGTGAATCCGCGCGGCCTTGGCGGCGCGCACCACCTCCTCCCGGGTTGCGTTCTCCTTGCCGTAGGCGATGTTCTCGAAAATAGTGCCGCTGAACACCCAGGTGTCCTGCAGGACCATGGCATACGCCCCCCGCAGGCTGGAGCGGGTATCCTCCCGGATATCCCGGCCGTCCACCCGGATGCTGCCCTTGTCCACATCATAGAACCGCATGAGCAGATTGATGATGGTGGTTTTTCCCGCGCCGGTGGGTCCGACGATGGCGATCAGCTTTCCGGGCTGCGCCTGCATATTCAGGTCGTGGAGGATGGTCTTCTCCGGCTCGTAGCCGAAGCTCACATGCTCCAGCTCCACCTGGCCCTGGACATTTTCCAGCACCCGGGCATCCGGCGCGTCCG
Source organism: Bacillota bacterium (assembly GCA_021199635.1). GTDB lineage: Bacteria > Bacillota > Clostridia > Oscillospirales > Oscillospiraceae > Faecousia. The sequence continues at coordinate 28,495 of JAJQHS010000001.1, forward strand.
CAAGCTCTTCCGGCTCATCCAGCAATGTGAAGATCCGCTCCGCTGCGGACAGGGCGGAGAACAGCTCGTTGACGATGTTGGCGATCTCGTTGATGGGGCCGGAGAATTTCCGGGAGTATAGGACGAAGGAGGAGATCTGGTCCAGCGCCACCGCCCCGGACATGTAATAAATAGAGCCCAGCATGGCGATCAGCGCCAGGGAAAGATTGTTGATAAAGTTCATGGTCGGGCCGATGGCGCAGCCATAATACTCTGCGTCGTAATAGGCGTCGGCAGCCTCGGTATTCACCTGATCGAACCGGTCGCACACCGTATCCTCATAGGCGTAGGCCTGGATGGTTTTCTGGCCGGTGAGCATTTCCTCCACGAACCCGTTCAGGCTGCCATAGCTTTTGGAGCGGCGGGAGTAGCGTGGGCGCACCTTCTTGCGCATCCGGGCGGTATAGGTGATGGAGATGGGGATGGTGATTATCACGATCACCGACAGTGCCGGGGACAGGGTGATCATCATCACAAACGCGCCCACCACAGTGACCAGGCTCGTCATGATCTGGGTCACGTCCGTGGCAATGCAGGTGCTGACCACGTCCACATCGTAGGAAACCCGGCTGATAATGTCGCCGGCGGTCATATGGTGGTAGTAGCCCACAGGCAAGCGCAGCAGCTTCTCAAATACGTCCCGGCGCATTTTCCGGGCGATCCATTTGCTCAGGGAGGTCATGATCACGCTGATCAGCACGCTGAGTATGCTGGAGCCTACGTACACGAACAGCATCCGCTTTGCGTAGTAAAGCACCATGTCCATATTGACCATGCCCACACCGGCATCCGCCTCGTTGATGGCCGCGCCGGCGTAGCGGGGGCCCAGCAGGGACAGGTAGCTGCTGCAGAAGCTCAGCACAATGGCCAGAAGCAGCAGGTATTTGTAAGAGGAGAGATACGACAGCATCCGCCGGAGGGTACCCTTGGTATCCTTGGGACGCTTGTACTGAACGGACATTTTTGCCATTATCTTCCCTCCCCCATCTGTGCGTCAAATACCTCCCGGTATTCCGGGCAGGTCGCCATCAGCTCGTCGTGACTGCCGATGCCAAGAATGCGGCCGTCCTGCAGCATCAATATCTTGTCCAGGGTCATAATGGAGCTGATCCGCTGGGCGATGATGATAGTGGTGCTGCCGCTGTGATGCTCCCGGATGGCTTTGCGCAGCGCCGCGTCGGTCTTATAGTCCAGGGCGCTGGAGGCATCGTCCAGCACCAGGATCTCCGGGTCGGCGGCGAGGGCGCGGGAGATCAGAATGCGCTGCCGCTGGCCGCCGCTGAAGTTCGCGCCCAGGATGGCGGCCTCGTGGTCGTACCCGTCGTCATAGCGCTGGATGAATTCCGCAGCCCGGGCGTCCTCCGCCGCGTCGTGCATTTCCTCATCGGAAACCTCCCGGCCGAAGCGGATATTTTCCGCAATGGTGTCGGAGAACACGATGTCGTTCTGGAACACCACGCCGAACATCCGGTGGAGGGTGTCCGGGTCATAGGTGCGCACATCCTTGCCGTTGATGAAAATGTGCCCCTGGGTGGCATCGTAAAAGCGCATCAGCAGGTTGATGATGGTGGTCTTCCCGCAGCCGGTGGCGCCGATAATGCCCAGGGAGCCGCCCTTGGGGATGGAGAAGCTGATGTCCTCCAGGCTCATCTGCCGGTCTCCCAGCATATGGGGCCCGCCATCCTCCGGTGTGCTGCCGTAATAGAAGGACACATGTTCAAACCGGATGTGATCGCCGCTGTCCGTATGCGCCGCCTCCGCCTCTGGGATGGGGGTGAGGGCGTCCGCGGTCTGGATCACGGCGGCGATCCGGTTGGCGGACGCATTGGCCTTGGACATCATCATGAAGATGCGGTTCAGGCCCATGGCGCCGTTGAGGATCATATTGAAGTAGGTCAGGAAGGCCAGGATCACGCCGGGCTTGGTCACGCCCGCATTGACCCGCTGGGCGCCCACCACGACCACCAGCGTCAGGCCCACGTTCAGGAAGAAGGTCATGACCGGTCCGGGCATGGACATGACGATCCCGGCGGTGCGCTCCCCCTTGGTCAGCGCCTCATTGGCGGTAGCAAAGCGCCTGGACTCGTAATCCTCCTTGGACAGGGCCTTTACCACCGGGATGCCGGTGATATTCTCCCGCATGATCCGCACCACCGTATCCAGCAGCTGCTGCACCTTGGTGTACATAGGGATGCCCTTGCGGGAGATGAAGATCACGCAGATCACCACCACCGGCGCGATCACGCACAAAATCACCGCCAGGCCGGCATCCATCGTCAGCGTGACCGCAATTCCGCCCAGCAGCAGGATCGGCGCACGGACGCCCATGGCCATCATGCTCCGGGTAAAATTCTGCACATTGTACGAGTCGGAGGTCATCCGGGAGGTAATGGACGGCAGGCCGAACGCGTCCATCTGGCTGCCGGAGAGATTCACCGAATGCCAGAACAGGTCCCGCCGCATTTCATAGGTGCTTTTCTGCGCCACCTGGGACGCATGGCGGTTGGCGTATACGTTGAGGAACCGCACCAGCAGCGCCACCACGATCATCACCACGCCCCAGAAAACGGCGGTGGAAACCTGCTTAGTGGGCGCCACCTCATCGATCAGATACTCCAGTATGTACGGCAGCACCAGCTCACCCAGGGAGCCAAGGAGCTTGATGAAGATCACGAAGGCCATCGTCCAGGCGTATTTTTTCAGATAGGAGAACAGAAATTTCATATCCGGCCTCCTATCGTTTCCAGGCGTCGAGGAGCTTCTGCAGGATGCCGGTCAGCGCCCGGCGCTCCTCGTCGGACAGAGTGTCGAACAAATGCTCCTCCGGGTAGGCGGGGTGGTCCCGCTTGGCGGACGCACCCTTCTCCGTCAGCGTCAGCACCACCCGGCGGCGGTCCTCCGTGTCCTTCCGGCGGGTGATCAGTGCCTTATTCTCCAGCTTGGTCACCAGCTCGCTGACGGAGCCGGGCTGGATGGCCAGCCGCTCCTGGAGCGCCTTCTGGGTCATTGGCCCATTGTCATGCAGGATCCTCAGGACGGCATCCTGCTGCTGCCCCGCCCGGCTCTGGTGGTACAGGACGTGGCCGCACCTGTGCATGAGCCGGGTCAGATATTGGGTTTCCGTCAAACCCTCGGGTATTTCCATGCAATTTCCTCCAATTTTTCCTTTGGTACAGAAAGATTATAGTGCGATCGTCAGAAATTGTCAAGGTACAGAAGCATTTTTTCGGAAAATCCGTTGCATTCGCAACAATTTTGCGTACAGGAATTGTGAAATATGCCGAACCGGGACCGATCTCCGGGAAAAAAAGCTTGCCTATTTCCCGTTCCTGAACTATAATGGGGCAAACAGAAAGCGAGGGATTGCCATGAACCGAAGATTCCGCCTGTCCACGGCGCTGGACATCGATGACCTGCTGATGGAGTGCATCCCCTACGCCATCGCCCTGGCCAATGAGAAATACCGCTTCGACCCGCCCCTGACCATCTACGAGGTGAACCGCTGGGGCAAGCTGGGCACCCGGGCGGACGCGATTTTCGAATTTTTCCAGGACCCGGATTTTTACCGGAACCAGTCCGTCATCCCCGGCGCCCGGGAATTTGTGGGCAAGCTGTCAGAGATGACGGAGGTTTTCGTCTCCACCTCCATCCCGCCGGAATTTATGGGCATCCGCGCCCAGAGGATCCTGTCGGAATTTCCGGAGATCCCCCCGGATCACATTTACATGGGCTCCCGGAAGGACAAAATCAACGTGGACATCCTGTTTGACGATGGGATGCACAACGTTTTCCAGTCCAACGCCGCCTATCCCATCCTCATGCGCCGCCCCTGGAACCAGGACGCCACAGGCATGCTGGCGGTGAACAATTACGATGAATTCCTGAAGCTGGTGGAGGTCATCGCGGACAGCTACCGCCTGCGCACCGAGCCGCTGAACCTGGAAAACCCCAGCATTGTGGTGCTGGTAGGCCCCTCCGGCAGCGGCAAGACCACCATCGCCAAGCGGGTGCTGGAGAAGACCGACCGGTTCGAAAAGCTGGTCAGCTACACCACCAACGACCCCACCAGCCTGCAAAAGAACCAGTGGTACAATTATGTTCCCCTGGAGGAATTCCGCCAGATGTGCGAAAGCGGGGAGATTTTCGAGTCCACCATGTACGCCGGCCACGGCTACGGCTCCAAGAAGGCGGACGTGGAGGCCATCCTCCGCCGCCATAAGCATGTTCTGACCACCATGGACATCTGCGGCGCCATGGCGCTGAAAACCAATTTCCGGAACGTGATCACCATCTATATCCAGCGGGACAAGCGGAAGCTGCTGGCCTCCATCCTGCGGAAGAATTCCTCCATCGAGGATAAGGTGAACCGGCTCATCGCCGTGGACACCGAGAAGCAGAACGAGGAAATCTGCGATTACTCCGTCCGCTTCGACACCTACGACCAGGCCGTGGCGCAAATCTGCGAGATCCTGAAAATTCCGGCAAATGCATAAAAGGCTGGCCAAAAGCCAGCCTTATTTTTTTCGCAATGCCCGGCCCAGCCGCCATAGCCCCCAGCCCATAGCCACGCCTGCGGCGTTCAGAAGCACATCGTCAACGTCGCAGGTCCCCAGCAGGCTGAACAGCTGCACCAGCTCCACCGCCAGTAAAATCCCCAGCGCCGTCTGCAGGCATCGCCGCAGCTTCCGCTGGGCAGGGAACAGCGCCGGGAGGAAAATCCCCATGGGCAGGAACAGCACCACATTGCCCGCCAGGTTGCACACGGCATAGGACGCCTGTAAACGGTAGCGGTTCTGATTCCCAAATTTTTCCAGATAGTAATCCCGCCGGGACAGGATATCCCAAAAGCTGGAAATGGTGCGGAAGGGGCGGAGGCTGCAGTTGTCCTGCACCTGCTCCCAGTAGGGGACGCCGTCCAGCGGCGCCCGATCCCGGATGAACAGCAGGTACACCAGCGCCAGGCAATAGCACAGGAACAGCCGCCTTCCCCATTTTCTGCTGACCGGTTCCCCCATGGGCATCCCCTCCCCGCGCCCATATTACCGGGGCGCCGGAGTCGAATGCAAGCCCTTTTCCTGCAAAAGCTTCTTTTCCTGTGCTGCAATATCCATGGCGATCGGGTCCTTTCGTTGGGTTTAGCTGTGCTGACTTTGCTCTAACAAACGCAATCGCCTTTTCTACCCACGGTCTTGCACCTATTGTAATGTTACGATTATTCTGCGTAATTTGCACAAATACCGCTTGACAATTATTTCGGCATTGGGTATAATATCAATGCAAGGGAGCTCTCATAAGAGGGCTGAGAGGAGGGTGTTTCCCTCGACCTGACCTGATTTGGACAATGCCAACGTAGGGATGCGAAATAGAGTTTTTTCCTTCTAACCTTTCTTTTAAGTGACGGTAGGATGATACTTGAGTGGCCGCTTCTCTGCTTTGGGAGAAGCGGTTTTTGATTCATATGTCATTAATTCTGACTTGGAGGATTTGAGAATGAATAGTTTTGGTCCGGCACTGATGATTTCTGGCGCTATTATTTTGAGCGCTTGCATTATTGCGAATAGTGGGGCAATTGGTTGTTTAGGCATAGCGCTTCTCCTTTGGGGATGTATCGATAGTCTATACTTCCGCAAAAAGCATTGGGGTAACGAGAAATAGTTATGTACTTGTCTGGCAAGCCCTCAAAAGCAAAAATATTGTGATAAGCTCCGATATCGTAATGGATAAACATTGTCAGGTCTGGCTTGATCGCAGAAAAGGGCGCCACTTACCCCGACGGGTAGGCGGTGCCCTTTTGTGCATGATAGTGTACGTTGAGAATGGCTAAAACTCCAATGAAATGATGAAAATGTGCTTAGCAAGCAGCGGCAGGCATTGCCTGGAAAAGGCCACAAAAACCGGACCTCACATTTTTTGTGAAGTCCGGCATTTTTTGACGGAATGGCGTTTTTGTCAGACCTCCCGGCTCTTGGAGGCGATTTCGCTCTGGCACTTCTCCAGGAAGCATTCCAGCGTGGTCGCGCCCAGGTCCTCACCGGAGCGGGTACGCACGGACACGGTGCCATTCTCCATGTCCCGGTCCCCCACCACCAACATATAGGGGATCTTTTGCAGCTGCGCCTCCCGGATCTTGTAGCCCAGCTTCTCGCTGCGCAGATCCGCCTCGGCGCGGATATTGGCATCGTTCAGCTTTGCGTTGATGGTGCTGGCGTATTCGTGGGCGCGGTCCGTCACCGGCAGGACCTTCACCTGCACAGGCGCCAGCCACAGGGGGAACGCACCGGCAAAATGCTCGGTGATCACGCCGATGAACCGCTCGATGGAGCCCAGCACGACCCGGTGGATCATCACAGGGCGATGCTTCAGCCCATCCTCCCCCACATATTCCAGTTCGAACCGCTCCGGCAGCTGCATGTCCAGCTGGATGGTGCCGCACTGCCAGGTCCGGCCCAGGGAATCCGCCAGGTGGAAGTCCAGCTTGGGCCCATAGAAAGCGCCGTCGCCCTCGTTGATGGAGTAGGTTTTGCCCATTTCCTCCACAGCCTTCTTCAGGGTTTCGGTGGCGAAATCCCAGTCCTTCACGTCGCCCATGTGATCCTCGGGCATGGTAGAAACCTCGATCTCATAGCTCAGGCCGAAGACGGAGTACACCTCGTCAAACAGCTTGACCACGTTCTTGATCTCGTCCTTCATCTGGTCCCAGGTCATGAAAATGTGGGCATCGTCCTGGGTGAAGCAGCGCACCCGGAACAGGCCGTGAAGCGCGCCGGAAAGCTCGTGGCGGTGCACCAGCCCCAGCTCGCCGATCCGTAGGGGCAGGTCCCGATAGGAATGGGGCTCGGACGCATACACCAGCATGCCGCCGGGGCAGTTCATGGGCTTGATGGCGAAATCCACATCGTCGATGACGGTGGTGTACATATTGTTCTTGTAATGCTCCCAGTGGCCGGAGCGCTCCCACAGCTGGCGGTTGAGCATCATGGGAGTGGAGATCTCCACATAGCCATACTTCTTGTGCACCTGCCGCCAGTAGTCGATCAGGGTATTGCGCAGGACCATGCCCTTGGGCAGGAAGAACGGGAATCCCGGGCCCTCGTCCCGCAGCATGAACAGCCCCAGCTCCTTACCCAGCTTCCGGTGGTCCCGCTTCTTGGCCTCCTCGATGCGGGTCAGGTATGCGTCCAGCTCGTCCTTGCTGGGGAAAGCCACGCCGTAGATCCGCTGGAGCATCTTCCGGTTGGAATCGCCGCGCCAGTAAGCGCCGCAGGTGGTGGTCAGCTTGAAGCCGTTGTGCTTCACCCGCCCGGTATGATCCAGGTGGGGGCCGGCGCAGAGGTCCGTGAAATCCCCCTGGGTGTAGAAGGAGATGACCTCCGACTCCGGCAGGTCCTGGATCAGCTCCACCTTGTACGGCTCGCCCATTGCCTGCTCGTAGGCGATGGCCTCCTCCCGGGGCTTCTCGCTGCGGACGATGCGGATGCGCTCCTTGCAGATTTTCTTCATCTCCGCCTCGATCTTCTCCAGGTGCTCGGGCGTGAAGGAGAACGGTGCGTCGAAGTCGTAATACCAGCCCTCGTCAATGGCGGGGCCGATGGCCAGCTGGACCTCCGGCCACAGCCGCTTTACGGCCTGGGCCATGATGTGGGAGCAGGTGTGCCAATAGGTCTTCCGGTACTCCGGGTTCTCAAAGGTGTACAGATTTTCTTCGCTCATAATGATAGCCTCCTTATCCTGATTGGGGCAGGCAACAAAAAAATCCCACCCCTGAAACAGTTCAGGGGTGGGATACAATTCTGCATTCCACGGTTCCACCCTGGTTACGGCGCGGCGCGCCGTCACTCATTGACGCTTTAACGGGCGCACCCGGCGCGGCATTTCCGCTCGCGCGGCTCAGAAGCGGTACCTCTCCGGCAGGGTTGCAGGGCCGTCGCACCAGGTGGGCCCCTCTCTGGGCAGCTTTCCGGAAAAACATATCTTCGTCGCAGCTTTTCTGGTGACAATTTAGCACAAATCCGGCCGCTTGTCAATCCCTTCTCCTCCATTTGGCAGGAAAAATTGGGGCTTTTTGTTTACCATAACACCAAAATTGGGAACATAACCACTGGTTTCAAAATTTGGGGCCCAATGTTAACATTTTGTCACCGTTTTTACCAGATATTGTGGTTTTCCAAATCAAAAATCTGAATATTTTGCATGCAAGTTTACATAATTTGATTTACATAATTTTGCAAAAAGTTGTCGGTTTTGGGCGATTTTTCGAAAATGCTTGACTTTTTCAAAATTTTTGTTATAATATACCCAGTTTCCCATTCATAAATTCATTTTGTAACCTTTTGATACCATTCTTTTTTACCGGTATCTTCTCCCTTGATTCGCAAAAGGAGGTATATTTTATGCTAGAATTTCACAGCCTGATCCGCAGAAGGGCGTCCGCGCTGACCCGGTTCGCCGCGCTCCTGATTCCTGTGATCTGCGTGATTCTGCTGCTGACCCAAACGGCCTTCGCGAAAACCACCTACCTGATCAACGACGGCGGCAAGATCGTGGTCCACTCCACCTACTCCACCGACCCGGAGGCGATCCTGGACGAGGCGGGGCTGGAGCTGGGCGAGGATGACACCTACACCACCCAAAGCGGCTTTGGCATTTCGGAGATCACCGTGCAGCGCCGCCAGACCATCACCATCACCTACGGCGACAACACCCTGCAGGTCATCAGCTACGGCGAAACCGTGGAGGCGCTGCTGGATCGGCTGAACCTGCTCAAGGAGGGGCAGGACGTGGTGTCCGTATCCCTGGACACCGAAACCTATGACGGCCTGGAGATACATATTTACCGCTCCGTGGAGCTGGAGGAAACCTACACCACCCCCATCGCCTATGAGACCGTGTATTGCTATGACCCGTCCCTCGCCGAGGGGGAGGAGGTCGTGCTGATCGAGGGCGTGGACGGGCTGCTGCTCTGCACCGCCCAGGTGCATTACCTGGACGGCGAGGAGGTCAGCCGGGTGGTCACCAGCGAGAATGTGACCCGCCAGCCGGTCAACGCGGTGATTGCCGTGGGCACCTATCTGGAGCAGGACGCGCCGGAAACCATGCCGGCAGAGACCGAACCTGCCACCGAGGCGCCGACGCAGGCCGCTACCCAGGCTGCTACCGAGGCCGCCACGGAAGCCACCACTGCCGCCACAGAAGCCGCCACCGAACCGGCGACGGAGCCCTCGTCCAACAGCGCCGCGTCTGACGATTCTGACGGCGAGCTGGTCATCGGCAACGGCGTAATCGTCACATCGGACGGCCAGGTGCTGACCTATTCCGACACGCTCCAGGTGGTCGCCACCGCCTACACCAGCACCGACCCCGGCTGCTCCGCCTACACCGCCACCGGCACCCTCTGCCGGGTGGGCGCCATCGCCGTGGACCCCCGGGTAATCCCCTACGGCACCCGGATGTTCATCGTTTCCGATGACGGAGAGTACATTTACGGCATCGCCGTGGCAGAGGACTGCGGCGGTTCCATCAAGGGAAACAAAATCGACCTGTACTTTGATACCGAGTCCGAATGCTGGGCCTTTGGCGTGCGCAACTGCACGGTCTACTTCCTGGACTGATAATCTTAAGCTTTTCTCAGGTTGCAAAACCGCCCTTCTTCTGGTATAATCACCGGGAGAAAGGCGGTTTTTTTATGTGGGACGTGTGCGATGTGCAAGTGATGAAGCCCCTGCTGGCGGAGCATGGCTTCCATTTTTCCAAGGCGAAGGGGCAGAATTTCCTCACCGCCGCCTGGGTCCCGGCGGCCATGGCGGAGGATTCCGGCATTGACGGGCATACCGGCGTGCTGGAAATTGGCCCCGGGATCGGCCCGCTGACCCAGCAGCTCTGCCTGCGGGCGGGGAAGGTCTGCGCCATCGAGGTGGACCGGCGGCTGGAGCCGATCCTGCGGCAGACCGTCGGGGAATTTGACAATCTGGAGATCTTGTGGGGCGACGCGCTGAAAATGGACATCCCTGCCCTGGTGCGGGAGAAGCTGCCCGGCCTGCGCCCGGCGGCCTGTGCCAATCTGCCGTACTATATCACCTCCCCCGTCCTGACAGCGCTTCTGCAGGCGGAATGCTTTGACTGCGTCACGGTCATGGTGCAGAAGGAGGTGGCGCAGCGCATTGCCGCTGCCCCCGGCAGCGCGGAATACAGCGCGTTCAGCGTATTCTGCCAGTATTATGCGGAGCCGGAAATGCTGTTCGAGGTGCCCGCCCACTGCTTCCTGCCCCAGCCGAAGGTGACCTCCGCCGTGGTCATGCTGCGGGTTCGGCGGGAAAGGCCCTGGCCGATCCAGGAGGAGGCCGTATTCTTCCGCGCGGTCCGCGCCAGCTTTGCCATGCGGCGGAAAAAGCTGAGCAACGGCCTGGCTTCCGGCTTCCCGGAGCTGGGCAAGCAGGGCGCGGCGGAGGTGATCGCAGCGGGCGGCTTCGGTGAAAATGTCCGCGGGGAAACACTGGGCATCCCGGAATTTGCCGCCATTGCCAACGAAATCTGCCGCAGAAGGGACACGCAATGATCGAATTTCTGTTCCTCGATATGGATGACACCATTCTGGACTTCCAGAAAGCCGGTGATTTTGCCATTTCCGGCGTGCTGTCCGAGCTTGGCATCACTCCCACGCCGGATGCCATCGCGCTGTACACCCGCATCAACCTCCAGCAGTGGAAGCGGCTGGAGCGGGGTGAGCTGACCCTGGAAACGGTGAAGCAAAGCGGATTTGCCCTGCTTTTCCAGACGATGGGCGTCTCCGGGGACGCGGAGCGCTGCGCCCGGCGGCACGAGCAGCTGCTTGCCCAGGGGCACTGGCTCCTGCCCGGGGCAGAGGCGGCGCTGGAAGCTCTCTCCCGCCGCTGCCGCCTGTTCCTGGCCAGCAACGGCACCGCCGCCGTCCAGCGCAGCCGCATTGCCGGGGCGGGGATCTCCCGCTATTTTTCCCAGATTTTCATCTCTCAGGAGTTGGGTGCCAACAAGCCCTCCCCGGAATTTTTCGCCCGGTGCTTTGCCCGGATCCCGGACTTTGACCCTGCGCGCGCCATGATCGCCGGCGACAGCCTGACGTCGGACATCCTCGGCGGCAAAAACGCGGGGATCGCCGCCTGCTGGGTCAACACCCGGCACGAGCCGAACCTCACCGCGATCCATCCGGATTTTGAAATTGAGGCGATCTCTCAGCTGGAGGCGCTTCTGACCACGCTTGCATAATGGAGAATACCGCAATGAAAAAGAGAAACGTTACGCTGCTGAAGTGGCTGATCCCCATCGCCCTGTGGCTGATGGGTGGGCTGCTCCTGTTTGCCGTCCCCGGCTACAGCTTTTCCGCGCTGATCCTGTTCGGAATCGGGGCGCTGATCTCCTGCTATTATCTGATCGCCGCCCTGAAGCGCAAGCACATAACCGCCGGAAAGGTGCTGAACCTGAGCCTGACCGTGCTGCTTTGCCTGGGGCTGCTGGCCGCGGGCATGACGGAGGGGCAGATCCTCTCTGCCGCCCAGGGGGACCCGGAAGCCGAATGCGCGTACATGGTGGTGCTGGGAGCAGGGCTCCACGGCAGCACGCCGTCGAAAATCCTAAGCGAGCGGATCGACGCGGCCTACCGCTACCTTTCCGCCCACCCCGGGGTGCAGTGCATCGTTTCCGGCGGCCAGGGGCAGGGTGAGGATCTGTCCGAGGCGCAGTATATGTACAACGCGCTGACGGCGCGGGGCATCGACCCGGCGCGCATTTGGATCGAGGATCAGTCCACCTCCACCTGGGAGAATCTGCAGTTCACCTTGGCCCTGATCGAGGCGCAGACCGGCCAGCGCCCGGAGGCTCTGGGCATCCTGTCCAACGAATTTCACCTGTACCGGGCGGGCCTGATCGCGCAGCAGTGCGGCATCACCCCCATTGGCATCCCGGCGGAAACGACGTACATCAGCCTGCGCATCAACTATTTCCTGCGGGAGATCGCCGGTGTGTGGCATTTTTGGATTTTCGGAGATTAGGAGGCTTCTGAAGGTATGGAACGGATTTACGCAGAATACGCATGGGAGAAGACGGAGGCGCTGCTGTCCATCGACTCCCCCACCGGCTACACGGCCAAGGCCGCGGCCTGGGTGAAGGATACCTTCGCCAGCCTAGGCTTCCCCGCCGTGATGACCGCCAAGGGCGGCGTGCTGGTGGACCTGGGCGGAGAGGATGATCACGACGGCCTGCTCCTGGAAGCCCATGCCGACACGCTGGGCGCGATGGTGGCGGAGATCAAGGGGAACGGCCGCCTGCGGCTGTCCGCCCTGGGCGGCATGAACGCCAATAACGGCGAAGCCGAAAACGTATGGGTCTACACCCGCGGGGGCAAGGTGCTGGACGGCACGCTCCAGCTGTGCAACGCCTCCGTCCACGTCAACGGCGGATATTCCGATGCGAAACGCAGCTTTGACTCCACCGAGGTGGTGCTGGATGAGGATGTAAAATCCCGGGAGGATACCCGCGCCCTGGGCATTGAGGTGGGGGACATCGTGTGCTTTGAGCCCCGCACCCGCCGGACAAGCAGCGGCTACCTGAAAAGCCGGTTCCTGGACGATAAGCTGTCCGTGGGCATCCTGCTGGGCTTTGCCAAATACCTGGCGGACGGCACAATTGTCCCCCGCCGCCGCACCTGGGTGCACGTGACCGTGTACGAGGAGGTGGGGCACGGCGGCTCCGCCTCTGTGCCGGAGGGCGTGACGGAGGCCATCTCCGTGGATATGGGCTGCGTAGGGGACGGCCTGTCCTGCACCGAGCGGCAGGTCAGCATCTGCGCCAAGGATTCCGGCGGCCCGTACAGCTATGAAGTGGTGGGCAAGCTGATCCAGGCGGCGAAAAAGTCCGGGGTTGACTATGCAGTGGACGTGTACCCCCATTACGGCTCCGATGTGGAGGCCACCCTGCGCGGCGGGGCGGACCTGCGCCACGGGCTGATCGGCGCGGGCGTTTACGCCAGCCACGGCTACGAGCGCAGCCATATGGACGGCATTTTCAACACGCTGAAGCTGCTGTGCGGCTATCTGGAGGTCTGACGCAGCAGCGCTCCGTGAAAAAGCGAGGAGCAGGATACCTGGGGTATCCTGCTCCAAAATTTTGTGTGTGGGGATCTCAGGCCTTGCCGTCGGATCCGAGAACATGGACGATCTTGTGGGCGACCATATCCTTCACTGCCTGACGGGCGGGCTTCAGGTACTGCCGGGGATCGAAATGATCCGGATGCTCGGTGAAGTACTTGCGGATGTTGGCGGTCATGGCCAGGCGAATATCGGAGTCGATATTGATCTTGCACACGGCCAGCTTGGCAGCCTCACGCAGCTGCTCCTCGGGGATGCCGATAGCGTCGGGCATATTGCCGCCGTACTGGTTAACCATCTTCACGAATTCCTGGGGAACGGAGGAGGAGCCATGCAGCACGATGGGGAAGCCGGGCAGCCGGTCGATGACCCCATGCAGCACGTCGAAGCGCAGGGGAGGCGGCACCAGGATGCCGTCAGCATTGCGGGTGCACTGGGAAGCCTTGAACTTGTACGCGCCGTGGCTGGTGCCAATGGCGATGGCCAGGGAGTCGCAGCCGGTGCGGGTAACGAACTCTTCCACTTCCTCCGGGCGGGTGTAGCTCTCGTGGCCATGCTCCACAGCAACCTCGTCCTCCACGCCGGCCAGGGTGCCCAGCTCCGCTTCCACCACCACGCCGTGGTCGTGGGCATACTCCACCACCTGACGGGTCAGGGCGATGTTCTCCTCAAAGGGCTTGGAGGAGGCGTCGATCATGACGGAGGTAAAGCCGCCGTCGATGCAGCTCTTGCACAGCTCGAAGGTATCGCCGTGATCCAGGTGCAGGGCGATGGGGATCTGGGGATTCTCGGCCACAGCGGCCTCCACCAGCTTCACCAGGTAGGTGTGATTGGCATAGGCGCGGGCGCCCTTGGAAACCTGCAGGATGACCGGGCTGTTCAGCTCCCCGGCCGCCTCAGTAATGCCCTGGACGATCTCCATGTTGTTGACATTGAAAGCGCCGATGGCGTAGCCGCCGTCGTAAGCCTTCTTGAACATCTCAGTTGTTGTAACGAGAGGCATTGGTAAACACTCCTTTTATTTACGGCGCGAGGCCGTATTTCTCCTGTCCATTATAGCATAATATTTGAATTTTTCAATAGTTATCTTGCTATTTCGGCGGCTGCGTGGTATAATTCAGGTGTATGGGCTTTGCCCGCATGAACTGTTAACACTTTTTGCAATATGGAGGAATTTGAAATGTCTGAGAAAACCCTCGTCGGTTCGCTGATCATCGGCCAGTCCGGCGGCCCTTCCGCCGTCATCAACTGCTCCGCCTACGGCGTGATCAAGGCGGGCCTGGAGAATCCCAATATTACCACCGTTTACGGTGCTTTCCATGGCATCAAGGGCGTGCTGAACGACCAGCTGATGATCATGGATGAGGAGGACCCGGCGGAGCTGGAAAATATGCTCCACACCCCCTCCTCCGCCCTCGGCTCCTGCCGCTATAAGATCGCCGACCCGGATGTGGACGACACCGATTACAAGCGGATCCTGGAGATCTTCCAGAAGTACAACGTGCGCTACTTCTTCTACAACGGCGGCAACGATTCCATGGACACCTGCAACAAAATCTCCAAATACATGAACAAGGTGGGCTACGAGTGCCGGGTCATGGGCGTGCCCAAGACCATCGACAACGACCTGGCCGGTACGGACCACTGCCCCGGCTTCGCCTCCGCCGCCAAGTATATCGCCACCTCCGTCATGGAGGTCTCCCGGGACAGCCAGGTGTATGACACCGGCATGATCACCATCATCGAGTGCATGGGCCGCCACGCCGGATGGCTCACCGCCGCCGCCGCGCTGGGCGGGATCAAGGGCGATGGCCCCGACCTGGTGTACCTGCCCGAGGTGGACTTTGACATGGACCGGTTTGTTTCCGATGTGAAGCGGATCTACGGGGAGAAGAGGAACTGCATCGTAGCAGTGTCCGAGGGTGTGCATTACGCAGATGGCTCCTTCGTTTCCGAGGCAAAGACCTCCGGCACCGACGGCTTCGGCCATGCCCAGCTGGGCGGTCTGGCCGCACGGCTGACTGAGGTGGTGAAGGCCGCCACCGGCGCGAAGGTGCGGGGCATCGAGCTGTCCCTGCTCCAGCGCTGCGCCGCCCACTGTGCCTCCGGCACAGACATCCAGGAGTCCTACCTCTCCGGCAAAACCGCCGTTGAGGCAGCCGTATCCGGCATCACCGACAAGATGGTGGGCTTCGAATGCACCCGTGACGCCAGCGGCTACCACTGCGAGCCGAAGCTGTTCGACCTGAGCCTGGTGGCCAACACCGAGAAGAAGGTCCCCCTGTCCTGGATCAACGAGGCCGGCAACGGCGTCACTCAGGACTTCATTGACTACTGCCTGCCCCTGATCCAGGGGGAGACGGGCATGGTCAAGGAGGACGGCCTGCCCCGCTTTGTCCACCTGAAGCGCGTCTTCGCGAAATAATTCCAGATTGCCTTCGGCGCTGCCCCGGGAACCCCGTGTGGCAGCGCCTTTTTTCGGGAGGAATGCGCTTCCCGGATCGCTTGGCAGCCCTGGTTTTTTGAAAAATTCATTGCAATCATTAAGGCTTCTGCAAACGGTTAACGCTTCACGGCAGAGGAACAGGAAAAGCCCTTCTCCTGGCGGAGAGGGGCTTTTCCTCTGTGCAAAGATTAGAATTTTTTCTGTTATTCCGGTGCGGATCGCGCACCGAATGCGCTTGTCGCGATTCGGATAAACTGTTTTACGATATCATTTTTCGCGGACGACTTGCAGAACAGGCCGTAGGACAGGGAGGGTGCATCCTCCAATGGGACGCTTACAATACGCTCGTTGGCGGGAACCAGCAGCTCCGGCACGATTGCGACGCCGCACCCCGCTCCAACCAGGACGCAGGCTGTTTCTGCGGAGTCACAAAAGTGGATGTCCGCCGGATGCTTGCCCTCTGCCAATTGCCTTTGGAGACGGTTGATTTCAGGCGCGACATTGATCGGATTGCAAAAAATCAGTTTTTTCTGGGCCAGGTCTGAAAGGTTCCCAGGATGCGGCAGCGCGGCGTCCCTGCGGCACACACAGGCCAGTCTGCTGCTGCACAGAGGGTGAAACTCCCACCCTTTCTTCAGCTCCTGCCCTTCCCGAATGTCAAACACCAGGTCGATCATTTCAGTTTCCAGCAGATGAAACAGCCGCTCCGTTTGCTCCACACAAAGATGGGGGTGAAAATTTTGGTGCTGCTGATTCAATTCCGAAAGGCTGCTTTCCAGCAGGGAGAGCAGCCAATCGCTGTTGCAGCCAATGGCAAGGGTAAGGATGGGGCGGTCATCGGAATTGGCGAACCGAAGCATGGCCTGTTCAGAAATGACAACAATGCTTTTGGCGTCCGGCAGGAAAGCCTGGCCTTCCAATGTCATTTCTACGACCCGGGTAGACCGCCGAAACAGCTTCACATTCAGTTCGGTTTCCAGGCTTTTGATTTGGTGGGTAATAGCCGGTTGAGAGACGCTCATTCGGTCCGCGGCTTTCGCAAAGCTCAGCGTATTGGCTACTGCCAAAAAGCATTGCAGCTGAAATGTGTTCATATCTATGCCTCATAATGATAGGGATTTACAAATAAAGAAATTTTATTAATTATAGCGTAAATGCAGGCAATTTTCAACCGCGGTCCCCGGACAAAAGCATATTAATAAGCAAAATTTATTATATATAATAAATAATAAACAATAAATTAGCACTCAAGTCTTGACAGTGCTAAAAATGAGGGTTATAATATACCCAGAAATAAGGAGCCAGGCATCTGGCAAACTGAAAGGAGTCATTACTATGTTAGGACAATATGCATTCGCAAGGGAACTTTTTGATGAGATCGCAGATTCTGCCTTCGGCAACCGCAACACCACGGGACTGATGAACATGGACATCCGGCAGACTGACACCGGCTATGAAATGTTCATTGACCTGCCTGGTGTGCAAAAGGAAGACCTGAGCATTGAACTCAAGGACGGCTACCTCTACATCAGCGCAACGCTCAAGAATGACGAAAAATCGGATGGAACGAGCTACCGTTACTTGCGCCGGGAACGCTTCGTCGGCACAGTGCGCCGTGCATTCTATGTGGGCGACAACGTAACACAGAGCGACATTCACGCCCGCTTCCAGGACGGCACACTGCATCTGACCATTGACAGGAAGCAGCAGCAGACCTTGATTGAAAACAAGCAGCTGATCGCAATTGAAGACTGATCCCACACGACAGGTGCTGCCTCTGATGAGGCAGCACCTCCATTTTTTTGCCATTTTTCCGGCCCACAGGCGGGATGCGATAATTTGAAAAATGCAGGGGCATTTTACTTGTGCCGTGATAAGAGCGGCTATAAAACTATGGAATTCAAATCGGTTCAGATGGCGTCCTCACTGCCATTGCCAAGCCACCGGGGCGGTCGGCCTTCCGGGGCTGCTGACGCAGGCACAGATAATCCCATAGCACCTGCAGGTATGGCAGATATTCCATCAGCAGTACTGGGCAATGGCGGCGTGGATCCTCTCCACACAGGCGTCGGCGATGGGGCCGTCGGACTCGGCCAGAGGAGCCAGGGGTGCGCGAACGCTGCCGCAGTCCGGACCGCCGCCGCGGCGGAGGATCTCCTTGATCATGGCGTACATATTGCCGTAGCCGGAGCACATCCTGTAGATAATGCGGCAGGCCTCATTCTGCATTTTCTGTGCCTTCTCCAGATTGCCGGCCAGCAGCTCTTTGCGCATACCGATGTAAAGCTCCGGCATAGCCGCGTAGGTGCCGCCGATGCCGCCCACGGCGCCCATGGCCAGGCCGCAGATCAGCTGCTCATCCGGGCCGTTGAACACGATGGCCCCCTCGTCCAGCCACATCTGGATATCCTGCGTGGGCATGGAGGAATTCTTCACCCCGATCACCCGGGGATTTTTCATCATCTCCCGGAGCAATGGCACAGTCAGGGAAACGCCCGCCAGCTGGGGGATGTTATAGATGATAAAATCCGTATTGGGGGCAGCAGCGCTGATGTCATTCCAGTAGGCGGCGATCGCGTGGGGCGGCAGCTTGAAGTAGATGGGGGGAATGGCGGCGATGGCGTCCACCCCCAGGTCCTCCGCATGGGCGGCCAGGGTCTGGGAGTCCGCGGTATTGTTGCAGGCAACGTGGGCGATGACGGTGATTTTGCCCTCAGCCTCGGCCATAACGTTCTCCAGCACGGTCTTGCGCTCCTCTACCCCGTGATAGATACACTCTCCGGAGGAGCCGCCTACGTACAGTCCCGTGATTCCCTTGCCGATCAGGTAGCGGGTCAGCGTCCGGACCCCTTCCGGGCTGATCCGTCCCTGGCTGTCGTAGCAGGCGTAAAAAGCGGGAATGATGCCCTGAAATTTCTGGATGTCGGTCATTTTGGTAATTCTCCTTATCTTTTACCTGCCCCTTCACCGGGAAGTGCTGCTCCCCGGTGAAGGGGCAAATGGTTTTTGTGAGGCTTAGCCCTTGACAGCGCCCATGGTAATGCCCTTTGTGAAGTATTTCTGGAAAATCAAAAACACAATGATGATGGGCACAGAGGCCAGGGCGGAGCCGGCCATAAGCAGGCCGTAGTCCGTGGAGGCTTCGCCCTGCATAGTGGCGATGCCCAGGGAGATGGTCAGGTTTTTGCTGGAGGTCAGCATGATCAGCTGCATGAAGTAGTCGTTCCAGGAATTGATGAAGGTGAAGATTGCCAGCGCGCCCACACCGGGTTTGATCATGGGGAACATGACGTCGGTGAATGTGCGCCACTCGCTTGCGCCGTCGATCCGGCTGGCTTCCACCATTTCCGTTGGGATGCCCTCAGAGAACTGCTTCATCAGGAACACACCGAAAGGCCAGCCCACGATGGGGAAAATCACGGCCCAGATATTGTCGTACAGGCCCAGGCTGTTCATCTCCCGCAGCAACGGAATCAGAATGACCTGCTTGGGCAGTGCCATGGCGCAGACGATCAGGCTGAACAGGATGGTCCGGCCCCAGAAGCGTTTCTTGGCCAGCACGTACCCAGCCATAGCGGCAGTCAGGCAGGTGATCAGCATGGATACCACAGCCATGAACACGGTGTTCAGCAGCCAGCGGAAGGCGGCGGGGACCGTGGGGCCGGCAATAGTATAGCCGAAGATGGTGAAATCAAAAACAGGGGCGGAGCGCTTACTCATCAGCCGCTCAAAGTTGTCCATGGTCCACTCGCTGGGCCACCAGACTGGGGTGGCAGAGTTGATGTCCTGGCCGGTTTTGAAGGCGCCGGTAATAATCCAGTACAATGGGAAGGCAAAAAGGAAGGCAAAAATGCCAACGGCGAGGAAGGAGCCAATGTAGTAGATCCGGGAGCGGACCTGGGCGGCCTCCAAGGTATTCTTCTTCATATCCGCACCTCCTTACCTTTCCTGCCCGGCCCTGAACTGGATGGCAGACAGGATCGCGATGATGATGGCCAGGATCACGCCCATGGCGTTGCCGTAGCCGTAGCGGTAGAGCTTGAAGGCGTTGTAATAGATGTAGTACATGATGGTCATGGTGGAGTGGTTGGGGCCGCCGGAGGTCAGCAGCTGGATCAGCGCGAAGCACTGGAAGGAATTGATGGTGGTGATGACCAGGATGTACAGCGTGGTGGGCATCATCTGGGGCCACTTGATCCGCCAGAAGGCCTGCATGGCGTTGGCGCCGTCAACCTCAGCGGCCTCCACCAGGGACTTGTCCACGTTGTCCAAGGCGGAGACATACAGCACGATGGGCTGGCCGACGGAGGTGGTCAGCAGGATCAGGATGATGCAGCCCAGGGCATAGCGGGAGTCGCCCAACCAGTTGATGTTTTTATCCAGGACGCCCAGCACGTCCTTGCCGATGTAGTTGAAGATGCCGTAGTAGTTGTTGAACATCCACCTCCAGACCATGGTGACGGCCACGGAGCCGGTGACCACCGGCAGATAGAAGATGCAGCGGAAGGCAGATGTGGCCGCTACCGGCATTTTGCTGATGGCGGAGGCGATCCAGAGGGAGAAGGCACAGGTCACCGGCACCGAGACCAGCACGATGATCAGGGTGTTGAGCAGGGCCTTTCGGAA
Organism: Bacillota bacterium; assembly: GCA_021199635.1. Classification (GTDB taxonomy): domain Bacteria; phylum Bacillota; class Clostridia; order Oscillospirales; family Oscillospiraceae; genus Faecousia. Next base: position 48,721 of record JAJQHS010000001.1, read on the forward strand.
CACGCTGTCGTTGAACAGCTCCACATAGTTGTCAAAGCCGACGAAGATGTCGTCCCGACCCATGGTGGCGTCAAAAAAGCTGGTGTAGACACACATGATCATGGGATACAGCACGAACATCACAAAGAACACCATAAACGGCGCCAGGAACAGATAAGACGAAACCGTCTCACGTGCCATCAGCCGGCGGCTTCTTTTATGGATGGACACAGTTTTGTTGGGCAAGGTGATTCTCCTTTCACATATCGGCCGACCAAGAGTCCGCCAGAGAATGCCTGTCAGAATGAACGCCCCTCCTCCTGAAGGGAAGGGGCGTTCCTCAGATGATGTGCAGGGAATTGCGCAGCTGTGCCGATCAGCCGGCGGCAGCGGCGTTGGCCTGGGCGGCGTAGTCCGCAACAGCGGCGGTTACATCGGTGCCGCTGCCCACAGCCTGGAGCATATTCCACCAGGCGGTACGGGCCTCAGCCCAGCCAGAGGTGACCTGGTAGTAGTCGCCCAGCATGGGCATCAGGACGTTGTACTCGTTCATGATTTCATTATCGGCCCAGATGCCGGACAGATCGGTGCCCTCGGCGGTGTCGCGGACAGCGAAGTAGTTGGCAGCGGTCACCGCATCGGCGGTGGCCTCAGAGTCACACATGTACTTAATGAAGGTCTTGGCGGCCTCGATCTTGGCGTCATCGCCATTGTCGAAGATGCCAAAGCCCCAGATACCGCCGCACAGCTGAGGCGTATCGTCAGAAGGGAAGGCCATGAACAGGATCTCGTCGCCGGTGCCGGTCATGCCGGCGCCAGTGCCGGCAGTGTTGGGATCCAGCTGCTGGGCGATATTCCAGCAGAAGGCCACCTTCAGGGTGCCGTTGTAGAACAGCTGGATCTCGTCGCCGCCGACGATGGAGGCGTCAAAGTCGATGCCGTCCATGCTCAGCAGCAGCTCCAGCGCCTCGATGTTCTCCGCGGAGTCCCAGGTGTAGGCCGTGTGCTCGGCATTGGTGAAGGTGCCGCCGCACAGGTTGTTCACCAGCGCGCGGGTCCCCTGGTCGCCGCCCTGGCCGCCGCAGTAAATCGCGCCCACGGTGGAGCCGGTATACTCATACACGGCCTGGATCGCAGCGACGAAGTCCTCAACAGAGTTCCAGGTGTGGGTCTCCTCGTTCAGGTAGCCCATGGCGCCGGCAGCCTCAAAGACGGTCTTGTTGATGGCCATGCAGTGGGCGGTCATGACGACAGGATACTCGTAGCAGGCGCCGTCAGTGCTGTAGCATGCGGTCAGCGCAGCGGCATTGATTTCAGCGATGTCGGTGTCGTCCAGCAGGTCGGACAGGTCGACCATCAGTCCCTTGTCGCCCCAGTTGGCGACCAGGCGCTCGGGTCCTTCCATGATCAGGTCGGGCGCTGCCCCGGCTTCGATCGCGGTGTTGACCTTGTCATCCCCGTCGGTGTAGTTCAGATACTCCACGGTGACCTTGATGCCGGTAGCGGCCTCAAAGTCAGCCATCAGAGCGTCCACAGTGTCCTGAGTGCCCCAGTTCCCGATGGGGTAGGTCCACAGGGTGATCTCAGTAGCGGCGGTGACCATGTCGTCGGTGGCTTCCGTAGCAGCGGTGCTCGGGGTCGGGGTGTTGCTGGATTCCGTCTCTTCCGGGGAGGAAGGGGTGCATGCGGCCAAGGACAGGACCATGGCCATCGCGATCAGGAGTGTGGTTAGCCTCTTCATAATCATTATTCTCCTCGTTTTCTTGAGATTTGCACGGCCCGCTCCTGCGGGCGGTACAGCGCGGGTCTTCCCTCAAAAGAGGACTCGCTCTGACCCTACCGGTTCCTGCCGTGGACGCCATTTGAAAAAAAATGGGAAATACAAATTGATGTATTCCCACAAAATCCCAAACGAATGCGTATTAAAAACCAGAAGAATCTTCCTTCGTCCCATTGAAAGGGGCGCCCTTGTGTCCATCATATACGAACAGTGGCCGCGTGTCAACACATTTCTGAAAGATATTTTCAGAAATTGGCAAAAATGGAAAAGTTTTCCATTTCCTACAAAAAACAGCCCCTCCATTTTTGCACATTGACGAAAGTGATTTCCGCACTTGACGCAGCCCGAAAAGATGGTATTCTGTAAGCAGGACCCCATGCCTTTTGTATATAGGCCAATTGAATCGCAGGCATCCCGGAACCTGCGATTATTGGAAGCTGCCCACTTTTGACTTATGATACGAGGAGAATGCTTATGAAAAAACACGTCGTCTGCCTTGGAGATTCCAATACCCACGGCTACTGCGCCGACCCCATGGACTGCGGCGGCCATGGCATCCGCTACGATGAAAACGAGCGCTGGACCCAGCTGCTTCAGGCGGAGCTGGGAGAAACCTGCCTGGTGGCGGAGGAGGGGCTGTCCGGCCGCACCACCTGCTTCACCGATCCCCTGCACGAGGGGATGAGTGCCCTGGACTACATCACGCCCTGCCTGAAAAGCCACGAGTTTGTAGATTTGCTCATCATCATGCTGGGCACCAACGATTCCAAGGATCGCTTCGGCGTCACCGCTGCCGAGATCGGCATTGCCATGGGGCGGCTGGTGCGCAAGGCCCTGGCCACCGACTGCTGGGGCGGCCGCGCGCCCAACATTCTGGTCATCGCCCCGCCGCCCATCGGTGAGGGCATCCTGCGCACGGAGTATGTGGACACCATGGGCGTCCACTGCCCCAGGGTCTCCGCCGACATTGCCCAATGCTACCGGGAGCAGTGCGCCCTGCTGGGCGTCCACTTCCTGGACGCCGGGGAGCTGGGCTGTGAGTTCAACCGGATCGACTATATGCACCTGACGAGAAAGGGCCATGCCACCCTGGCCCATGCCCTGGTCGCGCTGGTGCCTCAGCTGCTCTCCGGCGCCTCGTCGGGCATATAGGGCCGAAACATCGGCTCCAGGAACAAGCTCCCGATCAGGGATGCCAGAGCCGGGAGGAAGAACAGCGGGAACACCAGCCGGATGCAGCAGAATGCCACAGCAGCGTTCAGGAACCCCAGGACCAGCGTCCGGGGGGCGTTGGACACGGCCAGCAGCACGGTGTTTTTCATAAGGCCCGCAGTGGAATTTTCAAACCGGGAAAGCAGAGGAAACAGCACGCTGAGGATGCCCACGAGAAACACCCCCACGAAGGCCGCGGCGGAGAAAAGCAGCATAGGCACCGTTCCCTCAGCGGTGCGGTTCCATAGCTGGATCAGCAGCCACGCGCCCAGGATCAGCACCGCCCAGAAAAGGATGCTGGGCACGATCCCGGGCTTCAGGTTTTCCTTGTAGGCCCGCCAGAACCGCTGCCAGGAATGCTTATCCCCCTTCCGGCAGGCGTGGTACATAGCGTCGTACAGCGCGGCGCAGGAAGCGCCTGTGGTGACCACAGGAATGCAGCCCAGCAGCCAGAACAGGCTGAGAAAAATGCAATCCGTGATCTGGGCCATGGTGATCATCAGCGGATGGTCGGGATTAAAAAGCTTTGCCATGGGATGCACCTCCGGGAAGATTGCTACCATTATAGCACAGCGCCTTCCCCTTGTCACTCCCGGATCACGCACGTATTTCATGTATTTTTATTATGGAGGAATCAAATGGATCGTCAAAAAATGCAAAATGAACGCGCCTGGGTACGCGGCCAGCTCCGCGGCGCGGCGGACTTCTGGCTGAAAAACGGCATGGACCCGGTCCATGGGGGCATTTACACCTGCCTGGACCGGAAGGGCCGGATCTACTCCACGGATAAGAGCGTATGGATGCAGGGCCGCTGCGGCTGGACCTACGCCTATCTGTGCCACGTATACGGTGTGCAGGAGCAGTGGCTGGCCGCGTCCAGGAGCTGCATTGACTTCCTGGAGGACCACTGCGTCAACCGGCAGGCGGGCGGGCGGCTGTATTTTACCGTCACCGAGGACGGCCAGCCCCTGCGCCAGCGGCGCTACTGCTTCAGCGAGGCCTTCTACTGCATCGCCAACGCCGAATACTACGGCGTCACTGGGGAGCGGGAGCATTTGGAGCGCGCCCGCCGGGCCTATGACCTGTACTGGGACCTGAACCACGGGATGCCCGATCCCACCGGCCTGGGACCCAAAACCATCCCCGGTACCCGCACCAGCCGGAGCCTGGGCATTCCCATGATCATCCTGAACGTCACCAGCGTCATGAGGCGGGTGGACCCGGAAAAAACGGAGCTGTACGACGCCCGGGCCAAGGAATGTGTGGAGGACATCTTCCGCTACCACGTCAAGCCCGACCTGGGCTGCACCCTGGAAAATGTGGGCATGGACGGTGAAACCCGGCTGAACATTACCGAGGGCCGGATCGTCAACCCCGGCCACGACATCGAGTGCAGCTGGTTCCTGATGGACCATGCCAATGCAACGGGCGACCCGGCGCTGCACAGCAAGGCCATCGACGTGTTCGACATGGCTTTCTCCTGGGGCTGGGACGAAGAATACGGCGGTATCCTCTATTTCATAGACTGTCTGGGCAATCCGCCGGAGGCCTACGAGCATGATATGAAGCTGTGGTGGCCCCACAACGAGGCGCTGATCGCCTCCCTGATGATCTACCGGGACACCGGGGACGAAAAATACCTGGATATTTTCTACCGGGTCCTGGAATACTGTAAGACATATTTCGCTGACGAATATGGCGAGTGGTACGGCTACCTGCGCCGGGACGGCAAGCCCACCCAGCCCGCATGCAAGGGCTCGACATTCAAAGGTCCCTTCCATGTCCCCCGCTGCCTGATCCAGGTGGATCAGATGATGGGGCAGATCCTGGGAGAATAAGCGCAGGCATCTCAAAACCCATGCTCCTTTGCGCGCAAAGCATCCCCCGGGGAACGAGGCGCCTGCATCGGAACAGCCGGCCGCATCCGGCCCAAGCCAGGCGGAGCCCGTCCGCCTTCTGGATGTTATGTAAACTTAAAATTTCTCCTCCGGCAAAGCCGATAAAGGGGCTGCAACAAAACGCAATTGTTTTGCTACAGCCCCTTTTGCAGATTCTGCGAACCCGGCTTAAAAATCCGGGAACAGGTGGCGGTAATAGTCCAGGCTGATCAGGTATTTGGCATAGGTGAACTTATCCTGTACCAGCTTATTCATGCTGGTAACGTAGCTGTCCGAAACCTCCACGCCGGCGTTGGGCGTGAAGACGCCGGTGGAAGCCTCATACGTACCGGCGGCGGTGATCCAGCTATTGCCGTAGCCGGTGTCCGCGAAGACCACAACGTGCATATTGCTGGCCACCTCCCCCGCCCCCACATCGGGCGCAAGGATGTCCCGTCCGGAGAGCAGGCGGGAATCGTACTCCAGCCCGAACAGATTGGACAGCGTGGGCACGATGTCGATGGCGGAGCAGGGCGTATCCACCACAATCGGCTCCTCGATCTCGCCGCACCACAGGATCAGGGTGTTCCGGTAGCGGGAGGTCAGGTTCTCATTGTCATCGTTGCCGGTCAGCTCGTTGTAATAGTCCACGCTCCCCTCGCTCATGGCGTAGGGATAATGGTCGGTGGTCAGGACGATCACGGTATCGTCCGCAATGCCCGCGGCCTCCAGCGCGTCCATCACGTACTCCAGAGCGTATTCCAGCTCCTGCTGGCAGGCCAGGTAGGCCAGCACCGTTTCACTGGCATCCAGGTCGGCGACCACGTCCCGGTTCTTCTCCGACATATCGTTGGAGCTGAACCCGTATTCGCAGTGGCCGGAAACCGTCATATAGTAGGTGTGGAACGGCGTGCCGGTGTCCAGATAATTCTGGATCTGGTCGTCAAGGGTGGCCTGCATCATCTCCAGGTCAGAGTACGGCAAGATCCCGGTGGTTTCCAGCTCCAGCCCATTGCCCAGGCCGTAATAGTCGTAGCCCAGGTTGGGGTGCGTCTTGCTGCGGCCGTAATAGGTGTAGGTATTGTTGTGGTAGGCAGTGACCGTGTAGTCCAGGGAGCGGAACTGCCAGCCCAGCGCGAAGGGCATGGCCTTGGTCGCGCTGACGGAGAAGGCGGTCTGCCCGTCGATCCAGGTGGGGATAATGCCCGTCATGGCGGCAAATTCCCCGCCGGTGGTGGACTGCGTCCAGTTGGGCTGATAATAATTGGTGAATACGAAGCCGCTGTTGGCCAGCTGATAGAGGATCGGGGTGCGCTCCTCATCGATCACCGCGGTGGAGAAGGACTCCGCCGTCAGGAAAATCAGGTTCTTGCCCTCGAATATGCCGGTGTACGCGTTCTGCCGGGTGGGCTCCTGGGAGGAGAAATACTGATCCAGTGCCAGCAGTGAGCCCGTGTCCGATGCGATCAGGCTGTCAAAATCGATGTCCATCACGTTGTAGCCGTAGTCCGGCTCGGTAGCCGGTTCCGTGGTATCCGTGGCATCGGTCTGCTCCGTGGCATCCGTTCCGTCGGTTTCCTCCGGGTCGGTCGCGGCGGTGGAAGCCTCCGTTTCCACCGGGTCGGTTTCGATGGGCTCGAAAACCAGCTCTTCCTCCGGCTTTCCGAAAATGCCATACTGCACCTCCAGCCGCAGGGTGTTCACCAGGCCGAACCGGGGGATGGTGCTGTTGGCGGAATAGTCCACGGTGTAATAATTGGTGTCGTCCCCCACATGGCACAGGAGCACCGCGATCAGCTGCAGCGCCACAAACGCCGCCGCCAGCAGCTCCGGGTGGGCGCTGCGCAGCTGCCGATAGCGGGGCATCAGGGTCCGGCGGAAAATAAGGAACAGGATGAACGGCGCCAGCGCCAGGGGGAAGAACCAGAGATTCTTCCCGATCACCGACAGGGCGGTGCCCATAAAGTTCCCCGCCACCTGGCCGGTCATGCTGGTCATATAGGACAGCTGGTAGTAAACGCCGAAGAAAGCGCGGCAGCACCGCTCGGCGATAAACACCGCGCCGAAGAAAAACAGAACCACAGCGATCACCGCCCGGCTGATGCCCTTCCGGGGGATCAGCGTACCGATGAGCCACAGCAGCAGCCCCACTGCCGCCCCGGCAAACAGGGAGCGCGGCAGCCCCAGGTCCAGGAACGTGGTATTCTTATCCACCAGCCGGAGCAGGCACTCCATAAAGGGAAGGCTGAGGGTGTAAAATAGGATGCGCACGCGCATCCGCCGCCGCCACTCCATGCGCCGCGCCGCTTTCTCGGACAGCCATTTGCCGTGCTTTGGCGTGCATGTCCTCTCTTCCTCCCGGGGTGAAGTATCCTCAGTGAGGTTTTTCCTCTCCATCTGTGTATCCACAGGAAATCCTCCTCATCTGTTTGTGTTGACATAACATTTCAGTCATTATAACAGAATCGGGGACAGGAATCAACCAATTTTGACAATTTTTCTTCCGGGAAGCGAGATTTTAAGAATTTTTTCTCCTGGTTTCAGGGAATTTCCCCCTGGGGCGCCTATTTCCGCCCGCTGACCAGGCGGAAATAGGCGTTGGAAGTGATG
>JAJQHS010000090.1 GCA_021199635.1 Bacillota bacterium
CTCTACGCCCAGAGCCCCGCCGCCGCCACTGACGATTACTACCGCTTCTGCCAGGACACGGATTACATCCGCCGCTACCGGATCTGCAAGGACATGCGCTGGAAATACCCCAGCAAATATGGGGAGCTGGATATCACCATCAACCTGAGCAAACCGGAGAAGGACCCCAAGGCCATCGCCGCCGCGAAGCTGGCACCGCAGAGCGGCTACCCCAAATGCCAGCTCTGCCCGGAAAACGCGGGCTACGCCGGGCGGATGAACCACCCCGCGCGGCAGAACCATCGCCCCATCCCCATCACCGTGGACGGTGCGGAATGGTTCCTGCAATATTCCCCCTATGTATATTATAATGAGCACTGCATCGTGTTCAACCGGCAGCACGTGCCCATGAAAATCGACGCTGGGGCGTTCCGCAAGCTGCTGTCCTTCGTGGCGCAGTTTCCCCATTATTTTGTGGGGAGCAACGCCGATCTTCCCATTGTCGGCGGCTCGATCCTGAGCCATGAGCATTTCCAGGGCGGGCGGTACTGCTTTGCCATGGAGAAGGCGCCGGTGGAGGAGCCGGTGTGCTTCCGGGGGTTCGAGGATGTGGCGGCAGGCATCGTCCGCTGGCCTATGTCCGTGCTGCGGCTGGAATGCGGGAATGCGGAGCGTCTGGTTTCCCTGGCAGATAAAATCCTCACCGTCTGGCGGGGATATTCGGACCCGGCGGCCTTCGTGTTCGCGGAGACGGACGGAGAACCGCACAACACCATCACTCCCATTGCCCGGATGTCCGGTGGAAAATTCCAGCTGGACCTGGTGCTGCGCAACAACATCACCACGGAGGAATATCCCCTGGGCGTGTACCATCCCCATCCGGAGCTGCACCATATTAAAAAGGAGAACATCGGCCTGATCGAGGTCATGGGGCTGGCAGTTCTGCCCGCCCGGCTGAAGCAAGAGATGGCCGACCTGAAGCAGGCGATCCTGCAATGCCGCGACATTGCGGACGACCCTGTACTGGGCAAGCACGCCCCCTGGCTGCGGGAGCTGCAGACGCGGCACACCTTTACCGCGGAAAATACCGACGAGATCCTGCAGCAGGAGATCGGCACGGTATTTGCCCGGGTGCTGGAGGATGCCGGCGTGTACAAGCTGACGCCGGAGGGCCGGGCAGCCTTCCGCCGCTTCCTGGACGCAGTCAACCACAGCTGACCAATTCAAATACTTCCCCTTTGCGGCGCCGCGTTTCTCATGCGGCGCCGCTTGCTTTCATGCGCTCCCCGAAAAAAATGGCAGCCGGAGCGCCCGGCTGCCAGGGAAATATTAAAGGGAACGCAGGAAGGCGTCCGCATCCGCTCTGGAATGGAAAATATGGAGCTCTTTTCCCGGATACGCCCCCAACCAGGCGTAAACCTGGGGCATTTTCTCCTCCGGGAAATGGGAAATACAGTTCCGGAACACCGGATCAAATTCTGTTTCCAGCCAGGGCATATCCTCCCGGGCCTTCCCGAGCCGGGACTCCACCCCCGCCAGGCAGATTTCCGGCGGATAATCCATCAGCAGGACCGTGTCGCATTGCGCCAGGCGCGCGGGGATGGTCCGCTGATAGTGCCCATCCAGGATCCACCGCGGCGCTGCCATGATCGCCTGGAGCTCCGCATCAAACCGCTCTTCCGGGATATGGGTCCCGTCCGGCCGGTAGTACAGCGTATCCAGGTAAATCAGGGGGATCCCTGTTTTCTCATGCAGCTGCCGGGCAAATACGCTTTTCCCCGCCCCTGGGCATCCAAGGATGATGATTCTATCCATATTCTTCTCCCCTTTCCTGATGATACTACCACAAATCCGGGAAAAGTACAAGTCTTCCCCGCGGGATTTTGGGCGCGGCTGGCATTGGGCAATGTACAGAAATCGTGCCGGAGCGTTTGCCCCGGCACGATACAGCGCTTTTTCTTTCAGCCCGATGTCCGGCACCACCGCCGGCGGGCATAGAGCAGAGCAAAGACGGACAGTGCCATCCAGCAGGCGAACAGCACCACACGTCCGGCTCCGGCAAGCAGCACATTCCCATCCGCCAGGAACGTCAGCGGCGTGAAGATCCGCAGCGCGTCCACATTGTAGGAGTAGATCGCCGCTGGGAGCAGCAGGACGCCCCCGCTCCACAGGAATGTCTTATCAAACCTGCCGCTCCACTCGCCGAAGAATACGCACAGATTGGTAACGATCAGCATCGCCACGCCCTTGCAGAGGTACACAAAGATCAGGAGCGTCCCCACCGTCATTGGGAAGCCGCGCAGCATCTCGATGCTGCTGCACGGGGCAGATAATATGGTATCGCCCAACCATTTGACTGCGCTCTGCCACTGCTGCACAAATACGAGAAGCCAGGCTGCCAGGGTCACGCCAACCGCCACAAGATACTTTGCCCAGAACAGCTTTTGCCTTCCGCCAGGGGTGGAGCGCAGTACTTTCCGGACATCGCCGTTGGCCTCACAGGCAAACAGCGGCGACAGGCAGATTACCAGATAAATCATCGCATACAGCCCATGCTGCCGCTGGAGGTAACTGGCTTTCTCGCCGTAGATGCTGAGAAACACGGTCTGATCCACCAGCCATGCGCCTTCCGGTAGGGAGCTTATGGTTTCCTCCAGCCGATCCAGCGCCTCCTGATAATCATAGGTGTCGATTTCCATCGTATCCAGGTAGGCGCGGGCATTTGCCAGGTAGTCCCAGGTATCCTGAGTCACCGGCCCCTGCACCTGCGCCAGATACTGGCGGTAGAGGCCATCCTCCTGCAGATAGTAAGCGCCGCTGTTGACCAGCAGGCCCCGCAGCGACAGGATGCCCAGCAGCAGGAACAAGCCGCTGGCAGTCATGAACAGCAGCTTGTACCACTCGAATCCCAGTATGCCCAGCCGCCGCCTGCCAAAATCCGCCAGGCGGTTCCACAAATGCACCCATTTCCCCAAGCGGTCCTTATTCCCGAACGGGTATCGCCTGGGCATCAGCCACACTGTCACAGTGCCCAGGATGAGGATCAGCGCCACCAGCAGCAGCATCAGCAGCGCCAGATTCTGCACCGGGAACCCGAGGAAATTGATATTCACATACTGGGTGTATAGGCGGGCGGTAAACACATATGAGAACACATTCACATGCCGCAGGGGGCTGAAAATGGACTGTGCCGGGATCAGCGTGTACAGCAGGTATTCCGCTACGAACGCCGCCGCCGTCAGCAACCAGCTCAGCTGCACCTGGTTCAGGAAGGTCAGTGCGAACCATACCAGCGTTCCCAGCAGGAAGCCGCAGGCGGTTTTCACCAGGAAAAACTGGCAAAGGAAGCCGAAAACGCTCATCTGGGCCGTGCATTTCTGGAATTCTGCCATGGACTGCACCGGATAGACCAGGTCGCTCCACCCACCGTCTATACACAGCGAGAGCAGCAGCGGCACATAGTACAGCAGCGCCGTCATCCCGGCGGAGTAAACCAGTAAGATCCGGAGCCGGGCGCCCTGAAGCTTGCCCCGCCCTCCGGGGCAGGAGCGGACGATGGCGGCAAGCCCCTTCTGCCGCTCCTCCATGAAGGACATCACCAGCAGCAGGATCGCCGCCAGGAATCCCCAGTCCGCCAGGGAAAACTCCAGCCAATCCTGCACCGCCCGGTAATTGCCGAAGTGGATATTCTCCGCCGTGCAGCCCGCGAAATCCGCTGCGGTCCGTATGATGTTGCGGTAAACGAAGGAATTCCGGTTGCTGCTGAACAGGCTGGAGGCCTGCATATTGGCGGCCTGGATCTGCACCCGTTCCAGGTAAGCGGCGTAATCCCGCTGATGCTCCGCCTGGGTGACCAGCCGCTGCTCGTTGTCCGTCAGCGACCAGGTGTAGGGATACACCTCCGCGATCTCGGCGGGAGTGCTGCCCTCATAAGTTTCCAGGAGCTGGCGATACTCCTCCGCGTCGGTCAGCAGTGCGGTGAAATCGCCGTCGCATTTCTGGTAGAAGAAAAGGAACAGGCACAATAGCGGGATGCACAGGATCGCCGTCCGCCTTCTCACGTCGGAGAGGATTCGTTTCCATTCATTCATGGTAATCCTCCCCCAGATAGTATAGGTACACATCCTCCAGGCTGGGCGCGTGGAGCACCGGCTTCCAGTCCGGCGGCAGGGAATCGATCAGCTCCCGCGCTGTGCCGGAGCGCAGCAGCTGCCCCCGCCGGAGCAGCAGGATGTCGTCCGCGATGGCCTCAATGTCGCTGACGATGTGGGTCGCCAGCAGCACGACCCGGTCCTGGGCCAGCCGGTAGATATGGTCCCGCAGACGCGCCCGCTCCCTGGGGTCCAGCCCGGCGGTCGGCTCGTCCAGGATCAGTACCTGGGGGTCGCCCAGCAGCGCCTGTGCCAGCAGCACCCGCTGCTTCATGCCGCCGGAGAAGCCGCCCACCTTATGGTGCTGCACATCGGCCAGGTTGGTCATCTCCAGCACCCGCTGGACCTCCGCCTTCACCGATTTCCGGGGGATTTCCTTCAGGCGCGCCATGTACACCAGGAAGCTCTCGGCGGTCATGCCCTCGTAAAGCCCCTGCTGCTGGGTCATGTAGCCCAGCACCCGGCGGAAATCTACCCCCAGGCTGCGCACCTCCTTGCCATCGAATGTGATGCTGCCGCTGTCCCGCTTCAGGTTGTCGGTGATCAGGTTCATCATGGTGCTCTTCCCTGCACCGTTGGCGCCCAGGATGCCATAGATCCCCTGGTGGAACGTATAGCTGAACTGATTCAGCGCCACCGTTTCCCCGAATTTTTTTGTGACATTCTCTAATCGCAGATCCATGGGTGGCCTCCTTCTAGTTGCCCCAGAGAATCGTAGGCTCCAGATTGTTATGCAGATCCAACCGCGCTACGTAATTCGTACCCGAAAAAGGCTCGAAAAGGAACAGGAAAACATAATCCTCGTCAATGCTCAGCAAGCCATACGAGATCATATTCAGGTCGTCCAATCCCGGGATCCCCTCCGGGAACAGCATGCCGCTGTAAATCGGCTCCCCGTCCAGGCTCACGACATCTGCCATTCTTACGCCGTTGTCATCGGTCCACGTAAATATGGCCGCGCCGTCCCCGGCTGTGGCGGAGCCGGCGCCCTGCCAGGAAACGATCTCCGTCCGGCTGCCGTCCTCCAGCTTCCAGAGGTGGGTGCTCTGCTCGTTGTCGCTGCTGGTCAGGTAGATTTCCCCATCCGCGGTTACCCACGGCCTGCCAAAGTATTCCGGGAAATCGGTTTCCTGGTAAACCACCCGGGATTCCCCCGTTGGGATATCATATTGGATCACTTGCAATTCCCGGTCCTCCCCGTGGCTTTCTTCCGCCAGCTCCTGGTCGGTGTCTTCGGTGATGTACACACCCAGGAAAATGGTATTCCCCACGAACCGGGGCGTAAGGGCGGCCCCGTTCACCGTAGTGATTTCATATATGCATGTGAAATCCTCCCCGCCGTCCAATGGGATGGAGAACAGGGTGTCACGCAGGGAGGTTTCCGTCCCATCGACTATGTTGTTATGCCCTATAAAGTAGAGCCGGTCCCGGTGGATATAGTAGACCTGTGGACTATATTCCAGCACCACATCCGTGTTGCTTATTTTCAGTCCCTTCTGCCGATTTGCGCCAGTCAGGTCGCTGCACCACAGGTAGTAATCGTGGTCATCCTCATCCGCCGGGTCTTTTCCCACCCAATACAGCTTGCCATCGTACACATTCAGGGAGTTCATCTCGCTTATGTAGGCGCTGCAGGTATTGGAATCATGGGTGCAGGACGGGTCCGCGCAAAGCACGTCAGAAACGCCGCTGGCCTGGTCGTAATAATACACATAATTGTCCAGCGCCATCGTGCCATAGTAATAGCCTTCGGTCCCCGTAAAACTCAGGGGAAATATGACGACATTATTGCTGTTTGGGGCATCCTGCCCCGGGAGGGCTGTCAGGTCATATAGGGCGATGGCATCGGTTCCCGACGGGTCCGCATGTGTGCAGCCTGCCAGCAGAAGGCAGAGAGCCAATGCCAGCGCGTAAATCCTGCGTGGTTTCATGTATATCACTCCATTCTTATATGATAAAACTAGGGGTTCCCCTGCAAGCCGCCATGCCTTCACAAGTGGTTCTGGGGGAACCCCACCCTGTATTAGTTAGTTGGGTATACCTCCCCCGTGGCATAGAGTAGGTAGAGTCCCAGATCCTCGCCGTTAAACTTGAAGCTGCATCCCATCCTGGAATGACTGGTACATGAAGTACATGTGTACTGGGCCGTACAGGTCAATCCATCGTTTGTCTGGTGAGTAGAACCGCAGAATTCTCCATTACTATTATAGGCTAAAACCCAAATATCAATTTCATTCTGTTCGTCCGGCAAAACAGCCTGATTGGGCAGGGATTCAGCCTTAAGGGTCGCACGGCAAACACCCAGGTTGAGGGTTCCAGTGGCTGTACAGTTATACGAACCGCATTTCTGCACGAAAAACGTCCTGGTAACCGCGGCAACCGCATACGCCGCCGTAGATAAACTTAGAGCCAGGGCAAATCCAATGACTAAAGCAAGTATTCTTTTTCCGCATTTCATAATTAGCTTCCTCCTTAAGCATGTTTTGGTTTTGGGACTGTGCTGGTGGGCTTCATCTGAATCTTAATCCCGCATATCGGTTTCCCCCTTTCCTGACTGTACACGGCAATGGCAAAAAATCTTCTGCGTTTCCTTTACGCTATGTGTTCTTTAAATTTACAACTGTATCTTATCATAAGTACGCACCCCTGTCAAGCCGCAATTTATATTCTTTTCAACTTTTTCATTTCCCCGGCGTGGTCGTTTGTTCGCAGTCCGAATGTCCCCAGAATGCGGAGCTTTGAAATTTTTTCCGTTTTTTTGCGAAAAGGGGTTGACACAGGGTGTACTAACTGTTATACTAACTGTGCTAGCACAGTTAGTACACTTTGAAAGGAGGAAACTATGGTAGTTCTGGACTATCGGGACGCCCGTCCCATCTACATTCAGATTTGCGACGGCGTCCGGGAGCAGATTCTGACAGGAATTTTGCAGCAGGGGGATAAGCTCCCCTCCGTGCGGGACATGGCCACCCAGCTGACCATCAACCCCAACACCATCCAGCGTGCCTACCGGCAGCTGGAAATGGAGGGCTGGATCGCCTCCGTTGCCGGCAAGGGCAGCTTCGTCTGCGGCGTGCCCGTTTCCGCCGGGTTGGAGCAGCGTCCGCTGTGGGATGCACTGGACACCGCTGTGTCCAGGCTGACTGCCGCCGGCGTGGACACCCAGGAGATCATTCGCCGCATTTCGGGAGGAGGAAACGAAAATGCTTGAGATGAAACATGTGACAAAAACCTTCGGCAGCTTCAAAGCGCTGGACGATCTGACCATGACAGTACCCAAGGGCGCGGTCTACGGCCTGGTTGGCCCCAACGGCGCGGGCAAGTCCACTGCTATCCGCCACCTTACGGGCATCTACCGCCCGGATTCCGGCCAGATCACGCTGGACGGCAAGGAAATATATGAAAATCCCACCCAGAAGGCCCGCATTGGCTCCATTCCGGACGATATTTTCTACTTCCCGTCTGCGTCATTGGAGGAAATGCGTCGCTACTACGCAGGCATTTACCAAAATTTTGACCATGACCTTTTTGACCGGCTATACGAGGTGTTCCAGCTCCCGAAAAAATCCCCCATCCGCCGGTTCTCCAAGGGCATGCAGAAGCAGGCCGCGTTCCACCTGACCATCTGCACCCGCCCGGAGGTCCTGATCCTGGACGAGCCGGTGGACGGGCTGGACCCGGTGATGCGCCGACAGGTGTGGAACCTGATCCTGTCCGACGTGGCGCAGTACGAGACCACGGTGCTGATCTCCTCCCACAACCTGCGGGAGCTGGAGGACATCTGCGACCATGTGGGAATTATGGACCACGGGAAAATGCTCCTGGAGCGGAGCCTGGCGGATATGCAGGGCAGCACTGTGAAGCTGCAGATCGTGGGCGACACGCCGGAGGGGCTTACGGTCCTCCACGAGAGCCAGTCCGGGCGGCTGCGCACGCTGGTGGTGCGGGGCACCGCCGACGCGGTGACCCAGCAAGTTCAGGCTGCCAACCCGGCATATTTTGATGTATTGCCCCTATCCCTGGAGGAAATCTTCATCTACGAACTGGGAGGTGTGAACTATGAAGTCAAGAACATCGTACTCTAAGCTTACGGTCTTCCGCAAGGACCTGGTCCGGTACGCCCCGGCCTGGGGCATTTACACCATCGGGCTGCTGCTGTTTATGCGGACATGGGTTCCTGGCATCCGGGGTGACGGCGGCAGCGCCATGAACCTCGCCAGCTGTATTAGCGGCATGGGCATTGCCAATATGCTCTACGCCGGGCTTTGCGCCATGCTGCTCTTCGGCGACCTGTATAACACCCGGCTGTGCAACGCGCTGCACGCCATGCCCCAGCGGCGGGAGAGCCTGTTCCTCAGCCACACCGCGGCCGGTCTGTGCTACGCGCTGATCCCGTACCTGCTGGCCTGCCTGCTATTCCTGGTGCAGCTGGGAACCTACCGGTTCGTGGCGCTGTATTGGCTGCTGGCCGTAATGCTGCAATATGTATTCTTCTTCGGCCTGGCGGTGCTGTGCGTGTTCCTCACCGGCCACCGCTTCGCCATGGTGGCGGTGTACGCGGTGCTGAACTTCCTGTCGCTGCTGATTTACTGGTTCGCGGAAACCATTTTCGTGCCCCAGATGTACGGCGTGGAGCTGACGATGGACGCATTCCTGCCCTACAGCCCGGTAACTGGGATTTTCCAGCATGGCTACCTCAGCTTCTCCAGCAGCTATGACAACGGGATCTGGACATATACCTACCTGGGCCGGGATTCCGGCTGGGGCTATCTGGCGGTGCTG
The DNA here is from genome assembly GCA_021199635.1 of Bacillota bacterium. Lineage (GTDB taxonomy): Bacteria > Bacillota > Clostridia > Oscillospirales > Oscillospiraceae > Faecousia. The sequence continues at coordinate 8,913 of JAJQHS010000090.1, forward strand.
GCGGTGATCGGCGTGGCGCTGCTGGGGCTGTCGGTGCTGCTGTACCGCTGGCGGCACCTGGAGCGGGCCGGGGACTTCTCGGCGTTCCGGGGCCTGTCCCCCGTCCTGTGCGTGGTCTTCACCCTGACATGCGGCGCGGTGTTCGCGGTGTTCGGCGAGCTGTTCGGCGCCGGGTACCTGGTGTGGATGACCGTCGGCATGGTCATCGGCTTCTTCGGCTCGCTGATGCTGCTGAACCGGACGATCCGGGTGTTCCGCCCCAGGAATTTCCTTTGGCTGGGCGCCTTCGCCATGGCCATGGTCCTAAGCTTCCTGCTGATCCTGGTGGACGCATTTGGGATTGTAAGCTGGACACCTCAGGCGGACGATGTGAAGACCGTTTCCGTCTCCCCCAACGACTACTCCTATTACAATTCGGGTGTGAGCGTCACCCTGGATGACCCGGAGGATATTGAGAAAATTATCACGTTGCACGCGTCCCTGATCGAGGAGGGCGAGCCGGACGATCTCGGCGTGACCGACTACGATGAGCTGTACCTGACCTATACCATGAACAGCGGTATCACTGTCTCCCGTTCCTACTACATCTGCCAATCCTGGGATGCCTATGCCATCCTCCAGGAGATTTACTCCCGCCCGGAGGTCATCCTGGGCTACACGGATTGGGACAGCTATGTCAGCAGCGTATCCCAGATCGAGTATTTTACGTATAGTGAGTACGACTACTACTCCTGGTCGGTCAGCACAGAGGATTTCCAGACCATCCTGGAGGCGCTGCTGGCGGATTGCCAGGAGCAGGCGGTCTACCTGAACGGTTCCTACGGGCAGCTGGGTACCGGGGATGTGTGCCAGTTCGAGATCAGGTCCAAAACCGAAACCGGCCGGTACCAGTACCGGACCGTGGTGGTCACCGCCGCCGCCGACCACACCCTGCAGGTGGTGAAGGAGCTGGACCTCCCGGCAAAATCTCTGCTGGGCTATGACGACTGGGAGACCTACCTGGCAGACGTGAGCGAAGTGACTATAGCCGCGTGGGACGGCGAAACCCTGGCCCTGGAAGATCCGATGATCCTGGAGGATGCGGATATTCCCCAATTCCTGGAAGCCCTCCGGACCGACATCAATGCGGGCGCGGACATCTCCTGGGGCTACTACGAGGAGTTTGATGACCTGGTCGCGTATATCGAGATCAGCGGTATGGCGGTCACCGTCCGCTCGAATGCCGAAAACACCCTGCAATGGCTGCAAGCTAACGGATTCTTCGCAGAATAAGCCACCCATCCTGGGGAGCGCGGCACCGCGCTCCCCATTTTTTCGTCCGGGTACCGCCTGCGCCGCGGATCAGGCGGGGTCAGCCCGACCTTTTCTGCCGGATCATCAGGATATAGAGCATGCTGCTTAGCCGGTTCATGGCCTGGAGCAGGTCCTCCCGGGTGGGGTTCCCCTCCCTGTCCCGGAAGGCAGCCGCAGCCTGCCGCTCCGCCTCCCGCGCCGCGCAGCGGCAGCGGTTCAGCCGGGCGATGGCCTCGCCATCCGTGTATTTCGGCATGAAATGGGGTTGGCCGTAGTAATCCTGGGGGCGGTGGCTGTGCTCCCGGATGGCCTGCGCCGTCAGGCCGCACAGGGTCTGGGGCGGCACCGGCTCGTCCAGCACCTCGCAGCGCAGCAGCCTCCGGGCGAAGCCCAGCACCTCATCCAGGGATTTCCGGGTCTCCGGATCGCAGGCAAGTTGACATAATATTATTTCCGACTCCAGCGTATCCATCGCCCCACGGAAGGCGATCCTGGGGTGGGTCTTCGGCACCAGGATGTCCCCGCTGAGATGGGTCATATGCTCCGGCTTTTCCGTGAGCGTGCCGCCGCTGAGCAGGCGGTATGCTTCCGGCTTTGCCTGCTCCGCCGGGAGGATGGGGACCCGCTGCGCCGTCAGATAATCCCTGGCCTCCGCGGTGAGCTGGTCCCCCTTCCCCAGGTAGAAGACCCGCTTCCCATCCCGGTTTCGGATATTATCCCGCGCCGCCTGCTGGGTGTAAAGCATCAGGCCTCAGGTGCGTGGGCGCTTCTTCCGCCCTTGGGGAGGATGGCGTCCACCTCGGAATGGGGGCGGGCGATGACATGCACGGAGATCAGCTCGCCCACCTTCTCCGCCGCCGCCGCGCCGGCATCCGTGGCCGCCTTGACCGCGCCCACGTCCCCGCGGACCATAACCTGGCTCATATACACATCT
>JAJQHS010000085.1 GCA_021199635.1 Bacillota bacterium
CAATCTGCAAATTCCCCCACTTTGGGCCTTGACTTTTAATAGTTAGTCTTTCTGCTTTTCCTCCGGCGCGGTGGTGCAGCCGGTTCATTGATATTCTTTTTCGATGATTTCCTGTAATTTTCGGCCTTTTTTCTTCAAAACAATGTAAAAAATCAATCCCAGCAGGCAGAAAAACGCAATTCCTGCGCCACCTGCGATCATGAGCCGCATTCCATAGCTAAGCGTTTCCATCCTGATCTCTCCCCTCTAATCCACCGCCAGGCGGCTGACGATCTCCGCGAGCTGCTGCATCTGCGGAGACGCTTCCGTTGCGGATGCGTACAGCGCCTCCGCCCGGGAATAGGCCTCCAGCAGTGCCGTATAATCCCGCTCCTCCGCCGGCAGGGAAGTCTGATAGTCCGCATACATCAGCGCCAGGGTCATGGGCACGGTGTAATCGTAGGGATAATCCACTTCCAGCTGTAAAAGCACCGTTTCCGCCTCTGTAAATCGGTCCAGCGCCTGCAGGGTCGTAGCCAGATTCATGCGGACCGTAAAGGAGGCAGTCCCCCGGTTCACCAAGTCCTCCAGATACACCAGCGCCTGGGCATAGGCCTCCTGGCTGTCATCGCCGTTCTGCGCCGCTTTGCGCAGCCATGCCTGGGCGAGCAATTGGGTGTGGATCGCGTTTTCCGATACCGTCAGGCGGCTCCTGGCCTCGCCCAGAATGCGGATCTCCGTGTCCAGATAGCTGTCACCCAGGTATTGGCAGCACTGGGCCGCCTCCTGAATGGCGCGGCTGAGAATGGTATGGTCCTCGGTGTTCTCAATGGCGGTGCAGAACCAGTCCAGCGCCTGGGTATAATCGCCGGAAACGTAGGCGATTTCACCGGAAACATAGGCCACGTCCCCCTCAGAGGAATCGATCTCGCTTAGAACCGCCAGCGTTTCCTGGGCGCGGGATGCATAGCCCAGCTTCGCATAGCATACCGCCAAATCTCTCTGATATGCCACCGTGTCCGGGCAGAAATGCGTGGCCAGCTGATAGGCATCCATGGCGCTTTCGTAATCCTCCAGCTGGTAATAGCAGCTGCCCAGTACATACGCGATTTCCCCGACTGTCGATGCATCCGCGCCGTCCATGGAATCCACGTCCAGCGGCTCCAAAAGGTCAATTGCCTGCTGGTACTGACCAATGCTGTACAGCAATGCGCCCAGATTGGCATAGCCCTCCGGCCGGTTTTCTTCCAGCCGGATCGCCTCAAACAGAAGGCTTTGGGCGTTGTCGTAATCCGACTGGGCAATGGCCTCCTGCGCCTGCTCGATCAGGCTCGTGTATTCCGCGCTGGTCTCCGTTTGCAGCGTCTGCCATCCCCAGAACAGGGTAAATCCGCTAACCAGGATACCGGCGCACACGAAAAATGCGGCAAGCTGGCACCTGTGCCGCCATGCGCGGTACCGGCGGTCTGTTTTCACCAGATCGTTCAGCGCCCGGAGCATCTCCTTTGCGCTGGCGAAGCGCTTATTGCTGCGCCGCTCCATAGCGCGCTGGATGACCAGGCGGAAGGAATCGTTCAGCACGATGTCGTACCGATCCAGCGGGATCTGCTCCTGATTCCAGGGCGCAGGGTCGAACCCGGTAAGCATATAGTAGGCCAATGCGCCCACCGCATACAGGTCCGTTTTCGGGGATACCTTTCCCATCCCCTGTGCTGCTTCCGCCATCTGGTACAGCGCGTCGCCCTGTGTAAACCGGGAAAGTGGGAGATTATATTGCTCCGGCGCGGCATAACCCACCGTGGCACCCACGGCCTCCACCGCGTCCCCCTTCATCTCCAGGGACGCGTTAAAATCTATAATGCAGACGGACTGATCCGGTGTGATCATGATATTTTCCGGCTTCAGGTCGCTGTGGACGATGGCCGGATGCTGGCTGTGCATATACGAAAGAGCTTCCAGGATTTGCTTCGTCCAGATCAGCGCCTGCTTCTGGCTTAGCGCGCCATGGGTATACACGTATTGGCGGAGCGTACAGCCGGGGATCAGCTCCATGATGGTGTAGCAGAAGCCCATACCATCGGTTTTAAAATCATATACCCGAGGCAGATATTGATGCCGCAGACTGGTCATCACCCGGACCTCCCGCTTCACCTCTGCCGGATCGCTGGAATACATGGGCATCTGCTTGATCACCACGTCTACTTCCAGGCTGCGCTTGTATCCGCGGAACAGGCGGCTCATGCCGCCCTCCTCCCCCAGCGGCCGGATGTCCACGATATCCGGCCCCAGCATACGATTCAATGTATCCAGAACGGATGCAACATTACTCACAGGTAGATTCCCCTCTCACAGTCGTTCCTCTGTATGAACGGTCACATAGTCCGCGCGAAGGGAGATGGTGTCCTCCTGCCGGAAGGATACCGTCTCGCTGTCCTGCGCCGTGAAACAGCGCACGACAACAGCCGTCATATTGTCCTTCTCCCCCCGCTGGCGGCAGGCCTGGCCCAGCAGGCCCAGGTACGCGCCAATGTCGGATATGCGTTCCAGCGCCCCCAGCTCCTGAAGCTCCTGCAAATACAGCTTATGGTAAAACCCATCGGAGCAAAGCAGAAAGCTCCCCTCCGCCGGGCAGACATGCATCAGAAATTCCGGCTCAGGCATTCCGACACCAACACACTGCGTCAGGTAGCTCTGCCTGGGGTCATCCCGCAGCTGCTCCGCGGAAATATGCCCCGCCAGGAACTCCCGGAAAGCCATCGTCTGGTCCTGGGTCAGCAGGTCCGCCCTCAGCCCGGTCAGCAGATACGCGCGGCAATCCCCCACCTGCATCAGATAGAGCATTCCTTTCGCGATCAGCATGGCCGTGACCGTCGTCCCCAATTGCAGGGCACTGCGCTCCCCAAAGTCGCGGAGCCGCCCATTCACCTGCCAGATGATCCGGTTCCACTGTTCCATCAGAGTCTGCTCCGGCAGTCCCTGTGCCAGCAGCGCCGGGAGCTGCGTGCAGAACCACTCGTCAAGGGCACGGATCGCCTCCGCGCTGGCAAGCTCACCCTTCTCCAGTCCGCCCATGCCGTCGCAAACTGCGGCAAGGCAAACCGTTCCCTGGGCGGTATCCGCAATTTTCAGGAGGCAGGAATCCTGATTGGATGGGCGGAAATTTCCCTGGTCTGTCCAGACGGTTCCTTGCATCCTCATAGCGTTCTCCCTTACCCCTGGAGGATCTCAAACTCCTCGTCCGCCATTACGATCTTATCTCCGGGTTTCACAGGATAATGCTGCCCGGGGATCAGCTTCTGATCGTTCATCCAGGTCTGGTTCTTGGAGTTATTGTCCACGATGGTAATACCGGTTCCGGCATCGTTCAGGAAATAGGCATGGTCAGAGCCAAGATAGCCTCCCGGGCTGTCGATGTGCATATCCGCCGCCTGGGCGCTGCGCCCGACATGGAACGGGAAATGGTTCAGCACTGCCCTCTGCCCCGTGCGCTTATGGTGCAGGATGAGCGCGCCGCCCGCGCCTTGGTTCGCGCCGAGGTAACGGGTCTGGGACTCCTGCGCGCCGCTCAGGCTGACTGTTTTTCCCACGCCGCCGGGCACCGTCACATCCTGCGCTGAAGTATCCGGGGTTTTCCATCCGTTCCCGCCTCCGGCATTCCACGCGGGTGCGGCGTCACGGGCCGGAGCAGCGGGCGCCGGGGCGCTCTGCCATACAGGCGTTTCGGCAGCAGGCGCCGGTGGCACACTGTTCTGCGCATCGGAAGGTGCCTGGATGCTGCCGGGGATCACCATGCCGAAAAGGTCATCCGGCTTCTTAGCGCTCTTGCTGTTCTTTTTGTCCTGCTTGGCCTTCTTCTCCTGCTTAGGCGTCTCCGCCTTCTTCGGTTTGGAGGACAGCAGGCCGAAGCGCTTCCGCTCCGCCGGTTCTGCCGGGGTCGGCGCAGGCTCCGGTGCTTTCACTACCGGCGGCTGCGGCGTATGGACCGCCCAGCCTGCGGCAGGCTGCGAAGCCGGTGCCGGTGTTTCCACAGCGTTAGGCTTATTCTCCGCAGCAGCAGGCGCTGCGGCGGGCTGCGGCGATTTCTCCATCTCCTGCAGCCTTTGGTAAAGGACCTCCACGGAGAACGTCTGCCCGTACAGCTCATTGCGAAGGATGGCGTAATAGCTTCCGTTTTCATTGGGGTCCAGGGAGATGTTCCGGCTCTCGATCAGTCCGAGCAAAAATTCCCTGGGCGTGACGGTCAGCTGTGCTTCCGCCCCAGCGACCGGCAAATAGGCCAGATAGACCTCCCCCGTAATAGAGTTGACGAAAATATGCTCCATATCCAGCACAAGTCTGGACGGGTCCAGCATGTACTCCTGGCATTCCATGATCGCGCGGCAGAAGCCCATGATGAACGTCAGCATTTTTTTCCGATTGACCACGCCGCCCCAGTAGCCGGACAATGCCGTCAGCGATGTTACCCGGTAGCGCAGGGTTTCCACGCCATCCTCCATGACGGTGTTCACGCTCAGCAGACCGGAAATGGTATTGTTGGTGAGCATACCAACGCCCATCTCCTCCAGCAGCTCGCCGGGCGCCAGCCTATAGGTCATATACGACTGCGTGGCGCTTCTCTCCATTCCAAAATTCAATGTGAATTCCTCCTTGCTTGGTTATCCTTCATCTGTGCTGCTATATTTTGTATCATAGTCCTCGATCAGGCTGGCGCCCCACATTTTTGCGCTGGCCTGCTGCCCGGTGTCCATCACGCCCAGCCCAAACGCGTTGAAGAAGTATTCCAGCTGGTAATCTATACGGATGGTAATGGTGGAATCCTTGATGGTGGATTTAGAGAAATCCAGCCCATCCAGCCCATTTACGACGCCCAGCGCCTTCAGCCGGGCATCCGCCAGGTCCTCATCCCCGCCGGAAAAGTAGCCAATGAATCGCGCACGGGCAGCCTCCTCCCAGTCGGACTGTGTTGCGCCGCCGTCCTGATCGTACCAGCGCTCCGTATCCGAAAAGTAGGGGTCGTCCGCTTTATAATCCGTGATCAGATCTAGGAGGCCGCGTACCACCGCGCCGGTGCTCCATTCGTCCGTCAGTTTGCTGGTGGCATAGGTGTCCAGCGCCAGGCTCTGGGTGCTTTCCACGATGGCATGGCCGATCAGGTTCTGCGCCATAAAGGTCACGATCAGGCCGTACATAAACAGGACGAAGAAAATGAAGATGGGTATGACGATGCATGCCTCCAGGGCAATGTAGCCATCGTCCTTTTTCCGGAATAACGCCATATGCTTCATATCAGTACCCCCTGTAGATCACGCGATCCGTATTTATGATAGAGCGGGAGGACAGGCCCGGGATCGGCAGGAACTCCACCAGCGAGCCGCTGACCTCCGCGCGGATCGCCACGTACGCCTTGGACAGATCAAAGGATACGTAAGAGCCCGAAAGGGATTGACTGATAGATTGATTGTCTAAACCGTAGGCCTCCCGCTCCGTTTCGATGATGTCCATGAACCGCTTCAAATAAACGTCCTCAGAGGTAAAGGAGGAGTATACCAGCATTTGCAGGAAGCAGTAATGCTTGTAGCTGAGATCGATCACGCCCTCCTGGCCGGACCCGTAGGCGCTGGAATTGGGGTCCAGCACCTCCGAGTTGATTTTATTCATGAACTTCGTGGATTTGAGCATCAGCTGGCCCTTGAGCTTCTGACAATCCTGGTCGTCAATGGGCAGGTTGCTAATTTTTGTGATCGCCATAGTCAGGCCGTTGATTGTCATAAACGGCTGCGTCTTGATCAGCGAGATCGTCCCGCCATTGACAAGGATCGCGGTGTCGATCAGTGCCTCCCCAACAAAGATGATAATGGTCAGGATCGGCCCGAGCCACACTGCGGAAGCCGCGGCGATGTAGGCCTTGATTTCCGCGTTGGACAGCAAGACCGGCAGATTCAGCAGCATCCGGATCAGGAAAAGCACCATGAACTCCTCTGCCTGGTTGCCGATCTCCGAATTATGGCCGAACAGGATGTACTCCAGCTCTGCGCCGGTGAAGGAGGTATTGGCTATGCCCCCATCGCTGGATATGGCCTGAATCAGCGAGGCAATTCCCCCAAGCCCTGGGATCGCGTACAGCTCCCCATTCTCAATTTCGCCGTACTCAATTTTGGAATAGGAATATCCATTCAGGGCGGAGCCGGTGTTATAATCCGTGCGGTTGGGCACATAGTAGATCAGGTACCCGTCCACCAGCGCGCGCTCATAATAAATGTTCAGGATATCCGCGATCGCCGCCACGATCTGGCCCAGGAATGCCACCAGGTCATCGATAAAATCCATGATGGACGTCATCAGATCGTACAGCGACTCCAGGAAATCCCAGAATTTTGTAATGCTGAAGTTGTCCTTGACATCCCCAGCGGCATTCACAACCGCATTCATATCGCTTATGATCTGGCTGACGGTAACGCCCCCGACGCCGGAGGACAGCCCATAGGGGTCGTCCGCATCGTAGTCCGGGTCGATCTCCGCCAGATACTCCTGGGAACGCTGCTCATCCTCCGCATTGGAATAGTTGTCCGTCGTGTCCACGTAATCCGAGGGGAGACCGCCCATGCTACTGTAGTAGTCCGTATCGATCTTGCCGCACAGCTCAGCGTTATAGAACAGCTGCAAATTAAACAGGCCGTTGATCATATCCACGACCGCGTCGATATAGTCCACAATCCCCATATCGTCAAGGCCGTCCGTGGACTGCTCCATCAATTCGACGATCGCGGAGTCATCCCCCAGTCCGTCCACATCCGCAAAATGGTAGACGCTCGCCTGGGGAACGGTATCCTCCGCTGCCAGATTGGATGCATAGAAATCCGTGACCGCGTTTTTCTCCGTAAGCAGATCCGTGATGGCCTGCACCATGCGCTCAGTATCCAGCTTGTCAATACACTCTTGCATATCGCCGGTAAAATCGGTAATGCCGGATTTGGTTGCTTCTGCCAGCGCCTTCTGCGACGCGACCAGATCCTCGTCCTCCTTATTCTCGTCGGCATAAGCTGCCGTATCAATATCAGCAATGGCCGTGGTTGCCTTGGAAACAGCGGAGGCGATCTCCTCCACAATATCCGAGCAGGCATTCTCCAGCGTTTCCAGGTCGGAGATCAGGTCGCTGATAGCGGTCAGGTATTCGCTTTTGGATGAGTTGGCCTGGGAGATCAGCGTATTCTTCTTGCTGATCCATTGGTTATAGCCCTTCGCGTCCTTTTTTTGATCCGGCTGGGTAGTATTCAAGTGATCCAGCAGGGCCTGGCAATCGTCTACCCATTCCTCAAATTTTTTGTTATACTCTTCGATCGAGGCCTTCACATCCGCGCAGGCATTCTGCGCGCTCGTGAATTTCTCGGCGATGCCGGACACCTCGCCCACCGCGCTGGCTGTGGATTTTACCGAGCTCAAGTATGGGAAGAAGCTGGTCGCCTTCTCCAGATTCTTCACGATTTCCTCGATCTGGAAGCCGTCCACCGCCAGCTGTGCCGGAACGGTCAGCGCGCTGATCTCCAGAATCTGCCGGCGGAGCATTTCCGTTTCCGCCAGGGAATCGGTCCCAATGGCGGTGATCTCATCTATGTTGATGCCGTTCAGATCCGTCAGGATCATGGAGTTCATGTAAGTTGTGAAGGTAGTGCTGACCTTATCGTCCCCGGACACCGCCAGCAGGCCAAAGCGGCTCTGCAAATAGGAATCATAGCTGCCCAGGGTGGAAATCGCAGCGGAGCCCATGACCTCGTCCAGCATCCGGACGGCGCTCTGGTAGCGCATGGACTCCACCAGCACCGCCGCCAGGGAGAAAAATGGCAGCATCAGGATGGCCAGCAGCAGCGCGATCATGCCCTTGGTCCCGTTTATCCATTTATGTACCCGTTTCTTCATCACATTTCCTCCCGTTAACTGAGCCAGTCAACGAAGCCCTTTATCGTGGAAAGGATCGCATTCAGCGCGCTTGCGTATTTGCTGCCCAATGTGGCATCGGTCATCGTTTTCATTGTGTTGACAGTGCTTACATAATTCATCAGGTCAATGCACACAGCGCGCCCCGTAGCGGAGAAGGTAACCGTGCCTGGCAGGCCAAAGTATTCCAGCGCACCGCCCAGGGGAATTTCATACTCCGCCTCGATTGTGACCTCTACATGTCTCCTGGCCAGGCTGTCGTACTCTGTGGTAACGGAGACGACGGGGTCTGACACGGCTTTGCACAGGCTGGTCTTGCTCAGGTTCCAGCGGACATATTTTCCCCCTTTATCCGCGTTATCCGCCGCCAGCTCCTTACTGCTGAACATATAACGGTACGGGGACACCGCGCTGAGAATATCCGAATCCAGGTAACCCATCACCGGGTCTGTGCCGGTGTAGGGATAATTCTGGGCGATCCTGGTCGCCGCGTCGTTTGCGATCAGGTAGACATTCCACTGCTGGTAAAACAGGAACCCGATCCCCATCAGGAACACAAGGACGGTAATGGTGATCAGCAAAATGATCATCGCCTCCACGACCATCATGCCGCCGCTGTCCCCTTTCCAGAAAACCTTCATTCTCCCGCACCCCTCTCAATCCATAATCAGTCCCAAAACTCCGTAAATGACTGCCGCGAAAATCACCGGCGCCACCGTCATAAGCATATACGCACACCCCGGACGCTGCTGCGCCTGGGCGCTGCATATGGCCCTCTGGGGCTGCCCCTTGGGATAGTACAGCTCCAGCTGCCGGGGATAATCCCGAACAAAAATAAATGTGTAATTTCGCTGGATGCCGTCCACCTCGTATGTATAGGTGCATTTCCAGCGGGTATCCTTCTGGCTCCGGTGCAGGTCTCCCGGCGTACCCATCAGCAAGACCGCATTCACCAGGTCTGCGGTCACCACTGTGCCGTCAGATTTGGCCTTTCTGACCATCTCCTGTCCCTTGTTCTTCGGCAGGACAAGCGTGTAAAATGGGATCGCCAGAACGATCGTCAGCCCCACTGCCAGGACCCACCGCACCATGTCCATATCTGTGCCTCCCGCTCAGCGGCTGACTTCCCAGGTGATCACGCACCAGGTTCCGTCCTCCTCTGCCTGGACCGCACAGGCGCCGTCAGAGAAGTAGCCCACATCGTAGAAATAATAGTCGATCACCAGGACGCCATCCGTATTGATGAATCCCCACAGTCCATCCTTGCACACAGCCGCAACGCCATCAGAAAAGCTCTTTGCGTCCTCATAGCATGGCTCTATGGTGACGTCGCCCGTCCTGTCCACGAAGCCCCAGGCGCTGCCGTCATAGTATGCGATGTCCTCACCCAGGTACACATCCACATCCGTGCAGCTGAAATCCTCAACCACGGCGCCGCTTTGCTTCCAAATCTGCCAGGTTTCCCCGGTTTTTGCCAGGAACCGGCTGTTCGTCAGGTAGGTTCCATCGGGATTCAGCCGGATCTCCTCCCAGGTCTGATCAGAGTCCGGCTCCCCGGCGGTATCGATAATCCCCCAGGTGCCGTCGGTATACTGCACAGCCGCCGTTCCGTCCGAGAAGGTCCCGGCGGTCAGATAGCGCCCAGGCAGAAGGGTCTCCTGCTCATCCAGATAGGTCCAGGTCCCTTCCCCGGTCTGGACCGGCAGAAACCCGTCGCCGTATATGCCATAGGCGCTGATTTCCGAATCAAAGCGCGCCCATTTCATGCCATCCAGGTCCACCAGCCAGATCACACCCTCGCTGTCGGTCACTGTTAGCTTGCCATCCGGCCCGATATCGGACGCGTCTGTATACAGGTAGCTCAGTATGGTGCTGGTCCCGCTGATCACGCCCCAGGCTTCACCATTGTAGGCCGTAAAGCTGCCTTCATAGCCCAGCAGCGAAAGCGATTGGGCCTTCATATATCCGGAATCGAAGGCATAGTAGGCCCGCAGGCCCAGCGCATCCAGCGTTTCGGAGGTGCAGCCCTTCCCTGCCGCTTTGGTCACCACGGAATAGGCGCTGGTATACTCCCCTTTTTCCAGGTACAGCGCGGCGGAGGTTTCCCAGAACGATGCCTCCGAAGGCCAGGCGTTTGCCGCCTCGCTCAGGGCGGACTGATAACTCCGGAGCACAGAGCTGGTCAGGACGGACTGATAGTATTCCCCATAGATTTCCACCAGCAGCTGATAATTCTCCAGGCTGGGGGAAGCGTCCAGCGCCTCCTGGCAGGATAGAATCGCCATCTCGTAAAGTTCTTTCTCGCGGTAAATCTGCGCCTGCTCCACCGCCGCCTGGGAAATCTCCGCGCTGTCATCCGTGGTGGTCAGGACGCTGCCCCAGCCAATCAGCAGAATAGCGATCAGGAATATGCACACAGCCATCCGGGTTTGATTCATAATGCTCAGTCCTCTCGTGTTTTAATACGTACCAACGATCATGCAGATCAGAAATCCCCATGGAAAAAATGGCGCAAAGGGAATGGAATCCTTCAGCTGCAAACGGCGCATCAGCAGCAGTACCACCGCCGCCAGCACCGCCAGGATCTGGGCGTAAATCAGGGTAAACAGGCTGCCGGTCAGGCCGATCACCAGCCCCATGGCAGACAGGATCTTGATATCGCCCATTCCGATTCCGCCCCGGCTGATTAGCCGGCAAATGCCCAGGATCGCGGCCATTCCCAGCACGCCGATCAAGCTGCTGCGCGCAAAGCCCGCCGCTTCCTCCGGCCGGAGCAAAAAGTCCAGCAGGCAGAACACGATCCCGCCGCAGGCAAGCACAAGGCTCAGGATATTCGGGATCTTTTTCCGCAGGAAATCCGTGATCGCCGCGCCGCAAAGCGCGGTGCAGGTAAGGGTCATGCGCAGATAATCCAGCCAGAAGAAATCCTGCCCCCAGGCATCGATCAGAAAATACCCACATGCGCCCCCAGCCACACTGTTGCACAGCAGCAGGAGGACCATTTTTTTCCGTTCGACCGTCCCGCCGGGCAAAATA
>JAJQHS010000120.1 GCA_021199635.1 Bacillota bacterium
GTACAAGGCCAAGGGCCCGCTGACAGACATCCTGCTCCCCATCGTGGCGCTGGACGACGCCGTAGGGCTGATCGTGTTCGCTGTGTCCACCGGGATCGCCCGGGCGCTGATCAGCGGGTCGGTGAGCATCGTTTCGCTGCTGGTAAATCCGCTGCTGGAGATCGCCTGCTCGCTGCTTCTGGGCGGCGCGCTGGGATGGTTCTTCAGCCTGGTGGAAAAGTATTTCAACTCCGGCTCCAAGCGTCTGAGCCTGGCGGTGGCCTTCGTGATCATCTGCACCGCCCTGTCCAAGCTGGAATTCTCCCTGCCCGGCGGGGTGGAGATTGGCTTTTCCTCGCTGCTGGTGTGCATGATGTGCAGCACGATTTTCTGCAACCTGTGCGACTTCTCAGAGGAGATCATGTACAAAACCGAGCGGTGGACCGCGCCGGTATATGTGCTGTTCTTCGTGATCTCCGGCGCTGAGCTGGACCTGACGGTTTTCGGCGACCTGGCCGTGGTAGGCATCGGCATCGTTTACATCCTCAGCCGCTCCGCCGGGAAGATACTGGGCGCCAGCGTCAGCGCGCGGATGATGCGGTGCCAGCCCAGCATCTGCAAATACCTGGGCATTACGCTGCTGCCCCAGGCGGGTGTGGCTCTGGGAATGTCCGTCACCGTAGCGGCGCAGTTCGGTGAGGAGGGTGCGGTGATCCGCAGCATTGTGCTGTTCTCCGTGCTGATTTACGAGCTGGTTGGCCCTATCCTGACCAAGAACGCTCTGACGGCTGCCGGGGACATCAAGCCCAAGCCCACCATCCAGCGCGGGCAAGTCTGAGCTTGACAAATTACCCCACCGCGGTATAATCAAGTAAGAGCATAATAACGAAAAGGAGCGGTTTCCATGTACTATCCTATGACCATTGCCGGGCTGGACCGGCAGCTTCCCATATGCAAGGTGTCTGACTCCCTGTACATTGCCGGATTTGTGATTTTCGGGGACCCGGAGCTGACGGTTGCCTGTGCCCGGGAGCTTCTGAAAATTGCCCCGGAGTACGACTATATCCTCACCGCCGAGGCCAAGGGCATTCCCCTCGCCCACGAAATGGCGCGGCAGGCCGGGGACTCCCGGTATATCCTGGCGCGGAAGGCGCCCAAGCTGTATATGCAGGATGTGTTTGAGGTGTCCGTCCACTCCATCACCACCGCCAAGGAGCAGCACCTGTACCTGGACGGTGCGGATGCACAGCGAATCCATGGGAAGCGCATCCTGATCGTGGACGATGTCATTTCCACCGGTGAGAGTCTGACCGCTCTGGAGAAGCTGGTGGAGCAGGCCGGCGGCCTGATCTGCGGCCGGATGGCCATCCTGGCCGAGGGCGACGCCCAGGACCGTGAGGACATCCAGTACCTGGAAAAGCTGCCCCTGTTCCACCCGGACGGCACGGTTATGGAGTGATCCGCCCCAAAAATACGGAAAAGCCCCTTCTCTGCCAGACTGCACTGCGCGGCCTGCCGGGAAGGGGCTTTTTTATTTCCTGCGGTACTGCTTGAGCAGTTCTTTCCGCTCTGGGGAGATCCGGCGGCTCTCCACCGCCTTCTGGATGGCCTTATTGTGCGTCCAGCGATCCAGCCGGTTCTCCGCAAGGTAGGGAAGCACCGCGTCGTACTGCTTGGCCAGCGCAGTGGCGAAGTACCACGCCGCCATCATCTTCACATAATAATCCGTATGGCGGACAGATGCCACCATTTTCGGGTATTCCGGTGCAAAATCGGCATCCAGGTACAGGTCCATCAGCATTTTCATGCCAAAGCGCACGGTATACGGATGCTCCGACCTGAGCCAGCGGCGGATGTATGGCAGCAGCTCCCGGCGGTGCGTCCGGAAAATTCTGGGGCTACACTGGTCGCAGGTCGCCCAATTATCCACAAACGGCAGGAACGCGTCCACCTGCTCCACCGTACGGTCAAAGTCCCTGCCCCGCTCCAGCAGGAAGGCATGGAGCTGGTTTTCCTCGAAATACCGGTGGGGCAGGCAGCGCAGGAACGCCTGCGCGTCCGTCATCTCCCTGGCCATGCGCCGGAGCGCCGGTGTGCGGATGCCCAGGATGGTATCCGGCGCCACTGTGGGAAGCAGGGAAATCTGCCCCTGGCGATAGGCATCGTCCCGCTGGGCCAGCAGTGCCTGCTGCACGTCCTCCGGGCGCATCCTATGTCCTCCGGGTGGTCAGACTCTGGGAGAGATCTCGCATATATTCGCTGTCGGGGAATGTATCCAGCCTATTCAGGGCGATGTCCGTGTACTTGCGCACCCATTGGCCGCAGGCCTCCAGGCCGTAAAGCCGGACAAAGGTATTCTTCCCCTGATCCGCGCCCACGCCCTTGCCCATCTCTGCCTGGGTGCCGATCACGTCCAGCATATCGTCCCGAATCTGGAACGCCATGCCCAGTGCGTCGGCAAATTGGGCAGCGGCGGCGGTCTGCGCCTCACTGCCCCCGGCGGCGATCACCCCCAGGACGCAGGCGGCGCGGATCAAGGCGCCGGTTTTCCGGGTCTGGATGTCGATGACCTCCTGCTCGGAAAGCACCCGTTCCTCGCTGAGGATATCCAAAACCTGCCCGCCAACCATGCCCAGGGAACCGGCGCACTCCGAAAGCACGCCGATGGCAGTGGCCATATCCTCCGGCCTGGGCAGCCGGGCGGAGGATGCGGCGGCGAAGGCATCCGTCAACAGGGCGTCCCCTGCCAGGACTGCCATTGCCTCCCCGTAGACCTTGTGATTGGTGGGGCGGCCCCGGCGGAAATCATCATTGTCCATGCAAGGCAGATCGTCGTGAATCAGGCTGTAGGTATGCACCATCTCGATCGCCGCGGCGAATGGCGCCGCCTGCTTCCAGTCCCCGCCGCACATCCGGCAGAACTCAAAGGCCATGATCGGGCGCAGCCGCTTCCCCCCGGCCAGGAGACTGTACTCCACCGCGTCGAAAAGCGGCTTCTGCGGCTGCGTGTGCATCCGGGCGTACCAATTCGCCAGGTAGTCCTCTATGAACGCACGGTATTCCTGGGTACGCGCCTCATATGCTGGATTCATCGGCAAAGTCCTCCATCGTCGGGGCCCCATCCGCGCCCTTGACAACCTTCTGGATCTGCATTTCCGCCTCGTCCAACAGCTGGCCGCAGCTGCGGACCAGCTCCGTCCCCTCCTGGAACAGCTTCAGCGACTCGTCCAGCGGCACATCGCCCCGCTCCATGGCGCGGACGATCTGCTCCAGCCGCTGCATGGCGCTTTCAAACGTGGTATTCTTCTCGTTCATGCTTTCTCCTCCTCAATTCCGGAAACCTGCGCCAGTATTCGCCCATCGCTCACCTGAATGCCGATGGGATCCCCCGGCGATACCTGCTTCACACTGCGGATCACCTGACCCTGCTCCGACTGCGCCATGGCATAGCCCCGGGTAAGCACCTTCAGCGGGCTCATGGCGTCCAGCTTGGCCGTCAGCGCCACATATCGGCGTTTCTTTTGCTCCACGCCCCGGGTATAGCCCGACAGGAGCCGGCTGTGTGAAAGCTCCAGGCTCTTCCGCTTCTGCTCCAGATATCCGGTGGGGCTGGACAGCGCCGGGCTGGCCGCAAGAATTTTCAGCTGCCGCCGCCCGGAGTGGACCTGCCGGGAGAGTGCCGTTGCCATGGCGCCGGACATGCTGTCCAGCGTCTGCCGCAGTGCCTGCTGATCGGGAACCGCCAGCTCCGCCGCATTGGACGGCGTGGCCGCCCGCAGGTCCGCCACATAATCCGAAATCGTCACATCCGGCTCATGCCCCACCGCCGAGATCACCGGGATCTCCGACTGGTAGATGGCCTGTGCCACGCGCTCATCGTTGAATGCCCACAAATCCTCAATGGAGCCGCCGCCCCGGCCGACGATCAGAAGCTCCGCCAAACGGTAGCGGTTGGCATACCGGATCGCCCCGGCGATCTCCGCCGGCGCCTCCGCGCCCTGCACCCGCACGGGGAACAGCCGCACCTGGGTCAGCGGATAGCGCTTGCGCAGGATCCGCAGCATATCATGCACCGCCGCCCCGGCAGAGCTGGTGACGATGCCGATCACACCGGGATACTTGGGCAGCGGCTTCTTATGTGCCGGGTCAAACAGTCCCTGCTGGGACAGCCTGGCCTTCAGCTGCTCAAAGGCGGCGTACAGGTCGCCTACGCCGTCCACCGTCATCCCCGCGCAGTAAAGCTGATACGCGCCGTCCCTGGGGTAGACGCTGATCTTGCCCATGGCGATAACCTTCATGCCATTTTCCGGGCGGAAGCGCAGGCGCATGGCGTTTCCCTTGAACATGACGCACTTCAGCGCCCCGCCCTCATCCTTCAGTGTGAAATAGTGATGGCCGGAGGGGTACATTTTGTAGTTGCTGATCTCCCCGCGGACGGCTACGCTGCCCAGCATTGGGTCCGCGTCCATGCGGGAGCGGATATATTCATTGATCTGCGTGATCGAAAGGACTTTCTGCTCCATCTCATTCCTCCCTAAGCCGATGTGCCAGGACCGCCACGCCCATAGCGTTATCCGTAGAATACTGGCCCGGGCAGAAGATCGGCTCCAGCGGCGCCATCCACTGCCGCAGCATGGTATTGGACGCAACCCCGCCGGAGAACACCACCGGCAGCCCGGGGTAGCGCCTCTGCGCATTTTCCGTAGCGGACAGCACCGCCTGGCACACACAGCGCAAGGCATACGCCGCCGTCTCCCGGGGGTCTGCGCATTTTCCGTAGAATTGCTGGATTTTATTCTCCGCGCCGGACAGAGAAAACGCCATATCCGGGCATTTCACGCGGAACAGCTCCCTGCCCTGCGCCTGGGCACTGAGCGCATCCAGCGGCTTGCCGGATGGAAACGGCAGCCCCAAAAGCTGCCCCGTGCGGTCGATCAACTGGCCGGCGGAAATATCCGTCGTGCCGCCGATCCGGGTGCAGCGCACGTTTTTCCCCTCCGGCTCCACCAGAAGAAGCTCCGTGGTCCCCCCGGACAGGTGCCATGCCAGGTGCGGGCCGTCCATCACCTCCAGCCGGCCGGCGCTCCACAATGCGGCAGCCACATGCCCCTGCTGATGGGACACCTCCACCAGCGGCACCCTCAGCGCATCCGCCAGGAGCTTCGCGTGAGAGCGCCCCACCAGGAAGCACGGCATATAGCTCCCCTCCACCGCCCTGGGGCGGGTGGAGACGCCTACCGCCGCAATGTCATCTGCCCGGATATGGGAAAACAGCCTGCCGGAAAGCTCCGGCAGGCTCTTGATATGGGCAAACACCGCGTCGGACTGGCGCAGACCCAGCTCCCCCGGCCTGACCGGCAAAAGCTGGGAGCAATTCTGCCCCGTTTCCCCGTCGAACCAGGCGATGGAGGTGGTGTAATTGCTGGTATCGATTCCAATGACGCTCATTTTTCTTCTCCGGCGGCGTGGGCCCTGGCAAAGCTGCCCAGGATCCCGTTGACGAACGCGCCTGTGTCGTCCCCGTCGTATTTCTTTGCCAGGCGGACAGCCTCGGAAACGGCCACGCCGGTGGGGATGTCCTCCACGTAAAGGATCTCAAAAATCGCCAGCTGCAAAATGGAGCGCGCCAGCCGGGAGATCCGGGACACATCCCACCCGATGGAATATTTCTGAATTTCCCCGTTCAGCGCGTCCTGCCGATTGGCCACGCCGGAAACCACGCTGTCGATATAGGCCAGCTGGGTGCGTGTGGGGCGCTCCTCGTATACGGCGCTCTCCTGCGCCAGATTGCGGTAGTATTCCTTATCCAGGCGGGCGGAGACCAGCTGTTCCGGCTCCTCCCCGGTGAAGGTCTGGGCATAGATCAGATGCACCGCCAGCTCTCTGGCATTTCCTCTCGTCATACCGCTGCCTTACTGCCGGACAATGCCGCACACATTCACGTTGACGGAAACCACCGGCACACCGGTCATGGACTCTACCGCGTTGTGGACGGCGCTCTGCACCGCCTGTGCCACGCTGACCACGCTCTGGCCGTACACGATGTTCACGTTGCACTCCACGGTGATCTCGTTGCCCTCAGAAATGGTGATCTTGATGCCCTTGCTCCAGGATTTCTTGCCGATCAGGTCGGCGATGTCTGCACCGGGCTTGCCGTTCAGACCGGCGACGCCCTCCACCTCCTGGATGGCGTGGATTGCGATGGTGGCCACCACATCCTCGGAAATCAGAATGCTGCCATTGTCCTGCATCTGCTCGATATACTGCTTGCTGTCAGCCATAATATATTCCTCCTGATTGCGCGCCGGGCGCTATTTTTGTTAGTATACCAGAAAAAATTCCGTTCGTCAATCTTTCGGCGGCGGATTCCGTTGATTTTTCCCGGCGTCATAGCGGTTTGTAACGATTTGTGATTTTTTGCAACGAATCTGTCGCCATATTGTAAGCGTTTGTTTGTTGACCGGAAACGTATCCTGGGGTATAATGCAGGTGTAGATGAGGACAACCATACAATCTGCGCCGGACTCCGGCGGAAGGAAGGAGAATGTTTTTATGAATAACCGGGAAGTTCTGAAGGAATCGATTTTGTGGACCAGTGTGCTATGCATTCTCTGCGTGCTGATGGCCGTGTTTCTCATTGTCTGATTTCCAGTAAAACGTACAGGGGCTGCACAAGCAGTCCCTGTTTTTTGCGCTTATTGCACCTCCACCACCCGGATATCCTCCATGGACAGACCCGTCTGGCTGATGACGATGTCCGCAATCACCGCCACGTCCTCCTGCTGCATTCCGCCCTCTGGGGAGGCCACCGCCACGGAGATCCCCTCGTCAGACAGGTAGGCTACGCAGTCTGTATATCCCTTGGCGATGATCAGGCTCTCGATCTGCGCCTCCTGGAGCGCTGTCTGCACGATCTGCTCCAGCTGGTCGCTGCCCGCCTCCTGGGCGGCACTGTCCCCGTAGGCCATGGCCTCCTGGAGCAGATTCACCGCACTGTCCCTTGCCTCCTGGCGGGACAGGCGGACCGCCGCAAAATAATCCGTGATGGTATTGGTACCCCCATCCGCGTCCGCGGTCAGGTCGCTGCTCAGGATCAGCCCATCCTCGGACAATACCTTCTGGGCATCCAGGGTATCCGCCAGATCGTCCACGTCCTCCGCGTTACTGTACACCCAGTTCATGTAAATTCCCGCGCAGACCACCAGCAGCACAGCCGCGGCCATCAGGTTTTTCTTCCAGTTGTTCCTCATAATGATTCCTCCCACTCATTTCATTTTCAAAACGGAAATCTGCGTGGAATCCAGGCCTGTGGCCTTGGCTACCGCGTCCACGATCGCCAGCTTCACCGATGCCCGATCCGCACCCTGGCACACCACGATCGCCCCTAAGTAGACGGGCGGGTTCACCTGGCGGACCAGGCCGCTTTCCGCCCGGTCCGCGTCGGTAATGATCACCGTATCCCGATCCTGGGAGCCGGATTCTCCCCCGGACAGCTTCTCATCCGTCTGGTAGACAGTTTCCTCCCCCGATGCCACGGTAAGCATCACCTGCACCTCCCCTGCGCCGTCGATCTGGCTGAGGATCTGCGCCAGCGCCTCCTGGAGCTCGCTCCCGCTCTCCACCGGGGCCGTTTCCTGCGGCGCTGCATTGTCTTCCGCCGCCTCCCTTTCCGGGATCAGCATCAGCCCCACGCCGATGAGCAGCACCAGCAGACAGTAGCGGTACTTGCGAATGCCCTGTGTCAGTTTTCCGGTCACGGCTGCCCAGTCCATATTTGATCCTCCTGCCCAATCCCCAGCTCCTCCTCGATCAGATTGCTCAGCACCTGCTTCCCATAGGGTGAAATGCTGCCGCCCAGCTCCACGGACACCGGCACCGGCGGAGAATCCCCCTCCAGCAAAACGTTCACCGTCAGCTCCGTGCCCAGGGAATCGGCTTTGTCCAAGATATATGCTTCCGTTTCCTCTTTTATGATCGCGCTGTATGCCTCCAGCGCAGCATTTTCTCCGGAGGCTGCCGCCGCATCGGCATCCGCCGAAATGTCCCCGGCAAAATCTAGGATGCCGTCAAACCGGACGGCCGTCCACGGGCTGACCACCGTCAGCGTCAGCAGAAGGCCGGAAACCAGCTTCACCACGGTCCCCAGCGTCCCCTTCTTCCCGGTGATCGCCGTCAGGATGCTGCAAATCAGCGCCGCGGCTGCGATCCGCAAAAGATATTCCCGGATTGCGTCCATTATCCCATCCCTTTCATAAAGCATACCGTGCTGATCAGCAGCAGGAAACACACCGAGCCGGTCATGGCCAGCACGTGTCCCATAGCGGAGGAAAAATCCTGGATCAGCTCCGATGCCTCCGGAACGCCGAAAATTCCGCACAGCGCCGCCGCGGCTTTAAGCATCAGGTACTGGATTCCGATCTGCAGGAACGGCGCGATACAAACGGCGATCACCGCGATCAGGCCGTATACGCCCACAGCGCTTTTCATCACGCCTGCACCCACGATGATGGTTTCCGAAGCGTCGGCGATGATCCCGCCGATGACCGGTACCATGCCGGTGATCGTCAGCCGGGCGGCCTTCACGGTCGCCGCGTCCGCCGTCCCGCTGATGACCCCCGTGATCCCGATGTAGCCGGTAAAAACGTACAGGATCGTTTTCAGCGCCCAGACCATCAGCCAGCGGACAAAATCCCGCAGCTGCTTCAGAAGCGCCTCCCCGGTGACGCTGTTGGCAACGGACAGCACCAGGAAAATGTACACCATCGGCACCAGCAGCCGGGAGATCACCGCGCACAGCAGCGTATCGAAGGCAACGGTGCCGGCATACAGCGCGGTGGAACTGGTGGCGCCACCCTGGGCAGCCAACGCCGCCGCCAGCACCGGCCAAAGCAGCTTGCCGTACTCGCTCATCTCCGTCACGGTCTGCGTGCCCAGGCGCACCATGGCATTGGTGCTGCTCAGCAGGACCCCGCTGATGCTCAGGGCGCACACCAGCCTGACCACCACTTCGCTGCCGCCGGGCATGCCCTTCACCAGCGATGCCAGCAGCACCGCGCCCACCACCGCCAGGCATATGCCCGCCGCCTCCGCCACATCCGGCTGGAGCGCGGCCACTGCGGCCTTGAACACCTGCCATAGCCCTTCCCCGAAGCTCTCCGTTTCCGCGGGCATCAGTGCCTGGGCGGAGTCCGGCACCTCCGGCGCGGTGAACTCCATGGCACTTACGGGCATGGCCAGAGCAAGCAGCAGCAGGATCCCCAGAATCGCTCTTCTCATAATTCCCCCAATATCTGCCGGAGCAGCGCCATCAGGGATGTCACCAGCGGGATCGCCAGCCATAACACCGCGGCCGCGGCCAGGATCTGGATGGCGCGCCCCAGGGCGGCATTGCCCGCGTCGGCGCAGATCAGCGAAGCCAGCTCCGCCACCAGCCCGATCCCAGTGGCCTTGAGCAGGATCTCCAGCATCCCGGAGTCCAGGTCGCCCATCTCCTGGAGCTGCTCCAGCAGCTCCAGCACCGGCTCCAGATACGCCGCCATCACTGCCAGCACCATGCAGCACACGCCGATGCTCAGCACCAGCCCCATATCCCGCCCCTGCCGGTTCAGGAAGATTTCAATCACCACGGCGACCATGACCCCTGCCGCCGCCTGCCAGAACCGCTCCATCAGAAATCAAACAGCTGCTTGACCAGGGCAAACAGCTCCGCGATTTTCTGGGCGATCATCATCAGGACCACCACCAGCCCGGCCAGAGTGGTCATTGTGGCCTGCTCGTCCCTCCCGGAGCGGGAGAGCACCTGATTCAGGATGGAAACAATGATCCCGATGGCCGCGATTTTAAAAATCAGGTCAATATCCATAGCTTACAGGAACAGGATCGCCAGCGCCGCTCCGGCGCAGAAGCCCAGCGTCCGGTAGCTGCGCAGCCGCTGCGTCTGATCGGTTTCCAGCGTTTCCAGCAGCCGCAGGCACTCCAGCCGGACGTTATCCAGGGATTGCAGCTGCCCCTGCAGGTCGAATTGCCCCAGGGACTGCCCCAGCAGTGCAAGCATTTGTCCTGTCCGCTCCGGCAGCCCCTGCACACGCCCCATTGCCGCCGCCACGCAGCAGCGGACGTCCGGGGAAATCTGGCTGTCCAGCTCCTCGGCCAGCGCCTGGAAGAATTCCCGGATGCAGCCGTCCGTCTGCGCCGCGCTGCCCCGGCAAAGCTCCGGCAGCGGCGCCAGGCGAAATTGCAGCTGGCAGCGCATATATTCCAGCGCCGCCTTCAGCTGATGCAGCGCCGCGGTCTCCCGCCGATGGACACCCGCCAGATGCAGCCCAAAGCCGCCGCAGGTAAGAATAATGAGCATGGCACCAATGATCTTATAATTCATACGTTCATCCTTTCCGCCCGCCAGGACTTGTCCCGCTGTAAAACCAGCGCCGTTGGGAATAATCCGCTTTCCGCCAGGGGCCGGTACACCGCCCTGCGCTGCAGGTCGGCGCAGGAGGATGCATGGGCCGTCGCCAGCAGCGTCACGCCGCACCAGCCTGCGGACAGCAGTGCGGCGCAGTCCGCCGCGGAGGTGATCTCGTCCACCGCGATGCATGCCGGGCCCATGGTTTTCAGTACCATATCTACACCCTGCGCCTTGGCGCAGCCGGTCAGCACATCCGTCCGCGGCCCCGGGGAAAAGGGCGGCGGGAACAGCTCCCCCCGCTCGTCCACCACCGCAA
>JAJQHS010000067.1 GCA_021199635.1 Bacillota bacterium
GGTTTACCACCATCAGCGTGGCGGCAGGGGCGGTCGCGGTGGCGATGGCACCCAGGATAATGCAGGTGGAAACCGGCAGCCGGTCACCCAGGAACAGATGCAGCACAAGCAGCGCCGCATCCACCAGGAAGGTCGCGGCCAGTGCCTGGAAGATAGCGATCACTGTGGCCTGCCGCCCGGTTTTCCGCAGCGCGGCGACCCGGAATTCACTGCCGATGGAGAAGGCGATGAAGCCAAGTGCCACATCGCTGATCAGCCCCATATCCTCCACAAAATCGAAGGAGGCAAAGCCCAGCCCGGGGATGCCCAGCCGCCCCAGGCACAGCGGCCCCACCAGCACCCCGGCCACCAGGTAGCTGGTGACATCCGGCAGGTTGAATTTTGACGTCAGGCGGGATAAAAACAAACCGGCAAACATGGCAATGCCGATGGCCAGCAGAATTTCCATAGATTCCAAGCTCCTTTTCCACGGGGAAGATCATACGCTCTAATTATAGCAATCTGCCGCCGGGTTGCAAGCCCCAATTTTCACAAGGATTCGGTTTTTTCGCGGGGAAAAATTGACAATTTTTCCTCTGAAAAAGCTCTGCCGCGGGAAAATATCCGTTGACAATACCAGCACCGTCTGCCATAATAGACGTAGAAAAACAAACAGAAAGCGGGGGGATTTTTGTGGGTTACTTCCTTGCGGCGGCACTGGCCTATGCCCTGGGCAGCTCCAACATGGCGTTCTACATTGCCCGGTACAAGGGCGTGGATCTCCGCGGCGCGGGCACCGGCAACCTGGGCACCTCCAACGCCACCATTCTGCTGGGCTGGCTGTCCGGCGTCCTGGTGGGCATTCACGACATTGGCAAAGCCATTCTGGCAGTCTGGCTGGCGAAAACGCTTCTCCCGGAGCTGCCCGCTGTGGGCGCAGTGGCGGGTGTCGCCTGCGTCCTGGGGCATATTTTCCCGTTCTATCTCCGATTCCGGGGCGGCAAGGGGTTCGCGCCGTATCTGGGCATGACCATTGCGCTGAGCTGGAAATTGGCCATTTTCATTCTGATTTTGGTGGTGGTCGTCACGCTGCTCACCGATTACATATCCCTGGCTACGCTGGCTACCGTTACGGTGGTCCCCATCGGGATGGGCGTCTCCACCGGCGGGATCCTGACGCCGCTGATCCTGCTGGTCGCCACGGGAGTGATCGTATTCAAGCACCGGGAGAATATCACCCGGCTGCGCCGCGGCACCGAGATCGGCCTGCGCAGCGCCGCCTCCGGCAAGCATAAAATCCAATAATCCGTAATGCCTCCCCAAAAAATCGGACGTGCTTTCTGCACGTCCGATTTTTATCGGATAGAGGCGGGGAACAGGTCGCCGCTCAGCGCCGCGATGGCATCCATGGGGATGGCCTTTCCGTCCGTCATTGTCAGGATACGGTTGTGGGTGTCTATGCGTCTGACCCTTCCGGTCACGGTGACATAGGCGCCGCCGGCTTTCCGCGCATCCGGCACAAAATAGGTCACGGTGACCTCCGGCTGCTCGTGAATCTTGTCCAGCAGGTACTGCTGCTTCCTGTCCAGCGCGGCCATCGCCTCCTCCTCCAGCGCGATCGGGTCGTCCGTCAGGCGGGCCGTTTCGTCAATGGCGGCGTCAAAGCCGGTGAGCGCGGCAAAAGGGGAGAACTGCGCCGCGCGATCCCGCATGGACATCTGCGGACGGGTTTTGGAGACATGGTGGGGCAGGTGGAGGATGTCGTCGTAATCCGTTTTAGCCATGCTGCCCACCTCCATCATCGTCCATGGGCAGGACCGGCTGCCCATCCAGGAATTGCCGGATCGCCCGTAGGGCATACGCGTCCTCCTGCGGAAGGAAGCCATGCCCCGCACCGGGCAGAAAGCGCAGCACGCATTTCTCCCCATAGACCTGGCGGGCCTTTTCGGAATAGGCGGGGCTTACGATGGTGTCCGCCAGCCCGTGCAGGATCAGCACATTTCCCGCATATCCCGCGATTTCCCGGTAAGGGTCCATGTGGATCACCGCGCGGGCATACCCGCCGCCCAGCGTCAGCGGCCCGGCGGAGATGGCATCCGGGATATTCTGCGGGTCAAATGGGAACTCCATCATCTGCCCTTTACGCGCGTCATCCGGTATGCACAGGGCGGGGAAGAGGAGGATCAGATTCTGCACCTGCGCCTGCAGCGCCGCCGCGGCCAGCGCGCAGACAAAGCCGCCCTGGCTGCATCCCATCAGGGTCAGACGCGTGCGGTCCGTGTAGGGCAGGGCGCATACATACGCGATGACGGCCAGAAGATCCTGCTTCTCCGTCAGGACGGTCATTTCTGCCAGGCTGCCGTCGCTTTTCGACGGGACTCCACCGCCGATAAAGTCGAAGCAGTACGCCGCATAGCCCCATGCGGCGATCTGCCGGGCGTAGTGCATTGTCGCCGTGTCATTTCCCATGAATCCATGGCAGACGATGGCGATGGGAAGTGTTTCCCCCTGGGGGCGGAACTCGATTCCTCGGATTGTCAGGCCGTCCCGCTGGACAGAAAAATCCCGCTGGGAGATATGGCTGCATGTCATGCCTTGTGCCCCCCGATCTGCGCATTGCGGTCCTTGGCCGTTGCGCCCTCCTCCAGATTCATGCCCTTCAGGATGGCGT
The DNA here is from genome assembly GCA_021199635.1 of Bacillota bacterium. GTDB lineage: Bacteria > Bacillota > Clostridia > Oscillospirales > Oscillospiraceae > Faecousia. Next base: position 2,651 of record JAJQHS010000067.1, read on the forward strand.
TCTTCCCGAACCGCTTCTTGATGGAGAGCATGGCCTGCTGCATCTTTTTCTCCCGCGCGAGCGCGCGCTGCTCCTGCTCCTTCTGGGCCTGGAGGGCGGCATAGTCGGTGAAGAGGTCGAGCTGCTCATAGTCTTCCTGCTTCTGCGCGGCGCTCTCAGCGATCACGTGATTGGCGGTGATATTCAGCCGCCGGATCAGAAGCTCGCTGTCCACAATGCGGTCAAACAGTTCGGAGGCCGCGCCCAGAATTTTTTTCGTTGAGGATGTGTGGCCGCCCAGATTTGCCGTGCCGTGGGCGTGCTTGGGAATCTGCCGCCCGTAGTGGTCCCTGACGGTCGCGCCATGGTATTTTGCCCTGCGCGCCGGGTCGGTCAGGTTCTCCGCATCATAGCCCACCGTCACCACGATCTGGTCGGTGACCAGCCCCTTGTCCACCAGGTCCAGGGACAGCATATCCGCCATCTCCCGCAGGACCAGCTTCGCCTTCTCCGCCGTGTAGGGGCAATGCAGCACCTGGCCGGAGCTCAGGCTGTTGGTGCTCGGGCGGTAGGCCTTAATCGCTTCGATGGTGGTGGGCTCCCAGCCCCAGGCATGGTCGATCAGCAGCTCAGCGTTCTTGCCGAAGAGCTTGTATAGCAGATCCTCGTTTTCCTCGGAGCATCTGGCCACGTCGCCCATGGTGAACATTCCATTTTCCTCCAGCTTTCTGGCATAGCCCCGGCCCACCCGCCAGAAATCCGTCAGGGGCTGGTGCGACCACATGGTTTCCCGATAGGTCATCTCATCGAGCTGAGCGATGCGCACACCGTTTTCATCGGCGGGGATGTGCTTGGCCACAATGTCCATGGCCACCTTGCATAGGTAGAGGTTCGTGCCGATCCCTGCGGTGGCGGTGATGCCGGTGGTCCGGATCACGTCCAGGATCATTTTCATGGCCAGGTCGTGGGCGGACAGGCGGTAGGTGTTCAGATAGTTGGTCACATCCATGAACACCTCGTCAATGGAGTAGACCACAATGTCCTCCGGGGCGATGTATTTCATGTAGACCTGGTAAATTTCCGTGCTGACCTCCATATATTTTGCCATCCGGGGCGGAGCGATCAGGAAGTCGATCTCCAGCTTCGGGTCGGCCTGCAGCTCCGAAAAAAAGCAGGACTTGCCCTCCAGCACATGCCCCGGCGCGTCGTGCCGCCGCCCGGCGTTGGCCTCCCGGACCCGCTGCCGAACCTCGAACAGCCGACCCCGGCCGGAGATGCCGTAGGATTTCAGGGACGGGGTGACGGCCAGGCAGATGGTTTTGTCCGTGCGGCTCTCGTCGGCCACCACCAGGTTCGTATCCATCGGGTCAAGTCCCCGCGCCTGGCATTCCACCGAAGCGTAAAAGCTCTTCAGGTCGATGGCGATATAGGTGCGCTGCTTCATGGCTTGGCGATGCTCCTTTCCGGCTCAGGCATGTTTCCGGCGTCCGCGGGGACGCGCCCGCTGCGTTCTTCTGCCATTAGTTTACCATACGGCGGCGGGAAATGCAAGCCACGTGCCACGGGAAAGGAGAATGGCTACGGGGCGTCCGCCATCGCCTCCAGAAGCAGGCTGATGCCGCGGGAAAGAATGCTGGCCTGCTCCGGAGATATGTGGCAGAGTAAATCCGGATCGCCGGAGATGCCCGCGTTTCCTGCTTCGCCGAAAAGTATGTAATCACTGGAAACATGGAGCACCGTGCATATTCTGATCAGGGTCGGGATGGAGGTTCCCACCACGCCCCGCTCCAGGTCAGAAATGTACTGCAGGGAAACACCGACCATTTCCGAAAATTTTTCCTGTGTGTAGCCTCTCTTTTCGCGGGATGCTTTGATCCTGTCGCCGATTTGAACGTTGATTTCTTTTCGCTCTTTCATTTTTGCCACCACCTTGCACTATTATTGTAAATAATAGTGGCAATTTAATGAATCATGTGATACTATTATGTTTGATAAATGCGTTGCTATTAAAAACGCAAAAAAATGGCGCCAACAGCCCTGCATAAAGCTGTTGACGCCATGACTTGCAACATTCAATTTGATGAATTTTTTCATAGAGTTGACTACTCTGCGAAAGGCGTAAGCTTGTGGATATACATTGATATTATATCACTAACTTTGAAGATTGCAACCATTAATTTACAAAAAAATCGCAAAATTTAACAGCAAAATTCAAGAAATTTCTGGGATAGTAGATAATAAGCCATAATTTTTCCTGAAAATTGGCTGCGATTCGCAGTCAGATAAGCAGTATTCTGAAATATTCCTAAAAGTGAGGAGGTTGCCTGCCATGCCAAGACGAGGCGAAAATATATTCAAACGAAAAGACGGACGATGGGAAGCCCGCTACATCAAGGGCCACGATTTGTCCGGGAAGGCAAAATACGGCTACTGCTATGGCAGGACGTATACAGAAGCCCGGGAGAAAGTGAATTCCATGAAAGCGAAAAAGGGCGGCACCGCAGTGGCGGGCACCGCGAAAAGCCGGCAGCGATTCGCGTATTACTGCGGGAAATGGGTGGAACAGCGCAGGTATGCAGTTAAGCCGTCCACATACGCCAAGTATGTCGCCACGATCGAAAACGATATTATCCCGCAGCTTGGAAACCAGTACCCCTCCGCATTCACAACTGAGCTGGTGGAACGGTTCAAAACCTATCTCCTGACCGAGCGGAACCTGTCCGCAAAAACCGTCCGGGATATTCTGATGGTTTTCCGGATGATCGTGGTTTATGCCAGGAAGCAGGTTCCTGGGGAAATACCGGAATTCGACATTATTTACCCCCGGGAACAGCGGAAGGAAATGCGGGTCCTGAGCCAGGAGGAGCAGGAGCGCCTGGCCACATTCCTGACAACGGACATGGATTGCTGCAAGTTTGGCGTCTACCTGGCGCTGACCACAGGCATCCGAATCGGGGAGCTGTGCGCGCTCCGGTGGAGGGATATTTCCCTGCCCAATGGTACCATCACAATTTCCGCGACCATGCAGAGATTGCGCATCTTTGAAGAATCCCGGGAATCCAAAACTGTGATTTCGATCGACGCGCCGAAAAGCAGTACGTCCGCGCGCACGATCCCATTGACCCAGAACGCGGTCACGCTCTGCAAGCGCTTCGCGCCCGCCAGCGGCAGCGCATTCGTCCTGACCGGGACCGACGCGTACATGGAGCCAAGGACACTGCAATACCGGTTCGAACGATATGCAAAGGCGTGCGGCCTGGAGGATGTGCATTTCCATACCCTGCGGCATACCTTTGCCACCCGCTGTGTGGAGGTCGGGTTTGAAATCAAAAGCCTGAGTGAGATCCTCGGGCACGCAAATACATCCATTACGCTGAACCGCTATGTACACTCCTCCATGAAGCAGAAAAAGAGCAATATGGATAAGCTTTCCGCCGCCGGATTCTGAGCGATTCGCAGTCAGATCCCGCAGTCAGAAGCCAGGGGAGCAAGCCCGAAATTCGTTGGAATTTCGGGCTTATTTTTTTGCCCGGCCGGACTTCTTTCGCAGAGTAGTCAACTCTGCGAAAGGATGCGGCACCCTATGGGGTCCCTGGCGCGCGCAGCAGCGGCGCTTTGTGACCCGACCTGAGGAAGCGGAAGAATGAAGATCGACAATGAACTGGTCATTCGCCATGTGGCGGGGGAAATTTTGCTGATCCCAACCGGGAGAGCGGCACTCAACAGCCCCGGCATCATTACATTGACCGAAAGCGGCGCCCGCCTCGTCCAGAAGCTCCGGGAGGGCTGCGAAGCCGCCGACCTGGTGGACTGCCTGATGGCGGAATACGAGGTATCGCGCGAACAGGCGGAGCAGGACGTGGCGAAGTTCCTGGGCAAGCTGGAGGAGCGGGGGCTTCTATGAGCGGAAATCGGAAGCACCGCCGCGGCAATTATCTCAAGCAGCGCAGGCGCAAGTTCCCCGTGTGGATCGCGGCCATCCTGGCCGTGGCGGCGCTGGCCGCAGCTGCCCTGTGGCTCTGGGCAGGGAGCGGGGATCGCCAGGCGAGCGAGCCGGGGCAGGACAGCCAGGCGGCAGGCACCAGCGAGGCCACCGAAAGCAGTATCCCCGGAACATCCGCCGCTGAAACCGCAGGCACCCTGCCGCAGGTGGCGCAGTCCACCGGCCTGACCCTCAGCTCTGTGTACACCTCCTCCATCCTGAATCCGGACTGCGGGGGCAAATACGCGGAGGAGGTTGCCAGCCTGGAGGTGACCAACAGCTCCGGCAGCTACCTGGTGGCGGCCACGCTGACGGCCACTATGTCCGATGGGACCGAGGTCCACTTTACGGTCAGCGATCTGCCCGCGGGCGCTACCGCGGAGATTTTCGACACGGAGAATCAGAGCATGGCCTCCGGAGTGACCTGCTCGGCGCTGGTATGCACCTCTGAGACATATCTCGACGGGGACATGCTGCTGTCCGGCACGGTCGAAGTCACGGCCAGCGGCGCCGCCGCGGTCATCACCAACACCGGCTCCGGCGATTTGGCGGGCCTGACCGTGGTGTACCACTGCGACATGGCAGGGCAGTACTTCGGCGGCACGTCCTACACACTTACGATTGACAGCCTGGCGGCAGGGGAGAGCTACACCCTCTCCGACGGCACCCTGATGGGTGAGGTCGCTGTGGTCAGGATTTATCAATAAACAAAATCAAATGGAAAGGGTTTGATAGATATGAAGAAAAAGTACGTCGCCCCAGACCTGTACTTTGAGTCCTTTACCCTGTCTCAAAGTATCGCGGCGGGGTGTAACGAGAACGGCATTTCGATTACGCAAAGTTATGTTGCGATGGGACTGTTCAGCAAGAACGTCCCCTCCAACAATCAGGGAATCACTTCGTGTACGGATGATTATGATGCGTGGGTCGAGCAGGGAATCATCGAGGAGTACTGCTACTGGCAGGGTAGCTTTAATCTCTTCCTCTCCTGATGCCTGAAACTGCGCTGTCCATCGGCGGCCTGCAATTTCACCTGCGGCTCCCGTCGCTGCCCCGTGCGGACGTGGAAATCGCGCCCTTCGTGGTGGAGACGGCGGAAACATGCGACGTCCTCGTGGACTACCGGCCCGACGAATCCGATCCGGATTACTCGGTCACGGTCTCGCCTGACGGCGGCCGCGTGACGGTGCGCTATCCCGCAGATTTGTCCTACCGCTTCGCTGCGCTCCGGGGCTGCCTGATGCACATTCCCATGGAGCAGATCCTCCTGGCGCATGACCGGTTCTTCCTCCACGCGTCCTTCGTTGCCTCCCCCTTTGGCGGGCTGCTGTTCACCGGTGATTCCGGGGTCGGCAAAAGCACCCAGGCGGAGCTGTGGCGGGCGCACACGGGTAGCACCGTCATCAATGGCGACCGGGCGATCGTGGCGAAAGCGGCAGACGGCTGGCGCGCCTACGGCTCGCCCTATGCCGGCTCCTCCGGGTACTATGTGAAACGGGACGAGCCCATTCGCGCAATTATCCTGCTGGAGCAGGCAGCGGAGAACCAAGCCGATGCAGTTCCTCCCGCCGAGGCATTTCGCAAGCTGCTACTGCAGATCTCGGTGGACCACAGCCGAACCTATGACGTGGAGCGGCTGTGTGACCTGGTGGCCGGGCTGATGGCCGCCGTGCCGATTTACCGGCTGCGCTGCACCCCGGATATCCGTGCGGTGGACGCGCTGCGGGCCACGCTGAGAAAGGAGGATGTGAATGGCGGAAAATAACCGTTCCTTCACCGCTTACCTCAATGCCAAGGCGCGGCGGGACAAGCTGCCCATCAGCGGCACCTTCGAGCTGTCGCCGGTGTGCAACCTGGCGTGCAGGATGTGCTACGTCCGTAAAACCCCTGCGGAGGTCCGGGCGCATTCCCGCCCGATCCTAACGCTGGAGCAATGGAAGCGCATCGGGGACGAGGCGCTGGATTCCGGCCTGCTGTTCCTGCTGCTCACCGGCGGCGAGCCGTTCCTGTGGCCGGATTTCCGGGAGCTGTACGAGCATCTGCACCGCCAGGGCGCGCTGCTCTCCGTCAATTCCAACGGGACGCTGATTTCCCGGGATATGGTGGACTGGCTCACGGACCATCCCCCGGCCCGCATCAACATCACCCTCTACGGCGCGACGGACGAAGCGTACCAGCGGCTTTGCGGGGCGAAGGATGTGTACCACCGCGTGGCGGAGAATATCGACTGCCTGCTGAGCGCGGGGATCCAGGTGAAGCTGAACGCCTCCATGACCCCGTACAATGTCAGCGACATGGCGGCCATCATCCATTTCGCCCAGGAGCGTGACCTGCTGCTGGAGCTGGGTACCTATATGTTCCCGCCCATCCGGCGGGACGCGGCCAGCGTCGGCACCGGCGACCGGTTCACCCCGGAGCAGGCGGCGTTTTACAGCCTGGAGCATAAGCGCCTGACCATGCCGCCGGAGCAGTACCGCGGCTACCTGGAGCAGGCGGCGCAGGGCATCGTCCCCGCGCCCGGGCTGGACGAAAGCTGCATTGACCCGGTGGATGGCACGGTAAAATGTGCCGCCGGGCGCGGCTCCTTCTGGATCACGTGGGACGGGTATATGCTCCCCTGCGGCATGGTGCCGGAGCCGAAGGCGGACATTGCCGCGCTGGGATTTTCCCAGGCGTGGCATCAGACGGTGCAGCAGACCGAGCAGGTGCGCCTCTCCGGCGTGTGCCAGAGCTGCCCGAATAAGAATGTATGCCATAGCTGCATGGCCATGGCGATCGCGGAGACCGGCACGCACGCCGGGATCCCCACCTACCTCTGCCGCATGGCGGAGGCCATCCGCAGCGAGGCGGCCAAGGCGCTGGCGGCGGAGGAGAATCAATAGGTATATAAATGTCCAGGTGCGCCGCGGGCGGGCCTGGGATTATATAGGGGCGCTTTGCGCCCCGAGAAAGAAGACCAAGGAGGTTTTTGTTTATGAAACACAAATTCAAACAGGTTTTGTCCCTGGCGCTTGCGCTGTGCATGGTGCTGAGCCTGGCGAGCGTGAATGTCTTCGCCACCACCACCGGCACTGCGGAGTCCACGGCAGCGGACACGACTGAGGATACTGCATCCTCTACGTCTTATGCGTACAGCATTGTCCACCTGGACAATGGCCGTAAGTACTACAGCGTGGACAGCATCAAGACCATCATCGACAATGCTGCCGCCGCCGGCTTCAACTACATCGAGCTGGCCGTGGGCAACGACGGTCTGCGTTTCCTGCTGGACGATATGTCTCTGAGCTTTACCGTGAATGGCACCGAGTACAGCTACACCAGCGAGCAGGTGTCCTCCGCCATCCACACCGGCAACGAGGCTTATTATAATGAGACCACCGATGAGCTGACCCAGGATGAAATGGACGAGATCATCGCCTACGCCAAGACCAAGGGCATGGGCGTCATCCCCTGTGTCAACACCCCCGGCCACATGGACGCCATCTTGTACGCGGGCGAGGCTCTGACCGGCGAGACTCTCTCCTATTATAAGTCCGGCCGCACCATCGACGTGACCAATGACCTCGCCGTGGCCTTCACCCAGGCCCTGCTCCAGAAGTACATCTCCTACTTCGCCGATGCGGGCTGCACCGTGTTCAACATGGGCGCGGACGAGTACGCCAACGACGTTTACACCTCCGGCTCCATGGGCTTTGGGGCTCTGCAGAGCGCCGGTCAGTACAGCTACTATGTGGAGTACGTGAATGAAGTCGCCGCCCTGGTGAAAGAGGCCGGTATGACTCCTATGGCCTTCAACGACGGCATCTATTTCAACAATGTCACCTCCTCCGGCACTTTTGATACCGATATTATGATCGCCTACTGGTCCTCTGGCTGGAGCGGCTACACCGTGGCCTCCGCCTCCACCCTGGCCAATATGGGCTTCAAGATGATCAACACCCACGGCGACTACTACTGGGTTGTGGGCAACAGCACCTGGCAGTGTTCCGCTGACAAGGCTGCCGGTTTTGACTACACCTCCTTCCAGGGCGGCACCATCAGCGACCCTGCGG
>JAJQHS010000022.1 GCA_021199635.1 Bacillota bacterium
GACAATGCCCTCTGGGCCGTGCTGGAGCAGGTGAAGCTGGCAGATTTCCTCAGAGATGAAAACGGCCTGGACACCTGCCTGACAGAGCAGGGCGGCAATCTGTCCGGCGGCCAGCGCCAGCGGTTGGCGTTGGCCCGGGCACTGCTGCATGACAGCCCGGTGTATATTTTTGACGAGGCCACCTCCAACATCGATGTGGAGAGCGAAAACGACATTATGACCCAAATTCACGCCCTGGCAAAGGAAAAGACGGTGATCCTGATTTCCCACCGCCTGGCAAACGTCACCGCCTCGGATTGCGTCTATGTTATGAACGGCGGCACGGTGGCGGAGCAGGGCACCCATGAAGCCCTTTTGCGGCAGGGCGGCCAGTATGCCGCGCTCTGGCAGGCGCAGCAGAGCCTGGAAAATTACGGAAAGGACGGTGGAGCACGATGAAAAAGAGAAGCGGATTGACGGTCATGCTGCGCCTGGTGGGATTGGTGAAGCCCCTGGCTGGCTTTATGGTGCTGGCCATTTGCATGGGGCTGATCGGCCACCTTTGCGCCAGCTTTATTACCATACTTGGCGGCTACGCAGTATTGGCACTTCTGGGGTTGGATGCACCCCTTTCCCTGGGCGGCATTTTCGCCTGCGTGTTGCTTTTTGCCCTCCTGCGGGCGGGGCTGCGCTACGGGGAGCAGGCCTGCAATCATTTCATCGCTTTCAAGCTGCTGGCGCTGATCCGGGACAAGGTGTTCCAGGCGCTGCGGAAGCTGTGCCCCGCCAAGCTGGAGGGGCGGGACAAGGGGGACTTGATCTCCATTATCACCTCCGACATCGAGCTTTTAGAAGTGTTCTACGCTCACACCATTTCCCCGGCGGCCATTGCCCTGTTCTTTACTGTCATCCTCTGCCTGTTTATCGGTTCCTTCCACTGGGCGCTGGGTGTGCTGGCACTGGGGGCGTATCTGATAGTTGGGGTGGCAATGCCTCTGGCAGTTTCCAAACTCAGTGGAGATACCGGCCTAAAATTTCGCAACGGCGCCGGGGCGCTTTCCGCCTTCGTGCTGGACAGTATGCGGGGGCTTCCTGAAACCATCCAGTATGCCCAGGGAAAAGAGCGCCTTGAGGAAATGAACCGGCGCACAGACGATCTTGCCAGTACGGAGGAGCGGATGAAGCGGAACGCAGGCCTGAACAGCGCCGTAACCAACACAGTAATTCTCCTTTTTGACCTTGCAATGCTGCTGACATCCGCATCCCTTTACCGGCAGGGGCAGGTCGGCTTTGCCGGGGTGCTGATTCCCACCATTGCCCTATTCTCCTCCTTTGGCCCTGTGGTGGCACTGGCGGGGCTGGGCAGCACTCTGCAAAATACCTTTGCCGCCGGCAACCGGGTGCTGGATCTTCTGGAGGAAACGCCGGTAACGGAGGATATTTCCGGAAAGCCGGAGGTAGGATTCCACGGTGCGGCGGCGGAAAACGTGACCTTCTCCTATGGCGGGGAAACCATCCTGCAAAATGTTTCCGCTCAATTCCCGGAGGGGCAGATCATCGGCATTACCGGCAGAAGCGGCAGCGGCAAATCCACACTTCTGAAGCTGCTGATGCGCTTCTGGCAGACCGGGCAGGGGAAAATCTCCATTTCCGGCAGGGAAATCGATTCCATCAATACGGCAAATCTGCGGGATATGGAGAGTTATGTAACCCAGGAAACCCACCTTTTCCACGACAGCATCCACAACAATCTGCGTATTGCCAGGCTGGATGCCACCGACGAGCAGATAGAGGATGCGTGCAAAAAAGCCTCTGTCCACGATTTTATCCTGACCCTGCCCCATGGCTACGACACCCCGGTAGGGGAGCTGGGAGACACCCTATCCGGCGGGGAGCGGCAGCGGCTGGGATTGGCGAGAGCCTTTCTCCACGATGCACCCTTTGTATTGCTGGACGAGCCTACCAGCAATCTGGACAGCCTGAACGAGGCGGTGATCCTCCGCTCCCTGCGGGAGGAGCAGGCGGATAAGACCATTGTGTTGGTGTCCCATCGGAAATCCACCATGCGGATCGCCCACCGGGTCTACTCTGTGGAGCATGGGAGACTGAGCTGATGAAGCCCGATACAGAAACGAAGCGGGAACGGGAGAAGGAAATGGTTTCCCAAATGATCGCTCTTTACTGCAAGAAGAACCATCACACGAAAGGAACGCTCTGCCCCGACTGCGCGGCGCTGACCCAATACGCCCGCCAGCGCAGCGACAAATGCCCCTTTATGGAAACGAAAACCTTCTGCTCCAACTGCGCTGTGCATTGCTACAAGCCGGAAATGCGGGAGAAGATTCGGTGTGTTATGCGCTTTTCCGGGCCAAGGATGCTTTTCCACCACCCGGTCGCAGCCATGCGACATATGATAGAAACAAAGAAAGAACAATATAGATTGAAAGGCAGGAAATGATACGTATGGAAAATAAGAATTTGACCGACACGCTGCTGGAAAATACCCGGCAGGAGAACGCTCCGGTGCAGGGCGGAACGCAAAAGAAAAGGAGCGTTCTGGGCTTTCAGACGAAGGATGTGGTTTTCCTGGCGATCCTGTCGGCAGTCATCCTGGTGACCAGCGCCTTTATGCCGCTGCTGCTTCACATCCCCGTGTTTGGCATCATTCAAATCGGGCTGGGGCTGCAGTTTTCCCTGTTCCCCGCCATTGGCGTTGCTAAGGTGAGAAAGCCCGGCTCCCTGGTATTTATGTCGGTGTGCAGCGGTGTGGTGCTGCTGTTTATGAACACGGTTATGTTTTTCTGCCTGCTGGTATGCGCCCTGATTGCGGAAGTCGTAGCGCTGCTGATTTTCAGAAGCTATGAAAGAGATGGCGCCTGCTTTCTGGCGTGTGCGATCTATTTCCCGCTGTCCCTGCCGTTCCTGTATGCATGGTATCAGATTATGGGCGGCACGGTGCTGGCCTATGTCAATTCCATTTGGTGGGTGACGGCGCTGATGTCTCTTGCCGTGGTGGCACTGTGCTGCCTGGGTTCCTACCTGGGCATCCGCATTTCCAGGGAGCTGAAAAAATCGGGAGTTCTGAAGAAATGAGTGCCGATAAGAACATCCTATATCCCTTGACGGGGCTGCTGTCCGCCATAGCTATCCTCCTGTCCGGCCTTGTTTTTGCCAAGGAGCCGCTTTGCCCGGCGCTTCTGGCGGGATTCCTCCTCTGGCTGCTGCTGTTCGGCTGTTACCGAGCTTGCCTGCGGGTGCTGCTTCCCATGCTCCTGGTGGGCGGGGCGTTTGCTGGCATTACCTATGCCGCCTCCGGGGATGGGCAGTCCGCGCTTGGCATGATGAATCGAACGGCGGCAGTGTTCCTGGCGGTGATCCCCGGTATGAGCATCACCCCTGTGCAGATGACCCGCTGCCTGTCCTCTCTGCGTGCGCCCCGGGCGGTGACGCTGGGAATGCTGATCGCGCTGTCCTTTGTCCCCCTGCTGACGTTGGAGATTCGTCGTGTGCGGGAGGCCATGGTCACACGGGGCGCAGGCAGCCTGCTCAGCCCGCAGATCCTCTACCGGGCGTTCCTGATCCCACTGATTACCCGGTTGGTCAATATCTCTGACACCCTTTCTCTGAGCGTGGAAACCAGGGGCTTTACCCTGGATGGAAAAGCGTATTCTATCTATCATTTACAGCGATTTTGCCTGAAAGATGGGCTGTATATCCTGGGCATCCTGGCTGGGATTGCGGGAATGGCGGTGGCAGTATGCACGCAGTAGAATTTAAGGATGTCTGCTTCTCCTATGATGGGCAAGCGCAGATTTTGAAGCACATTTCCTTCGCGGCGGAGTATGGACAGGTCACTCTGCTTTCCGGGCCGTCCGGCTCCGGGAAAAGCACGCTTTTGTCCATCCTCAGCGGCATCATCCCCAATATCACGCCGGGGGAGCTGAGCGGCGACGTGTACATCGACGGAGCCTCCATCCGGGGCTGCACTGCGGAGGAAATCTGCCGCCGGGTGGGCATCGTGCTCCAGAACCCGGAATCCCAAATTGTACATAAGCTGGTGGAGGATGAAATTGCCTTTGGCCTGGAAAATATGGGGCTTCCGGAGGAAAGAATTGCCCGCCAGATCGACACAGTGTGCCAGATGATGGGCCTAGATAAAGCCTGGCAGACCCGCACCCTATCCGGCGGGCAGAAGCAGCGATTGATGACGGCCTGCACCCTGGCCATGGGGCAGAAAATTCTGATTCTGGATGAGCCGCTGGCCAACTTGGATCAAACCGGCGGCCGGGAACTGATGGAGCTGCTGCGGAGCTTAGCCGACCACGGATACGCCGTGATCGTGGTGGAGCATCGGCTGGATCTGGTGCTGCCCTATGGGGATGCGCTTTGGAGCACGGAAAGCGGCACAGTGCAAAGAGTGGAGGAAAAGACGGTGTACCTGCACGCACAGACCCGGAAAATTGCCGATCCCCTCCCGCCCTTCGCGGCAGGGGAAGACCTGTTTACATTGGAGCATGTCGCTTACCGTGTGGGGGAACGGGAAATTCTGAAGGACATCTCCTTTTCCGTTCCCAGGGGCGCAAGGATGGTCATTCTGGGGGAAAACGGCTGCGGAAAGACCACTTTGCTGCGGCTGATTGCCCGGCTGAACCGTCCATCCGGCGGGAAAATCACACAGCACCTGGATGGGCGCTTTGACCGTCGATGGAAGCCCGATCGGGAATGGTTCCGCCGGGTCGGGGTAGTGTACCAGAACCCGAATTACCAGCTTTTTATGCCGACAGTAGAGCAGGAAGTGGCCTTCGGTGCCCCGTCCCGGGAATATGCTGAGGAAATTATGGCGCGGTTTTCCATCTCCCATCTGGCTCAGCGCCATCCCCAGTCCCTGTCGGAGGGGCAGAAGCGGCGGGTGTCCATTGCGGCGATCGCGGCAACCGCGCCCGAGGTGCTGCTGCTGGATGAGCCCACCGTAGGGCAGGATTACCAGGGGCTGAAAGAGCTGGTGGAGCTGCTGAACCGTCAGCATCAGGAAACCGGCTGCACCTTGATTACCGTGACCCACGATGTGCGCTGTGCGGGGGCTTTGTGCGACCGAGCGGTGCTGATTGCCGGTGGCAGGGTGCAGCAGCAGGGCGGCAAGTCCCTTGCCCAGGCGTATTTTGGAAAATAGAAAAGAGCGATCCGCCGTAAAGCCAGTTTTTGTTGACACGGAATGCGCCGATTGGTATAATTAAATCGATCTCTTAAAACTTAATGGGGCTCATGATGATATCATAAAGGGAGGAAACATTATGGCGATCGATGCTGAAAAACTGTATAAACAGGGCAGAGAGATTTATGACTCCGGTAATTTCAAGGAGGCATTGCCGCTCATTGAGCGTGCGGCCGAGGGCGGAAACCTGGAGGCACAGCTATTCTGCGCATGCATGTATTACAACCGGGAGGGCGTTTCGGAGGCGGAAGCATCCAAGCCGAAAAATCAGACGAAGATGCTGAAGTGGTTCGAGACTGCGGCAGAGAACGGCACCCCCGTCGCCCAGTTTATCTGCGGTTATCTCTATGGCCAGGGGATCGGCGCCGACCGGAGCCCCTGGAAAGCCTTTCAATGGATCGAAGAGGCTGCCAAAAACGGATATGTCCAGGCATACCCGGTTTGTGGATATATGTACAGAACCGGCGAGGGCCCTTCAGTAAACAACAGGGAAGCCGTAAAGTGGTATGAGAAAGCGATCGAAGCCGGTGAATACGGGGGAGCCACAATACGGGCATCTATCCAGGGATGGCAGGATGCCAAGGAGCTTGCGAACGGAGACATAGACGCTGCGCTGGACTACTACGGGCCTGACGGCCTGGATCTTGCCATGAGCGAGGGAAAGGAGCACTTCCTCGCCGGAAAATATGACCGGGCGTTCCAGCTCCTTTCCTATGTGGCGCAGGACGACTGGTGGAGAGCCAAGGCCCTGCTTGGCAGCAAGTTCCTGCTTGGCCGGATGTATGCCGAAGGACTGGGCGTTGCGAAGGACCCTGTCAAAGCAAAGAAATACTTTGACCGCCTATACGGCGGAACCATTAAGGATCGCTGCGCCATACCCTTAGGGGCTTACCCGCAGGGCCCAAATGGCGAGGTCAGGCCGATTGAGTGGTTTGTGCTTGAGCGCAAGGGTGACAGCCTCCTGCTGTTCAGCAGAGAGGCATTGGAAGTCAAGCCATATCATAATACGCTTACGAAAATCCAATGGGCGGACTGCGACCTGCGCAAATGGCTGAACGGCGAATTTTTGAACAGCGCGTTCTCGGATGAGGAAAAACGCATGATCCAGCTGACTCAGCTGGACAATTCCCGCAACAGAAAGTATCACACGGTGGGCGGGGCAAACACGGAGGACAGGGTCTTCCTGCTGAGCGTTCCCGAAGCCGTACACTATTTATGCTGTGAGGGAGCGAAGCTGGAAAAAACTTCGGGAGGTGACCGGGCGTATTTCTCGGATGACCGTAATGTCGGCACATGTCTTTCCGCATCCAGATTGAATCTGAAGACCTTCGCCTTATGCTGGCTCCGCACATCAGGCAAGACAGAAAAGCAGGCGGCATATCTTTTCACGAACATCTACCCCGAGGGGGAGGACGTGACCAAGAAGAACTGTGTGCGTCCGGCACTGTGGATCAATCTCGCGGCGATCGGAAAATAAAACGGCTTTCAGCCAAGGTGGGAGTGCAGGAATATGTCAAAGCTATCATACAGGACCAAAGGCAACGCAAATCCGCAGGGCAGGGAGCGCGTCTATTTTGCCTGCCATCCGGACGATTTCGGGGCGTATTTTGAGCCGATCTGCGCTGACATTTTTGCCACACAGAACTGCGCTATCTTCTACAATTCCGAGCCGGGAACACCCTGGACCGAAGAAGCCATGGAACTTGAGATGGGCAGAATGCAGCTGATCGTGATCCCGGTTACGTCGAAATTTCTGTACAAGCCCAACGAGGCAAGAGAAGTGGAATTTGCCTATGCCATTGCGCACCATATTCCCATACTCCCGCTCATGCAGGAAAGCGGCATCGAAAGCGAGTTTAACCGCATCTGCGGTGATTTGCAGTTCCTGGATAAGAACGCAAGCTTCAGCGACGCAACAGCCCTCCCGTATGCGCAGAAATTGGAGAGGTTCCTGAAATCCGTTCTTCTCGGCGACGAACTGGCAGAGAAAGTCCGCGGTGCTTTCGACGCCTACATATTCCTGAGCTACAGAAAGAAAGACCGTAAGTATGCCCAGGAGCTGATGAAGCTGATCCATCAGAACGACTTCTGCCGTGATATCGCCATCTGGTACGACGAGTTTCTGGTCCCAGGTGAGAATTTCAATGACGCCATCGCCGATGCCATGACCAAAAGTGACCTGTTCACGTTTGTCGTCACGCCCAGCCTGCTCGAGCCCAATAACTACGTTATGACGATCGAGTATCCGGAGGCCAGAAAGGCCGGCAAGCCCATTCTTCCCGCCGAAATGGTGCGAACAGACCAGAGCAAGCTGGGCAGGGACTTTGAAGACATTCCCGTCCCCACCGATGCGCATGATGCACCGGCCCTTTCGGAAGCGCTTTTGGATAATCTGCGCGGCATCGCCATCGACGAAAATAACACCGACCCCCGGCACAACTTTTTCATAGGCCTGGCGTACCTCGGTGGCATTGATGTAGAAACCGACCATAACAGAGCGGTTGGCCTGATCACCTCCGCCGCGGAGCAGAACCTGCCGGAGGCAATGGGGAAGCTGGCGGATATGTATAAGAACGGTGAGGGCGTCGAAAGGAACTATGAGACTTCGGCACAGTGGCTGGACAGGCTTGCAGGGTATTGGGAGAAGCGGTTCGAGGAGACAGGAGCGGAGCAGGAAGGCATCGAATTTTTTGAGGCGCTGAAAACAGCCGGAAAAGCATGGAACGACATGGACCGGCTGCCTTTCGCGCGGGAGGATTTTCAAAAGCTGCTGGATCTGGCAGAAAAGATGGAGAAACAGTTCGGCGGAATTGTCTATCAAAGAAAGCTTTCCATAGCATATGAAATGCTCGGAAATCTCATGCAGAAATTCCACGAAAATTCGGCAGCAATGGGGTTCCATCACCTTAGCCTGCGCATAAGCAAGCAAATCGCCGACGAAACCAATACATTGGAAGCCCGCAGCGACCTGGCTTTGGGGTACAGGAATATGGGCGTCATCTGTTTTAAATGCAATCAGATGTCGGATGCCAAGGACGCGTTTGAAAAGAGCGTTGCGCTCCGGGAGCAATTGGCCGATGAGACGGGGGCGGTGGAATACCGCCGCGCACTGTCCGTAAGCTACAATGGACTGGGTGATGTTTATATTTCAGAAGGAAACACAGCCCAGGCAAAAGCGCTGTATGAAAAAGGCCTGGCGATCCGAGAGCAAATATTCGGCGAAACAAATTCCCTGCGGTCCCGCAGAGACTTAACCGTAAGCTACAGCAATCTGGGCAGAATCTGCACAAATGAAGGCGATATGACCGGGGCAAAATCATGGTACGAAAAGAGCACGGCCATCAGGGAACAATTGGCCGAAGAGACGCGGTCAGTAAAGTCGCGGGATGATTTGGCCAGAAGTTATGCAATATTGGGCTGGATTTGCGAAAAAGAAGGCAAAAAGCCGGAGGCCAAAAGATGGTATATGAAAGAGCTGGAGCTCAGAGAGCCGTTGACCGCGGAAGTCGGAACGCCGGACTTTTATGAAGACCTGGCCATCTGCTGCTGCAATGCTTCGCTGGCGGAGAATGATCATGTGGAATGCGATTTGCTCTTGCGGTCGGAGGCGATTTTCAGCGCGCTCGTGGAGACATTCCCGAAAGAGACCCGATATGCGGAAAGCCTGCAAAGCGTTCGCGTTGTGGTGGATTATCTTTCGGGCGACTCACAGACAGACTGAGAGGAAGGCGGGTCCATATGAAGGTAACCGTTACGATTCTGCTGCTCCTATCCGTGCTTTTCTGGCTGGTTCCGGCGGCGTATTATGTTTATCAAAGAGTTTCCGGCGCTGAAAGGCGGAAGCCCCGCGTCAACGGAATGCTTGCGTTTATGCTCTGCCTCCTTGGGTCGATCTTTTGCTTAAGATATTCCGTTGGCCTTTTTGGGAAATATTATCCCGAGCTGTCAACGGTGGCTTCCGGCTCCGGGACGGAGGGGCTTACATGGTTCGAGGAGCTGGTGAACAGCGTTCTCCATACCCTGCAGACCTTCAGCACCAGCGAGAATTATACCGGCTACATGATCAGCGGCAGGGCGATGATCCGCACCCTCTTTGGCGCGAATACGCTTCTCGAAACGCTTTACGGGATCTACGATGCGGTGCTGGACTTTGCCGCTCCGATCGCTGCCGGCGCTGTTATTCTGGAACTTTTGGCAAGCATTTTCCCGAAAATCAGACTGTGGCTGTCCGCGGGAAGGGAAACCTGCTATTTCAGTGCGCTGAATGACGCATCTGTGGCGCTGGCAAGGAGCATTGCCGGAAATGCAGGCTCCGCACCTGTAATCGTTTTTACCGATGTATACAAGGACAATGACGAAAAGAAATCGGAGCTTTCCGCGCAGGCGAAGCGCCTCGGGGCGATCTGCCTCAAAGACGATCTGTCGCTTATCAGGGCAGGGAAGCGGGGAAAGAAAAAGTTTTTCCTGATGGATGAAGAGGAATCAGAAAATCTGAAGGCTCTGACCGCCATCACCGGGCGCGATAACGGTTGCATTAAGAAATCCGAGATTTACCTGTTTGTAAACAGCGATGCTTATGTCCAGATCGAAAGGAATATCCGCGACTCTTTGACGGAGAAAGGCTTGCGCCCTGAAGACATGCCGGTGATCATTCCCGTCAGATGCTACAGGAACCTGGTCACGAATCTTCTGTGCGATGTCCCCCTGTATGAGCCGCTGATCGGCAAGCGGAGAAATCCAGACGGAACGGTTGACTTGACGGTCACGATCCTGGGAGCCGGCGACATAGGCACAGAGATGTTCCTCTCAACCTATTGGTTCGGACAGATCCGCAATTGCAGGCTGAAAATCAACATTGTATCCCGGGAGCCTGCGGAGGCGTTCTGGGGCAGGATTGATTATGTAAACCCGGAGATCCGGCACACGACGATCAAAAATGACCCGATACTCCGGATCAATCGAAAAGGCGACATGGCGGACGTTTACTGCGAGGTGGCTTACCTTCCGTGCGACGTCAAATCGCCTGAGTTTATAGAGCACCTGTACCAAGGCGATAATG
>JAJQHS010000084.1 GCA_021199635.1 Bacillota bacterium
CTCTGGGGAAGCACGGCGTGGATGCCCGGGTGCTGTCCGCCGTGGAAATGGACAAGTTTGCCGAGTATTTCACGAGGGATACGGCCGATCGGTACCTGAACGGGGGCAAGGCCGTGGTCTTCGCCGCCGGTACGGGCAATCCTTACTTCACTACGGATACCGGCGCGGTGCTGCGGGGCGTGGAGATCGAGGCGGATGCCATCCTGCTGGCAAAGAATGTGGACGGTATTTACTCGGCGGACCCAAATCTGGACCCGACAGCCGTCCGTTTTGAGGAGCTGAGCTATGACGAGGTGCTTTCCCGCCATCTGAAGGCCACGGATACCACCGCGATGACTCTGGCCATGGACAACCATATGACACTGGTCTGCTTTGCCCTCGCCGATCCGGAGAATATCCTCCGGGTGATCTGCGGGGAGAAAATCGGAACCACCGTAAAGGAGGATGTAAAATGAGCGTAGATTTTAAGGAATTCAGCAAGAAAATGGACAAGACACTGGATGTACTGTCCGACAATTTCGGCGCCGTCCGGGCGGGGCGTGCCAACGCCCGGGTTCTGGATCGGATCACAGTGGAATACTATGGCAGTGAAACGCCTCTGTCCGGGGTGGCTACCATCTCCTCGCCGGATGCCCGCACGCTGCTGATCGCGCCCTGGGATTCCAAGCTCCTGAAGGATATCCAGAAGGCCATCCAGGTGTCCGATCTGGGCATCAATCCGCAGAACGACGGCCGGGTGATCCGCCTGACCTTCCCCCAATTAACGGAGGAGCGCCGCAAGGAGCTGACCAAGCAGGTCAAGAAGTATGCGGAGGATGCCAAAGTCGCCATGCGCAATATCCGCCGGGACGGCATGGACTATGTGAAGAAGCTGAAGAAGAACTCCGAGATCACGGAGGACGAGCAGAAAAAGGCGGAGAAGGAGCTCCAGGAGCTGCTGGACCGCTACATCAAGAAGGTTGACGATGCGCTGGCCACCAAGGAAAAGGAACTGATGGCCATCTGACGCAGTGACATTGGGGGCGGGCTTCGCCCCCAATCTGTTCGAGCGCCCTTCCCACCGATGGGAGGCCGCGATTTTTACGAAAAGAGGTGCTGAACGATGGCACAGCCGGACCCCTCTACGCAGCTTCCACCGCCCCAGCATATTGCCATCATTATGGACGGGAACGGCCGCTGGGCCAAAAAACGGGGGCTGCCCCGCACCGCCGGGCACAGCGCGGGTGCGGAGGCCTTCCGCCGGACAGCCAATTACTGCCGTACATTGGGTGTAAAATATCTGACGGTGTACGCCTTCTCCACAGAGAATTGGAAACGCTCCGGCGAGGAAGTCGCCGGAATTATGAAGCTGCTGGGGAAATATCTGCAGGAAGCCCTGCGGGATATGGAGAAGAATCATGTGCGCTTCCGCTTTTTCGGCGATCTCAGCCGCCTGAGCCCAGAGCTGCGTCAGCTGTGCGAGGAGGCACAGCAGCGCTCCGGGGCATACCATGAAGTGCAGGTGAATTTTTGCCTGAACTACGGCGGGCGGGATGAGATCCTGCGCGCGGTGAAGGCCTACGCCCAGGATGTGGCAGCGGGGAAGCAGGATGTCAACACTTTGACGGAGTCCGGCTTTGCCGCGTACCTGGATTCGGCCGGTGTGCCGGACCCGGAGCTGGTGATCCGCCCCTCCGGGGAAATGCGCGTCAGTAATTTCCTGCCCTGGCAGACGGTTTATTCGGAATTTGTATTTATGAATGTCCTATGGCCGGATTTCGGCCCAGCGGAGCTGGACGCGGCCATTGCAGAATATCACCGGCGAAACCGCCGGTTCGGAGGCGCTTGATCTATGAAAACGAGAATCTTATCGGCGGTTGTACTGGTGCCAGTCCTGCTTGTGGTGCTTTTAGCTGCGCCGCAGGTCCTGACGGCGATCCTGGTGGGCGCAATGTGTGCCATCGCCGCCTATGAACTGCTTTGGGGCACCGCTCTGGTGCGCCGCCCGCTGCCGGTTGGCGCTACCATGGTCATGGCGTTCCTGGTGCCCATATGGTGCCACTTTGGCATGGAGCGGCTCTGGGCGCAGATCGCCGTGCTGGCTTTTTTCTGCCTGCTGTTCCTGGATGTGCTTGGCTCCCATGGCAAGGCGCCGTTTTCCGGTGTGTCCATATGTATGGTGGGCGGGCTTGTCCTGCCGTATCTGCTTTCCAGCCTGGTGCGCATCCAGGACGGGGATTATGGGAGATTTTTCGTACTGGCGCCCTTCGTCGCCGCCTTCCTGTCGGATACCGGCGCGTATTTTGTGGGCAGGTTCCTTGGGCGGCATAAGCTCGCGCCAGTCATCAGCCCAAAGAAAACCGTGGAGGGCCTTGTGGGCGGCCTCCTGTGCGCCGTTGTCGGCATGGTGGTGTATGGCCTGGTCCTGGCGCATGCGTTCGATTTCCAGGTCAACTACCTTTACGCGGTGGTGTATGGGCTGCTGGGCGCGGCTGCCGGTGTTTTCGGGGACCTGTGCTTCTCCGCCATCAAGCGGCAGACCGGCATCAAGGACTATGGCAACCTGATCCCCGGCCACGGCGGCATCCTCGACCGGTTTGACTCGGTTATGGTGGTGGCGCCGCTGATCGAGCTGCTCCTGAATCTATTTCCAATGGCGGTGAAGTAATGGTTACTTGCGTAAGCGTGCTCGGCTCCACCGGCTCCATCGGCCGGCAGAGCCTGGATATTATCTCCCGGATGCCCATTCGCGTGGCCGCGTTGACCGCCGGGCAAAACGTGGAGCGCATGGCCCAGCAGTGCCGCCAGTTCCGGCCGGAGCTGGCCGTGATGGCCACGGAGCGGGTCGCCGGGGAGCTGCAGGCGCAGATTTCCGACCTGCCCATCCGCGTCGCCTGGGGCGAGGCGGGGCTTTTGGAGGCGGCGACGCTGGAGGACGCCGATTGCGTGATCACCGCGGTGGTGGGCATGGTGGGGCTGAAGCCCACCCTGGCTGCCATCCGGAAGGGGAAGCGCATTGGCCTTGCCAACAAGGAGACGCTGGTCTGCGCCGGTGAGCTGGTGATGGCGGAGGCGGAAAAATATCACGCCCAGATCGTCCCAGTGGATTCGGAGCATTCCGCCATTTTCCAGTGCATGATGGGGCTTTCCAGCCGCAGCGAGGTAAGGAGGCTGATCCTGACCTGCTCCGGCGGCCCCTTTTTCGGCATGGACAGGGAGCGCCTTGCCCATGTCACCAAGGCGGACGCCCTGCGCCATCCCAACTGGAAAATGGGCGCGAAAATCACCGTTGACTGCGCCACGCTGATGAATAAGGGGCTGGAGGTCATCGAGGCCATGCGGCTGTACCACCTGCCTCTGGAGCAGGTAGACGTGGTGATCCACCGGCAGAGCATTGTACACAGTCTGGTGGAATGTGTGGACGGCGCGGTGATGGCGCAGCTGGGCACGCCGGATATGCGCCTGCCCATCCAGCTGGCGTTGACCTATCCCCAGCGGATGCCCTGCCCGGTGCAGCCACTGTCGCTGACGGAGTGCGGCCCGCTGACGTTCTCTCAGCCGGATGTGGAGGCGTTTCCCTGCCTGGCGCTGGCCAGGGAATGCGCTATGGCGGGCGGGACGGCCTGCCCGGTGATGAACGGCGCCAATGAAGCGGCGGTAGCGCTGTTTTTGCAGGACGAAATTGGATTTTATGACATTTATCATCTGGTTTCCGGCGCGGTGAAGGCGGTGCCGTTTGTCCGGGATCCCTCCCTGGAGGAGATTCTGGAGGCGGATCATCTGGCCAGGGAAGCCGTCGCCTCCGGGCGATAAGGAAACGGGGCATGGTATGAGTATTGTTTTCGCGATTTTGTTATTCAGCCTGCTGATTTTTGTGCATGAGCTGGGACATTTTATGGCGGCAAAGGCCTCCGGCGTCCAGGTCAATGAATTTTCCATGTTCATGGGCCCGGCGATTTTCAAGAAGCAGAAGGGGGAGACCCTGTATGCCATCCGCTGCATCCCCATCGGCGGCTACTGCGCCATGGAGGGAGAGGACGCGGATACGGACAATCCCCGTTCCTTCCAGAAAGCGGCATGGTGGAAGCGGCTGATCATCCTGGTAGCCGGTTCGGCCATGAATTTCCTGGTGGGCGTGCTGATCATGGTGATCGTTTATATGCCTGCGCAGCAGTTTGTCACGCCGGTGATCGCCTCCTTTGAGGAGGGTTGCACGCTCAGCGGCGAGGATGGCCTGCAGGTGGGGGACCGGATACTGTCCCTGGACGGGGAGAAGATTTATGTCAGCTCGGACTTCTCCATGCTGCTCAGCCTGAATTCCGGGGATGTGCACGACCTGGTGGTGCTGCGGGACGGGCAGAAGGTGTACCTGGAGGATTTTGAAATGCTCCAGCACGAGTTTGACAATGGTGACGGCACCACCTCTATGCGCTACGGCTTCAGCTTCTCCGTAGAGGAGGCCAGCTTCGGCGCGAAGCTGCGCTACGGATGGAACAGCGCGTTGAACGCCGCCCGCACTGTCCGCCTGAGCCTGCAGATGCTCCTTACCGGGCAGGCAGGGCTTTCGGACATGACCGGCGTGGTGGGGATCGTGGACCAGATGTCTGAGGTGGCGGACGCCTCCGCGACCTGGGTGGATGCATTGCTGAATATGCTGTATTTCGGCGGCTTTATCGCCATCAATCTGGCGATCATGAACCTGCTGCCCATCCCCGCCCTGGACGGCGGACGGGTTGTGGCGCTGCTGCTGACTACGGGGATCGAGGCCATCACCCATAAGAAGATCAATCCCAAGTATGAGGGATATATCCATGCTGTGGGCATGATCCTGCTGCTGATTCTGATGGCTGTGCTGATGTTTAAGGATATTTTCAATATTTTCAAGGGGTAACGGTATGACAAGACAGATACTTGTGGGCGGCGTGCCCATTGGCGGCGGCGCGCCGGTGGTCATCCAGTCCATGCTGAACACCAGGACCACGGATGTGGAAGGTTCCCTGCGCCAGATCCGGCAGCTGAAAGCCGCCGGGTGCCAGATCGCCCGGCTTTCCGTGCAGAATATGGAGGCCGCCCGGGGATTCGCGGAAATCTGCGCCGAAAGCGAGCTTCCGCTGGTGGCGGACATTCACTTCGATTACAAGTTGGCCATCGCCGCGGCGGAGGCCGGCGCCAGCAAGATCCGCATCAACCCCGGCAACATCGGAGGGGAGGATCGGGTGAAGGCCGTGGTGGAGGTGTGCGCCCAGAAGCATATCCCCATCCGCATCGGCGTAAACGGCGGCAGCCTGGAGCCGCAGCTGCTGGAGAAATACGGCCATCCCACGGCACAGGCGCTGGTGGAGAGCGCGTTCTCCCACCTGGAGCTGCTGGAGGAATTCGGGTTTTATGATACCTGTGTATCCATGAAGTCCTCCCATGTCCCCACGATGGTGGCAGCGGCGCGGCTGTTCCGCAGCCAGTGCGACTATCCGCTGCACATCGGCGTGACGGAAACCGGCCCCGTGCGCATGGGCATGGTCAAGTCCGCCATGGGCATCGGTGCGCTGCTGCTGGACGGCATCGGCGACACCATCCGCGTCAGCCTGACGGACGACCCGGTTCAGGAGGTATTCGCCGCCAAGGACATCCTCAAGGCGGCGGGCCTGCGCCAGGAGGGCGTGAATATCATCTCCTGCCCCACCTGCGGGCGCACGCGGATCGACCTGATCGGCCTGGTGAACCAGGTGGACGCGGCACTAAAGGACTGCAATAAGCCCATCACCGTCGCGGTTATGGGCTGCGTGGTCAATGGCCCCGGAGAGGCACGAGAGGCGGACATCGGCATCGCCGGAGGCGATGGCTGGGGAATGCTCTTCGAGAAGGGGCAGCCCGTTGAGAAGCTGCCCTACGATCAGCTCCTTGGCGCGCTCCTCCAGCGGATTGAGGCAATGTAAAAGCAATGGCGGAAAACATCCTGTTTTTGAATATGTTTTCGGACTATGCGCCGCCTGAGCCGCTGAAGCGGGTGCTATCTCAGGCGGCCATTTCCGCTGCGGAGCTGGACCCGGCGGGGCGGAGGATCCACGTGGTTATTCACAGCCCGGAGTATATCTCCCGCAAATGGCTGGACCTGGCCGCGCTGGACATCAGGGAGATCTATGGCCTGCAGAAGATGGAGATCGTTTCCACCCATCCCGCGGATCAGCTGCCCCGGATGGAGCCGGAAGCGCTGCGGGACCTGTTCGTGCAGTGCAACTCCATGACCCGCGGCTCGCTGGCGGGCGCCCAGTGGCAGTGGGAGGGCACGGCGCTGACCGTCCACCTTCCGGGCAACGGCAAGCAGGCACTGGAGGAATGTGTGCCCCAGGTGCGGCGGAAGCTGAGCGAGCAATTCGGCACGGAGGTATCCATCACCATCGAGGCTTCCTCCGCGCTGGAGGGCAGCGCTCTATTCGCGGCCATGGACCAGATGCGTACCCGGCAGATGGGCGACCTGCCTACCGCAGTCCCCGCCCGGGAGAAAAAGCAGACCCCGCCGACCGGCGAAGCGATTTACGGGAAGCCGTTCAAGGGGACGGCAGTCCCCATGCGCCAGCTGAATCTGGACATGGGCAGCGTGATCGTGGAGGGGAAGGTATTCTCGGTGGATCACCGGGAGCTGAAGAAGCGCAATGCATGGGTCGTTAACTTTGACATGACCGATAATACCGGCTCCATTCGGGTCAACCGCTTCATGGAGCCGGGGGAGGCAAAGCCCATCCTGGAAAAGGTGCAGGTGGGCACGGTCCTGCGGGTGCAGGGCAAGCTCACGGTCAATTCCTTTGACAATGAGACTATCCTCAAGCCCTACGCCATGATGCCCGGGTCTATGCCCGTCCGGCGGGATACCGCCCCCGGGGAAAAGCGGGTGGAGCTGCACCTGCACACCACTATGTCCAATATGGACGCCCTGACAGATACCGCCGCAGCGGTGAAGCAGGCGGCGGCCTGGGGGCATAAGGCCATCGCCATCACGGACCACGGCGTCGCCCAATCCTTCCCGGATGCCATGAAGGCAGCCGCCAAGGCCAAGGTGGCGGGTACGGACGAGAATATCAAGATCCTGTACGGCTGCGAAGGATATTATGTAAATGATGTGGACGACCGCATTGTGGTGCATGGCAGCAGGGATATGGATTTCCGGGACGAATTCGTGGCTTTCGACCTGGAGACCACCGGGCTGTCCTCCCGGACGGATCGCATCATCGAGATCGGCGCGGTCATCCTGCGGGCGGGGGAGGAGATCGACCGGTTCCAGACCTTTGTGGACCCGGAGCGCCCGCTGGAGAAAAAGATCACGGAGCTGACCGGCATAACCGACGCCATGCTCCAGGGCGCACCGAAAATCGAGGAGGTGCTGCCCAAATTCCTGGCGTTTGCGGGGGACCGGGTCCTGGTCGCCCACAATTCGGATTTTGACACGGGCTTTATCCGCGCCGCCTGTGAACGGATGGGGCTTACATACAGCGCCACCGCCGCCGATACGCTGATCCTGTCCCAGAACCTGCTGCCCCAGCTGAATAAGTTCAAGCTGGATGTGGTGTCCAACGCCCTGAGCCTGCCGGAATTCCAGCACCATCGGGCGGCGGACGATGCGCTGACCTGCGGGCAGATCATGGTGCGGCTGATGGCCATGCTGGAGGAGGAGCACGACATCCACACCCTGCAGGCGATCAATCCGGCGATGACCTCCCTGCGCTCCAAGGGGCGGATCTCCGATCGCCACGCCCGGCACATCATTCTGTTTGCCAAGAATCAGGTGGGCCTGCGGAACCTGTACCACCTGATCTCCGATTCCAATCTGAAATACTTCAAGCGGGTGCCCAGGATCCCCAAATCGGAGCTGCTGGCGCTGCGGGAGGGGCTGATCATCGGCTCGGCATGCGAGGCCGGAGAGCTGTTCCAGGCCATCATCGAGCATAAAAGTGAGGACGAGATCCGGCGGATCGCGGAATTCTACGATTTCCTGGAGATTCAGCCCATTGCCAACAACCGCTTCATGCTGGAGAAGGGGATCGCCAGGGACGAGGAGGAGCTGCGGGACTTTAACCGCACGGTGGTGCGCATTGCCCGGGAGCTGGGTAAGCCCATTGTCGCCACCGGGGATGTCCACTTCCTGAACCCGGAGGACGAGATTTTCCGGCACATTCTGCTGGCCACCAAGGGATTTGACGACTGTGACCGGCCCAATCCGCTGTACTTCCGCACCACAGATGAGATGCTGCAGGAGTTCGCCTATCTGGGGGAGGAAACGGCCTATGAGGCTGTGGTCACCAACCCCAACCGCATTGCCGATATGTGCGAAACGCTGCGGCCGGTGCCCCATAATCTGTTTGCGCCGAAGATCGAAAATTCCGTGGAGGATTTAAAAGCGCTGGTTTACGAGAAGTTCCACCGCCTTTACGGCGAGAATCCTCCGGAGATGATGACCCGCCGCGTGGAAACGGAGCTGCACGACATCATCTCCTGCCATTATGATGTGATTTACATGTCCGCGCAGAAGCTGGTGCAGAATTCCCTGGAGCATGGCTATCTGGTAGGCTCCCGTGGCTCCGTCGGCTCCTCCATTGTGGCATATATGGCGGGGATTACGGAGGTCAATTCCTTCCCGCCCCACTACCGCTGCCCGAACCCGGAGTGTAAATTCACCACCTTTGACGTCCCGAAGGGCTATGACTGCGGCGCAGACCTGCCGGATGCTGTCTGCCCAAGATGCGGAACGGCCTTCGAAAAGGACGGCTTCAACATCCCCTTTGAGACCTTCCTGGGCTTCGGCGGGGACAAGGTCCCGGATATCGACCTGAACTTCTCCGGGGAGTATCAGGCGAAGGCCCACAGCTACTGTACGGAAATGTTCGGGAAATCCCACGTTTTCCGGGCGGGGACCATTGGCACCGTGGCGGAAAAGACGGCGTTCGGCTATGTGAAAAAGTATCTGCAGGAGCGGAACATCACCGCCTCCCGGGCGGAGGAGAACCGATTGGCGGCGGGCTGCGTAGGCGTGCGCCGCACCACCGGGCAGCACCCCGGAGGGCTGGTGGTCATCCCCCAGGAGAATGAAATCTGGGATTTCTGCCCGGTGCAGCATCCGGCGGACGACCCCAGCTCCGACCAGATCACAACGCATTTTGAGTACCACTCCATGGAGGAGAACCTGCTGAAGCTGGATATGCTGGGGCACGACGACCCCACCATGATCCGCATGATGGAGGATATGACCGGGGTGGATGCCAAGAAAATTCCCCTGGACGACAAGGCAACCATGTCCATTTTCACGTCCTCCAAAGTGCTGGGCTATGAGAACGATCCCATCCTTGGCCCCACCGGGGCGGTGGCTATCCCGGAATTCAACACCCGCTTCACACGGGGAATGCTGCTGGATACCATGCCCACCCGGTTCAATACCCTGCTGCGGCTCTCCGGCTTTTCCCACGGCACGGATGTGTGGCTGGGCAACGCCAAGGACCTGATCACCTCCAAGACGGCTACGGTAGATCAGGTCATCGGCTGCCGGGACGATATTATGCTCTACCTGATCTCCTGCGGGATGCCGGAGAAGCGCTCCTTCAAAATCATGGAGTCGGTCCGGAAGGGCAGGGGGCTCCCGGACGGCGCGGAAGAGGAAATGCGCGCCGCCGGTGTACCGGATTGGTACATTGGCTCCTGCAAGAAGATCAAGTACCTGTTCCCCAAGGCCCATGCGGTGGCGTATGTAATGATGGCGTTCCGCATCGGCTGGTTCAAGGTGTACCATCCCCTGGCGTTCTACTCCGCATATTTTTACCGCCGCAGCCAGAAAGGCGGATTTGATGCGGTGATGATGACCAACGGCATCGAGAATGTGAAGGCGCATATCCGCGCCATCGAGGGCAATGACGACGCTACGGACAAGGATGAGGACCTGCTGACCACCCTGGAGGTGGCCTATGAGTTTTACCTGAGAGGCTACTCTTTCCTGCCCATCGACCTGTACGAGAGCCATGCCACGCAGTTCCGCATTCTGGATGGGAAGCTGCTGCCGCCCTTTGTGGCCATTTCCGGGCTGGGCGAGAGCGCCGCCATGGACCTGATGAACGGGCGGGAGGGAAAGCAGTTCC
>JAJQHS010000049.1 GCA_021199635.1 Bacillota bacterium
TTTCCACAATCTCCACAGGTTTTTCCACAACCCCTTTCCACAGGAAAAAATGGCGAAATTGTTTCTGAAAGTTTACATAATTCTGATTCGACAAAAAATTGCCGAATTCCCATTTTTTCGCCCTTGTGATTTTGCTGCCGCCGGGAGCCGGTGAGGAAAAATAATCCTTGACAAACGGATTTCCCTGCACACGTCAGGATTTTCCAAAATTTTTTTGAAAAAGGGATTGATTTTAACGTGAAACAACGTTATAATGAATATCCGTATGGAAACCGTAGGGTTAGGAGGTGGAATGCAATGCCCAACATCAAGTCCTCTAAGAAGGATGTTCTCTCTTCCAAGATTGCTTATGAGAGGAATAAGGCGAACAAGTCCGAGCTGAAGACTAACATCAAGAAGTTCAACGCTGCTGTGGAGTCCGGCGATCATGCCGCGGCTGAGGCTGCCTACAAGACCGCTGTCAAGTGCGTTGACCAGGCGGCGGGTAAGGGTCTTCTGCACAAGAACAACGCTGCCCGCAAGAAGAGCAGCATGACCCTGAAGCTGAACAAGCTGGCCTGATTTTCTCTGAAAATATCTCCTTCCGAGCCTGGCTTGGAGGGAGTTTTTTCATTTCCGGGCTGTTCCGGGTTCCGATTTTATGCTATAATGCCGGTAAAGAGGTGAACGCAATGGCAAAGCTATCCGATCCGGTCACCGTCCTGAAGGGCGTGGGCGATGTCCGGGCAAAGCAGCTGGCCCAGCGGAATATTTTCACGCTGGAGGACCTGATCTGCCATTTCCCCCGGGGGTATGAGGACCGCACAAAGCTGGTGTCCATATCCCAGCTGGAGGCGGACCAGCCTGCCTGCTTCCGGGCTATGGTCATGAACACGCCGAGAATGAGCCACATCCGCAAGGGGCTGGATCTGACCCGGGTACAGGTGGCCGATACCACCGGACGGCTGAACCTGACCTTTTTCAACAGCAAATACGCCGCCGAGCAGCTGACCTACGGCAGGGAATACGTGTTTTACGGTGCGATTTCCGGGGATTTTGGCGGCTACAGCATGACCAATCCGGTGTTTGAAACGCCCGAATCCGGGCCAGTCACCACCCGGCGCATCCTGCCGGTGTATCCCCTGACCGCGGGGATCTCCAACGCAGTGATGCTGCGCCTGGTGCGGCAGGCGCTGTCCGTCTGCGACCCGCCCCCGGAGGTTCTGCCCGCATCCGTGCGGCAGATGTATGGGATCCTGCCGGCGGACAGGGCATACTATGCCATCCACGAGCCCGCGTCCATGGCGGAGGCGGAGCTGGCGAAAAAGAGGATGGTTTTTGAAGAATTCTTCGTCTTCTCCGCAGGGCTCGCCCTGATGCGCGCCTCCCGCGCGGAAAAGACCGCCCAGCCGTATGCGGATTGCAGCCTGGAGCCTTTTTACCAGGCGCTGCCCTTTGCCCTGACCGGGGCGCAGGAAAGAGCCGTGGCGGATATTCTGGCGGATTTCCGCGCCGGTGCGCCGATGAACCGGCTGATCCAGGGGGATGTGGGCAGCGGCAAGACGATGGTGGCCGCGGCGGCGGTTTATTGCGCTGTGAAAAACGGCGATCAGGCGGCGCTGATGGCACCCACGGAAATATTGGCGGAGCAGCATTACCGCTCCCTAGCCGGACTTTTTGAGCCGCTGGGCATCCGCATGGCGCTGCTCACCGGCTCCATGCCCCAGAAGCAGAAGCGGGAGATCCGCCAGGCGCTTGCGGATGGGACGGTGGATTTCGCTGTGGGCACCCATGCGCTGCTGTCCGATGCTACGGTGTTTTCCAGGCTGGGGCTGGTGATAACGGATGAGCAGCACCGCTTTGGCGTGGCGCAGCGGGCGCGTCTGTCCGCCAAGGGGAGCGACCCCCATCTGCTGGTGATGTCCGCCACGCCCATCCCCAGGACGCTGGCGCTGCTGATGTATGGGGACCTGGACGTGTCGGTGATCGACGAGCTGCCCCCCGGGCGGCAGACGGTGGATACCTTCCTGGTCAGCGAATCCTACCGCCCCCGCATCAACGCCTTCATCCGCAAGCAGGTGGAGCAGGGGCACCAGTGCTTCGTGGTCTGCCCGGCCGTAGAGGAAGGGGAGGAGCTGGGCATGAAAGCGGCGTCCGTCTGGGCGCAGACGCTCCAGCAGACGGTGTTCCCCGACCTGCGGGTCTCTCTGCTCCATGGCCGGATGAAGGGCAGCGAGAAGGAGGCGACCATGGCCGACTTCGCCGCCGGGAACGCGGATGTGCTGGTGGCCACAACGGTGATCGAGGTGGGCGTGGATGTGCCCAATGCCACGCTGATGGTCATCGAGGATGCGGACCGCTTCGGCCTTTCCCAGCTGCATCAGCTCCGGGGGCGCGTGGGGCGGGGCGGCAGCAAAAGCTACTGCATCCTGACCACCCGTAACCGCAACCAGGAAACGCTCCAGCGGCTGAAGGCGCTGTGCCGCACCAACGACGGCTTCCGCATCGCGGAGGAGGACCTACGGTTGCGGGGCCCCGGGGATTTCTTCGGCACCCAGCAGTCCGGCCTGCCTGCTTTCCGGGTGGCGGACCTGGGCATGGAGATGGAAACGCTGAAGCAGGCGCAGAGCGCCTCCGCCCAGTGGATCGACAGCAGCGGCACGGAAGACACCCCTGAGGCCTCGGCGCTGCGGGCGCGGATCGGCACGCTGTTCCAGCGGGCGGAGGGCACCATGAATTGAAGGCGCGGGGGACACGGCATGGATTTTGACGTATCCTTAATACTCCGTTAATAACTCCGGGAGAAGTACCGGAAAAGCGGCGTTCCTCCGCCTTTATTTTTGTAAATTAGGGAAATATTAAAAAAAGCGCTTGTAACTTCCCGATAAATGCTGTAGAATAATAAGACTGGTAATCTGTGATTTTCCGATAAAATTCGGTTTCTGGAGGGAATCTGACAATGGAAAAACCTATCGTTCTGGTAATTATGGATGGCGTTGGCAAGGGCGACGGCGGCAGCGGTGACGCTGTGGCGGTCGCGAATACACCCACGCTGGATCACCTTTTGGCCACCTGCCCCCACACCTATCTGAAGGCGCATGGTACTGCCGTCGGCCTGCCCACGGATGACGACATGGGCAACTCCGAGGTGGGGCATAACGCCCTGGGCTGCGGCCAGGTTTATTCCCAGGGCGCAAAGCTGGTGGGCGAGTCCATCGAAAACGGTACGCTGTACCAGTCCGCCACCTGGCAGGCGCTGACCGCCAATGCCAAGGCGGGCCACGCGCTGCATTTTTTGGGGCTGCTGTCCGATGGCAACGTCCACTCCAACATTTCCCACCTGATCGCGCTGCTGAAGCAGGCGCATGCGGAGGGCGTGAAGAAGGTTTACTGCCACATCCTGCTGGACGGGCGGGACGTGCCCGCTACCTCCGCGCTGGAATATGTGCAGCAGCTGGAGGATGTTCTGTCCGGGCTGAATACCCCGGGCTGCGACTATGCCATCGCCTCCGGCGGCGGCCGGATGCAGATCACCATGGACCGCTACGAGGCCAACTGGGGCATGGTGGAGGCCGGCTGGCGCATCCATGTCCAGGGCATTGGCAGAATGTTCCCCTCCGCTGCGGAGGCGATCCAGACCTACCGGGCGGAAACCGGCTGCATCGACCAGGACCTGCCCGGCTTTGTGGTCGCCCGGGACGGCGCGCCTGTGGCGCGGATCGCCAACGGCGACAGCGTGATCCTGTTCAATTTCCGGGGGGACCGCGCCCAGGAAATCTCCCTGGCCTTTGACCGGAAGACGTTCGACAAATTTGACCGTGGGGATTACACCGGCGTCCATTTTGCCGGAATGCTCCAGTACGACGGCGATCTGAACATCCCGGAGCATTACCTGGTGCAGCCGCCGGTCATCCGCAACACGCTGACGGAGGTCCTTTGCCAGGCGGGAATTCATGAATATGCCCTGTCGGAGACCCAGAAATACGGCCATGTGACCTATTTCTGGAACGGCAACCGCTCCGGCAAGGTGGACGAGAGCCTGGAGGTTTACGAGGAGATCCCCTCCGATGTGATCCCATTTGAGCAGGCGCCCGCCATGAAGTCCAAGGAAATCACGGAGAAGATGGTGGAGAATATGGCCTCCCATCGGTTCCAGTTCCTCCGTTGCAATTACCCCAACGGCGATATGGTGGGGCATACCGGCGTGATGGAGGCGGTGGTGACCGCCATGGAATGCGTGGACCAGGGGCTGAAGGCCATCCTGGAGGCCGCTGACAAGTACGGCTACACGGTGCTGGTCACCGCCGACCACGGCAATGCCGACCAGATGACCGAAACCAAGAAGGGCAAAACCACCGTCCGCACCGCCCACTCCCTGAACCCCGTCCCCTTCATTATCTACGATCCGGATCGGGAATGGGTCATCCGGGAGGGTGCTTACGGCCTGGCCAATGTGGCGCCCACCATCGTGAAGATGATGGGGCTGACCGCTCCCGAATGCTGGGAAAGCAGCATGATCTGAACGGACACGTGACTTTTCGATCTTAGGAGGTACTATCTATGATCCGTCAAAACAACGAAATGGGCTCTGTAAATGTCAGCACCAGCGTCTATACCGACATTGCCGGCACCGCCGCCTCCAATTGCTTCGGTGTCAAGGGAATGGCCGCCCGCTCCGTCAAGGATGGGCTGTATCACCTGCTGCGGGTGGAATCCATGTCCAAGGGCGTCCGGGTGCATTTCCATGAGGACGATACCATTTCCATTGATCTTCACATTATGGTGGACAACGGCGTAAACCTGAGCGCCGTGGGAGCCTCGATCATTTCCGAGGTCCGTTATGTGGTCGCCAAGTGTACCGGCACCGAAGTGCGGGCCGTAAATGTTTATATCGACTCGATGATGGTCGATTGATATCGGAGGTTGAGTAATTTGAGGCAGACAGTTAACGGGGCCGATTTTCGCAGACTGATTATCAATGCGGCCGCCTCGATCGAGATCCACAAGCAGGCGCTGAACGAGCTGAACGTATTCCCGGTGCCGGACGGCGACACGGGCACCAATATGTCCATGACCATCCACGCTGCGGCCAATGACCTGCGGCGGGTGGAGGACCCTACGCTGGAGAAGGCGGCATCCACCGCCGCGTCCGCCATGCTGCGGGG
Source organism: Bacillota bacterium (assembly GCA_021199635.1). GTDB lineage: Bacteria > Bacillota > Clostridia > Oscillospirales > Oscillospiraceae > Faecousia. Next base: position 5,145 of record JAJQHS010000049.1, read on the forward strand.
CGCCAGAGGCAATTCCGGCGTGATTTTGTCCCTGCTTTTCCGGGGCATTTCCAAGAAGCTCAAGGGCGCGGAGGAATGCGACGGCGTCCTCTGGGCAAGCGCCATGCAGGAGGGCGTCAATGCCGCGTACAAGGCAGTCATGAAGCCCGCGGAGGGCACCATCCTGACTGTTGCACGGCTGGCGGCAGCCAAGGCGCAGCAGGCCGCACAGGAAAACAGCTACTTCGAGTATGTCCATGAGGCCGCCATCGCTGAGGCCAAGGAAGCGCTGGCCAACACCGTCAACCAGAATCCCGTGCTGAAGAAGGCCGGGGTGGTGGATGCCGGCGGCAAGGGCTGGGTGATCGCGCTGGAGGCCATGCTGCTGGCGCTGCGGGGCGAGGATGTGACCGCTCCGGAGGAGGAATCCGCCGCGCCGGTCAAGGAGCAGGCGTCGTTCTCCGACTTTGCGGATTCGGACATCACCTTTACCTACTGCACGGAGTTTATCATCTCCCGGGAGAATGACCGGGATCCGGAGCAGCTGCGTGCGTTCCTGGGCGAGCTGGGCGACAGCCTGGTGCTGGTGGACGATGATGAGATCATCAAGGTCCATGTCCACACCAATGACCCGGGCACGGCGCTGCACGAAGCCATCAACTATGGCTCCTTCGTCACAGTGAAGATCGAGAATATGCGCCTGCAGCACACGGAGAAAGTGCTGAGCGAGGCGGAGAAGGCACCCAAAATTGCCGAGCCGAAGAAGCCCATCGGCGCAATCAGCGTATGCGTGGGGGACGGCATCTCCGACGTATTCCTGAATCTGGGCGTGGACGGGCTGATCTCCGGCGGCCAGACCATGAACCCCAGCACCCAGGACATTCTGGAGGTGGTCAACCAGGTCCCCGCGGAAACGGTTTTCGTTCTGCCGAACAATAAGAACATCATCATGGCGGCTGAGCAGGTGAACGCGCTGACGCCGAAAAATGTGGTCGTGATCCCCAGCACCACCATCCCCCAGGGCGTCACCGCCATGCTCAGCCTGAATCCGGATGGCAGCGTGGAGGAGAACACCCAGGCCATGACCGAGGCGCTGGAAACGGTGGACACCATGCAGATCACCTATGCCGCCCGGAATTCCGATTACGACGGTTTCCTAATCCACGAGGGGGATTACCTGGCCCTGTACGGCGGCGCTCTGTTCGGCACCAGCCGGGACATCCGGGTCCTGCTGAAGAGCCTGGCGGAGAAGGTCCGGGACGAGGGCAGGGAATTTATCACCATTTATTATGGCGCGGATGTGAAGGAGAAGCACGCCCAGAAGGCGGCGGACATCTTCGCTGAGATCTGCCCACAGGCGGATGTGAATCTGCTAAAGGGCGGCCAGCCGGTGTATTACTACCTGATCTCCGCGGAATAACGCCCGGTTCAATAGAAAAACAGAGGCACCGGAAATCGCTGCGGCGATTTCCGGTGCCTTTTCTATGTGCCATTTGCCGGGGCGATCACACCGCGGCGGGGAGGGTTTCCAGGGTGTACACCTGCGTGAACTGCGCCTTGCGTTCGTCGCTCAGGTGATGGCTGACCAGAATCAGCGTCAGGTCCGGGTTGGACAGCAGACTCTGCTCCACAGCGTCGGCGTTCTTCTGGTCCAGGGCGCTGGTGCCCTCGTCCACCAGCAGGATGGAACGGTTGTGGATCAGGGCACGTGCAATTGCCACCCGCTGCTTCTGACCGCCGGACAGGCTGCTGCCATCCTCACCCACCGGTGTATCCAGACCCAGCGGCATATTCTCCAGGTCGTCCGCCAGGGCGCTGCCGCGGATGGCTTTTTCCAGCTCCTCCTGGGTGTAGCTGCCGCCCAGCGTAATGTTATCCAGGATGGTGGTGTTGAAGAGGAATACATCCTGCTCGATATAGCTCATCTGCTGCTGCAGCTGGTCGGAGGTATAGCCCCGGATGTCCTGCCCGTCGAAGGTTATGGTGCCGGTGTAATCCGGGAGCCAGCCCAGGATCAGCTTCAGCAGGGTGGATTTGCCGCAGCCGGAGGGGCCGACCAGGGCATATTTGCCGCCCTTTTCAAAGTGGAACGATGCATTCTCCAGGATTGGCTTGTCGCCATAGGAAAAGCTCAGATTTTCCACGTCGATGCCGTCGCTGATGGGCGCAATGGACGGCTTCTGGACGTCGGAGATCTCCTCCGCGTGGACGGTGATCTTGTCAAAATAGGGCTTTGCAGCCTGGATGCCCAGGCGGTGCTTGCTCAGGGTGCTCAGGCAGCTGTAAAGCGTTCCGCAAAGGTTCCCGGCGCCGAAGATCGACGCAAGCGGCAGAATGCCCAGTATGGAATACGTATAAATCACGCCGGAGACTACATTCTGGCAAGTGGTGTCAACGATGCTGATCGTCTCCTCCATCACGGACTGCTGGACGGCCTGCTTATGCCTGGGCTGCTCCATCTGCTCGCTGGCGGCATGGTTCCCCATCACAAAGCGGTTGACCTTCCCAAAGAAGCGCAGCACATCCAGCCCGGCGAGCATTTCCTTCAGCTTTGATGTAGCCTTCGCCTGCTCGGCTGCACAGGTTGTGCTCAGCCGCGCTATCCGCTTTTCAAACAGCTTTGGGAAGAAGATCATCACCAGCGATACCAGCACGGAGATAACCACCAGCGACCAATGCAGGCTGGTCAGCGCCGTGATACTGAAAACAACCTGGGAGAATAACACCAGGATCGAGAAATAGCTTTCCCATCCGTAGGAAACGATCCGATTCACATCGTTCAGGTACCAGGAGAGATATTCGCCGCTTTGCTGGGCGTGATATTCCAGGTGGCTCTTATCCAGGATGGTTGCCGTGATATCCGCCCGTACATGATTATTCATCTCCATGGTGGATTTGGACGTTGCCCAGGTACGGGCGATTTCCAGTCCCGACAGTGTATAATACAAGAGCAACATCCAGACGGTGAGAAGGAGGACGCCTTTCAGATCCAGCGCCAGGAGGCGCTCACCGGCTTCGATCATCAGGTAGTTGATATAAACATATATGCCTGCACGGGCAACCTGCAAAACGGTGATGAGCGAATTGATTTTCCAATGCTTTCGGATATAATACCACATATCTATACCTCCATGTTTATTTGTGAGGGTGTGAATCGGTCACATCTTCCGGATGCGCCCAGCCTGCGGGCGTTCGGGCACTGCAAATTCAGGCAGGAAATCATATCCTTGCAGGCGGTGCACTCAGGCGCCAGTTCTGCGCGGTACCACCGCCGGTTGGCATCTTCATCCAGAAGGACACCCTGCGTATCGTCTACGTAACCAATGCGGTTCGCAGGGTCGTACAGGGCGACGGTGCATTTCCCAATGGTTCCGTCTGCCCGAAACACCATGCTGTGCGGAAAGCCGGCATAGCAGATCATGGACAGTGGCCCATCAGAATTCTCCGCGCTCTGCAGCCCAATTTTCTTTAAATAGGAGGTATGCCGATCTAACGCGGATGGGATTCCGTCCCCCTGCAGCAGGTCCAGGGAATCTACAGACGAACCACCCCAATTCCCCACGGCCCGCACCAGGACGCGGAAGCGGTTGTCCTGGCCGAACAGCGTATACAGATAGTCATACCAGCTGTCGCAGGCGCTGTCGGGGAGAATGTTGTAGCGCAGGGTGATCTGGAACCGGTATTCCTCCTTAGGCAGTTGGGACAGCGCCTGCAGGTTTGCCAGAATGGTCTGCAGGGTGCCATCACCACTGACGTGGGGGCGGGTCTTGTCGTGCGAGAAGCCGTCCAGCGTGATCTGGAACGAGGTGATCCCGGCGTTATAATACAGCAGAAAATCGGGCAGGCTAAGCAAATAGCCATTGGTAGTCATGCTGGAGGTGTAAACGAAGCCACATTCCTGCTGCAGCTTTTGGAGCATCTCGGCTGTTTCCAGCACAACGTCTTTGCATAGCGTTGGCTCCCCACCAAACCAGGATATATTGACCGTACGGAATTTTGGCGACTGCTGCATAATATACTCCTGAATCCGGTCCAGGGTGCGGCGGCGTAGCGTGCGGGGCACGTGATCCTCATAGCAGTAGGTGCAGCGGAAATTGCATGCCTCCGTGGGCATTATGGTCACCAAAAGCGTCTGTTCCATGACATCTTTAAGCTCCCTCAGCTCCGCATCCAGCTCCTGCCGGTTAATCAGGAGCAGCTGGCCGTGCAGGAACTGTGCCAGCTCCGTGCGGAGCGCATCACAACCTCCGCAGGCTGCCATGGCACGGAATTCCTCCTGCACTTGAGGGTCGGTGAGCTTTACCGTGTTTGCCCGAAGCCTGGAGGTGACCAGAATTGCCCCGCCCTCCTCGCGCCAAGCAACATAGCTTGGGAAGAAATACATATCATCCACTCCTTAATCGCTGAAATTCAGCGAAGAATTCCTTTTTACTGCGCCTGCCGAGCGCATTGGGCAGCCCAAGATTGCCCGGCAGGCGGCTGGCGAAGCTGAATTTAGATACCAATAGGGCATTTGTTGCCGCAGATTGCGCTACAATTGCCGTTGGAGCCGGCGGTGATCTCAATCACGTCTGCAATGGCCTTCTTTTCGACAATGATTTCCATTTTTGTATCCTCCCTTCTTATGAATTTTGCGTGTATTATACAACATTGCATTAGTCTCTGTCAAGCCGAACAGATGCTTTTTTACACAAGCCGATTGAGTTCAATATGCGTCGACCTATTTCCTCATCTGCTTGGATAACGAATCCAGTGGGGAAAGTGTTGCGTGATTTTTCGGGAAAATGGAAAAATTTTTGCAGGGCGGTTTGCCGGATGACCGTATCCGAACCGCGTAAAGTCGATATAGAAAGACCCGATCCTTCAGGACCGGTCTTCTGGTGGGGGAGGACGGATTCG